>CAYOIU010000213.1:0-7151 GCA_964404085.1 uncultured Desulfobacteraceae bacterium | reverse complement strand
TGCCGCTTGTTCTTCTCTTGAGTTTTGAGCGTTGAGAGTTCCTCCGCCAGTTTCCTGACATCTTTTACATCCTTGAACATCACCTGGCCGAATACTGCTACTACCTTCCCATTTTTCTTGATGGGGATCCGCTGTACCACCATGTCCTGGCCTTTGATCCGGTGTGACTGATTGATCTCGGCCTTCCCGGTCTTGGCCACGATATGCATGCGCGTATTTTCGATCACTTCCGTGGCATGTTTGCCGATCTGGGCCTCGGGGTCGAGCCCAAGAAAACGGCCGTAAGGCTTATTGAAATGGGTGATGTACCCTTTCGTATCGGTGACAATGCAGCCGTTGTAGATGCTGTCGAATATCAAATGGAGCATGTCGAGTTGCTTCTCGGCAGTTTTTTGGTCTCGCAAGCGTCCTCCGGTGCCTCCCTGAGCGTCCGTTTTCGCAGGAACGATTCTGTGTTTTTCTCTGTCCATTTCACGATATTTCCGTAGCAAGTATTCCACATGTCGATTGTTTGATACGTAATCAGTACACTTTTTACCTGTCCATTGCAATAGAATTTAGAAGGAGATCTTGCGTGAATCCTGTTGAAAACCTTTGCCCCCCAGCGATAGAAGATGGTGCGCGGGGTTATTGTAGCAAGAAGCAGATATCTGGCCCCGAATTTGCTTTATCTGGAACAAGCTGAACATCCCGTTTTCATCATCCTGCTAATCTCATCTGTTTTTCTGCTCATACTGGCGCCGAGAGATATTGTGCTCGAAGCGGCAGGGAATCCGGCAAACCCAAAACGATTGTCTAAGACAAGGAGGGAAAAAGATGAAGCTCAAACATGTTCTCGGTGGTTTTTTGCCTTTTTTGTTGACCCTTGCCTTCCTGGCACCCCCGGTTCTGGCGGCAGGCCCGATCAAAATCGGCATCATCCAGGGTCTGAGTGGCCCTTATGAGATCTATGGGAAGGCGGAGGTCACCGGTTTCAAAATGGGCCTGGAATATTTCACCCACGGGACCAACAAAATCCTCGGCCGCGATGTGGAACTGATCGTTGAGGACACGCAACTCAAAGCGGACAGGGCAAAGATGCTCCTGACCAAGCTCTACAGTGACGACAAGGTGGATCTCGCCATAGGTCCTACCAGCAGCGGGGTGGCGCTGGCAGTCCTGCCGGTGGCCCGGGATTTCAAAAAGATCCTCATTGTGGAGCCTGCCGTGGCGGACGCCATCACGGGTTCCCACTGGAACCGCTATATCTTCCGCACCGGCCGGAATTCAGGCCAGGATGCCATTTCCAATGCAGTGGCCGTGGCCAAGCCAGGGGTATCCATCGCCTGTATCGGCCAGGATTACGCCTTCGGCCGTGACGGCATTGCCGCCTACAAGCAGGCCGCGGAAGAGCTGGGCGCCAAGGTGGTTCACGAGGAATACTGCGACCCCAAGGGCACGGATTTCACCGCCCCCATTCAGCGGATCATCGAGGCCCTGAAAGACAAACCCAAGCCCAAGTATGTCTGGGTCATCTGGGCCGGTAAGGGCGGCCCCATTGCACAGCTCATGTCTGCCGGCCTGGACAAGTACGGCATCGAGATCGCGAGTGGCGGAAACGTGCTGGCGGTACTCAAGATGTGGAAGCCTCTCAAAGGCATGAAGGGTTCCATCTACTACTACTATGAAAATCCCAACAATCCCGTCAACGACTGGTTTGTCAAGGAACACCTGAAACGCTTTAACGAACCCCCGGATTTCTTCACCTGCGGCGGCTTTGCCGCAGCCAGTGCCGTGGTCAAGGCCATTACCAAGGCGGGCACCACGGATACCGAAAAACTCATTTCCACCATGGAAGGCATGGTGTTCATGACGCCAAAGGGGACCATGATTTTCCGAAAAGAGGATCACCAGGCCCTCCAGTCCATGTTTGCCTTTCAGCTCGATGTGGAACCGGATGTTCCCTGGGCCATCCCTGTCCTTTTAAGGGAGATGTCCCCCGCGGAAACGGCCCCACCCATTATGAACAAACGATAGACCCCCTGGAAGGGGATGGCACCCCGGTCCCGGAGGAAGAAGTATTCCTTCCCCGGTGCTTCGGGTGCCGCCCCTGCGGGAAACAGATCCCGGGGGAAACGATGTAAAGCTCCAGGAAGATTTGACGAAAGGGCAAGGACGGTTCCCTATGGTGCGGGGTACGGCAAAAAGCTCAAACCCGATTCTTGAAACAAGGGATCTGACCATCCGCTTTGGTGGACACACGGCCGTGGATCACGTGAACTTCAAGGTGGAGCCGTTTGTCTTGAAGTCCATCATCGGCCCGAACGGCGCCGGGAAAACCACCCTTTTCAACCTGATGACCGGCCAGTACAGGGCGAGCGAAGGGAAGATTCTCCTCAAGGGCAGGGATATTACCACCCTTGGTGCCGCGGAAAGGACCCGCATGGGTATGGGACGGTCTTTTCAGCTGACCAATATTTTTCCCCTCTTGAGTGTCCTTGAGAACGTGCGTGTTGCCGTACAGGCAAGGCGCGGTTTTGGGTTCAATTTCTGGCGGAACGTCGGCCATTTTTCTGAGGCCGAAGACGAGGCCTATGCCATCCTGGAAGAGGTCCTCCTGGCCGAAAAATGGGCCGCACCTGCCAGCACCCTGACCCACGGAGAACAAAGGAAGCTGGAAATCGCAATCCTGATGGCTCTGAAACCCGAGATCCTGTTCCTTGACGAACCCACGGCCGGGATGGCCCAGGAGGAGGTTCCGGCGATCCTCGAAATTCTCCAAGGAATCAAGTCCGCTGGAAACCGCACCCTGCTCCTGGTGGAGCACAAGATGGATATGATTATGACCCTTTCGGATCAGATCGCGGTCCTCCAGGAGGGAAAGCTGATCGCTGACGGGGAGCCCGAAGAGATCAGGAAGAGTAAAGCGGTCCGGGAAGCCTATCTTGGAGGAGGGGCCAAACGTGAATGAAGCGGTTTTGAAGGTTGACGATGTTCACACCTTTATCGGACAGCACCATATCCTCCAGGGTGTTTCATTTGAGGCGAGAGCCGATGCCTTGACGGTTCTTATCGGGCGAAACGGCGCAGGGAAAAGTTCAACACTCAAAACGGTTATGGGACTCCTTCCCCCTTCCCGGGGGGTGGTCTTTTTCAAGGGACAGAAGATTCGAGGAAAACGGCCCTATCAGATCGCGCGTATGGGGATGGGCTATGTCCCCGAAGAGATGGGTATCTTTTCCGAATTGACGGTTGAAGAAAACATGCGCGTTGCCATACTCTCTGAAGACGAGAAATCGGCCTCCCGGCTGGAAGAGATCTTGGAGATGTTTGCGGATCTCAGAAAATTCTGGAAGACCAAGGCCGGCAACCTGAGCGGCGGTCAGAAACAGATGCTTGCCATTGCCAGGGCCATCGTCAATGACACGGACCTGCTCCTCATTGACGAGCCTTCCAAAGGCCTGGCTCCAATCATCGTGGAGGGTCTTATCGATGCCCTCAACCAGATCAAGGCGACCACGGTCATCGTTCTCGTGGAGCAGAATTTCTACATGGCAAGCGCGGTGGGCGATGATTTCTATATACTGGATGACGGCAGGGTCGTTGCGGATGGATTCATGAAAGACCTGGTTCATGATGAAACATTGAAGAGCATGTACCTGGGAATATCCGAAACAAATGGGCAGATTGAAAAGACGGAGGGATAGTCTGTCGTGACGCAGGTGACATCCGAAAAATGGCGCGGCCAACTCACCGCTGCAGGAGCGGCTGCCCTTTTTCTTCTTCCCATTATCGCCATTCCCATCAAGACCTATTTGACACTTACAATCGCCGGCCTTGCCATGGGCATGCTTCTTTTCCTTGTGGCTTCGGGGGTGAGTATCATATTCGGGTTGATGGATGTCTTGAACTTCGCCCATGGGGCACTTTTCGCTTGGGGGGCTTATGTGGGTTTCAGCGTTTTCAGCGGGATGATGAAGTGGGTGGAGGCCGATTCCCTCCCTCAGAACCTGGCTGTTTACGGCCTGGCCCTGGTATCGGCCATGATCGCCGTCGCCGTCCTGGGGGCGATCATGGAAAGAACGATCATCCGCCGGGTGTATGGGAACCATTTGTTTCAGATCCTGATCACCTTTGGTGCGACCATTGTGCTTGTGGAACTGATCCGCGTATTCTGGGGACCAAATGATGAAGTCATGACCGTGCCTTTTTCCTTTCGTGGAAACTGGGATGTGATGGATGTGATCATTGATAAATACCGGGTCATCTGTATCATCATGGGAGGGATTGTCTATGGGACCATCCAACTCATTTTACGAAGAACCAAGCTGGGCACCATTGTCCGTGCGGGAGTGGAAAACCGGGAGATGGTCCAGGCCATGGGACACAATATCTTTCTCCTCTTCACCGCTGTCTTTGCGGTGGGTGCGGCACTTGCCGCTCTCGGGGGATTCGCCATGTCCGTATTCAGCCTTCAGGTCTACCCGGACATGGGGGCCACGTATCTCCTTTTCGCCTTCATCGTGGTAATTATCGGGGGGCTCGGGAGTGTAACGGGTTCTTTGGTTGGGGCCCTGATCGTGGGACTCGCGTACAATTATGTGGCCTATCTTGTCCCATGGGCAGCCGCGGCCGCAAATGTCATGATCATGATCATGATCCTTCTCGTGAAACCAAAGGGGCTTTTTCCCGCAGGGAAGTAAAGGACGAGGAATGGTTGAGTTGACATCGGTCCAAAGAGCGCGGCTGGAAGATAAGAAAAGGCGGTTCGCCGGCGGAAGCTTTTATCTCAGGGCCGCGGGACTCCTCTTCTTTCTCCTTGTCCCCTTTCTTTTCCCGTCCTTCAAGACGGTGGACCTCGCCATGAAGATCATGATTTACGGTGTCCTCGTGGCGAGCTTTGATATCCTTCTGGGGTATACGGGGATCCTCTCCTTCGGGCATGGCATGTTTTTCGGGATCGGGGCCTACTGCGTGGCTTTACTCGCGGGGAAATACGGGGCACCCTCTTATATGAATCTCGCCCTTGGGCTGGTCCTGGGCGCGGCCGTTGCTTCGGCCCTGGCATTGCTTGTCAGTTTTCTTTCTCTCCGGGTGAAAGCCATTTTTTTCGCCATGGTGACCCTTGCCATCGCTGAACTGGCCATGGTTCTTGCCACGAAACTGAGCGGTTTTTCCGGAGGAGAGGATGGGATCAGCATGAGTATGCCGGGGATTCTTGCCGTATCTTTCAGCATGGGGAAGGTCTTCGGTTTCGAGATTACCGGAAGATTGCTGAGCTACTATCTCCTCCTGTTTGCGTGCCTCGGGCTTTTCATCGTAATGCTGCGATTTATCCATTCGCCCCTTGGCCACGTCCTTGAGGCGATTCGCGATAATGTCCAGAGGGCGGATGCCCTTGGGTACAAGACCTTCATTTTTCAGGGCATCTCCATCACGTTCGGGTGCGTCGTGGCGAGTGTTGTGGGGGGCCTCTATGCCATGTGGGTGGGCTATGTGAACCCGGAGTCCTGTTTGAGTGTTTCAACCATTATGCTTGATATCCTCTTCATGGTCATCATTGGCGGCATGGGAACGCTCTATGGTGGGATTCTGGGGGCGGCCTTCGTCCTTGTTGCCCAGACCTTTCTTCCCGATCTTCAGAATCTGGCAAAGGGGCTATTCCCCCATGCCTCCCTATTGCATAACATCCTGGAGCGGTGGTTGCTTCTCTTTGGGATCCTCTTTATTCTGGTGGTCATCTTTTTCCCGAAGGGCATAATCGGGTCGATACGGGAGCACAGGACGCGAAATGCGTGAATGAAATGGTAACTCATAAATATTAAGGAGGGCGAACATGCCTGAGCCTGCTATGACAAAAGTTGAGGGCAATGGAGTAAACATACAACTGGCCGTGTGGGAAGGTGATGGAAGGAACCAATCACTACACGATCATGTTCCAGGCAAATGAATCGAGGGATCAGGCAATAAATGAACAAAGATGTGAAAAGGGGGGAAAGATGGACATAAGCGAGCCCGAAATCAAGAAGGCGGAAATTCTTCTTTTGCAGGATGATCATTTCAATCCCGGGAACGTCTGCATCGTCACCGGGGCCTCGGGTGGGATAGGGAGGGCCACCGCCGTGGCCGCCTCAGCCAACGGCCTTATGACCGTGGGTCTGGATGTGGATGAAGAAGGGGGAAAGGCGACCCAGCGGATGGCCCGGGATATGGGCGGCCAGATGATCTTCCTCAAGACCGATCTTTGCGCGGATGACCAGGTGGAAAGGGCGGTGGAAGAGGCGGCCAAGCTGGGGAGTATCAAGTATGTGGCCAATATTGCCGGGATACAGCATATTGACTCCGTCGAGAACTTCCCCATGGAAAAATACGATTACATGATGCGGCTCATGCTTCGCGCCCCGTTTTTCCTCTCCAAATTGACGATTCCCCACATGAAAAAGAGCACGGACGGGACGGGCGCCATAGGCAATATGGCCTCAGTGCATGCCCATATCTGCACGCTCAACAAGCCCGTCTACAATATCACCAAGTTCGGCCTTCGTGCCTTGACCCAATCCCTCGCCGCAGAAGGTCAGGGAGAAATCCGATCATTTTCAGTAAGTACCGGTTTTGTCAAGACGGCCCTGGCCCTGAAACAGATCCCGACCCAGGCCGAGCAGCGGGGCATTACCCCGGATGAAGTGGTCCGGGACGTCATGATGGGGAGTTCCCGTATCAAGGAGATGATGACGCCCATAGAGGTGGGGAATCTCTTTGTCTTGGGCTTTTCCCGTTTTGCCAAATATCTCATCGGCGGGGACCTTCTCTTTGACGGGGGGATGGTGCTGACGTACGCTGAAAAGAAAAATTGAGAGGGCTCTCGGAAAGAGTCCATCTATCCGGGCACAGTCCCGCGCATCGCGGGATGAGAATTCCGGGTTAGAAGCAAGTTGCGCAGGGGAAAGGAATCAGCCGGAAGGGATGTCGTCGTTCGCGACGAGTTCCCTCAGTTCGGTTTCAACGAAGTCAATGTGGCGGCTTGCTTCCCGGGATGCTTGTTCGGGATTCCGGCCCTTGATGGCCTTGAAGATATGCATGTGCTGGTCTGCGATGAGGCGCGTGTTCTCCTTTTTTTTAAAAAGCTGCTTCCGGGACATTTTTTGGGTGCTCCAGAGGATATTATAACAGGA
>CAYOIU010000212.1:0-7261 GCA_964404085.1 uncultured Desulfobacteraceae bacterium | reverse complement strand
GCCTCAAGCGGAGAAGATGCAGCGTGGAGCGAAGAGATGGAAAGAGACTGGAAATATTGAAGAACGCGTCGCTATTGCGAAATACCAAGGGGCAGGTCATAGGGGCCGTGGAAACCTTTACTGATATCACTGAAATCATTCAAAAAGATCACCAGATAGAGGCCTTTCGCCGGGAACTGCAGGGGGAGAACGGATTTCACGGTATCATGGGGATCTCCGCCCACATGAAACAGGTTTTTGACCTTATTGAGAACGCGGCCCAGTCCGACGCCCCCGTGATCATCCTGGGGGAAAGCGGGACCGGCAAGGAGCTGGTCGCCAAGGCGATCCATGAAATCGGCCCCCGAAAAAACAAGCCTTTTGTGAAAGTCAACTGTGCGTCCCTCAACGAATCCCTCCTCGAGAGTGAACTCTTCGGTCATGTAAAGGGCGCCTTTACCGGCGCCATCCAGGGCAGGGCCGGCCGTTTCGAGGCCGCCCAGAGAGGAGATATCTTCCTGGACGAAATCGGGGACCTGCCCCTGGTAACCCAGGTGAAGCTCCTGAGGGTCCTGGAGGAGAAGGTCATTGAACGGGTGGGGGACAACCGGCCTATTCCCGTGAATGTCCGCATCATCACCGCCACCAACCGGGACCTGAAAAAGCTGGTGGAAGAAGGCACTTTCAGGGATGACCTCTATTTCAGGATCAACGTCATACCCGTTCACCTGCCACCGCTCAGGGACCGTACGGAGGATATCCCCCTTTTGGCCCAGTCCTTTTTCGAACACATCAGGCTCAAGAGTGGAAAGGAAATTCAAGGCATCAGCGACGAGGCCGTGGCTGCGATCCTGCGCCATACCTGGCCCGGCAACGTTCGGGAACTGAAAAGCGCCTTTGAGTATGCCTTTGTGGCCTGTCATGGTTCCCTCATAGAGCCTCATCATTTCCCCCCGAACATATTTGACGGCCCCGTGCCCATCCCCCTTAAGACGAAGGTCACTTTGGATCCGGACGAAGCCAAGAGGGCGGCCTTGATCCGGGCGCTCAAAAAGGCGGAGGGGAACCAATCGGAAGCGGCGCGCATCCTGGGTATTTCCCGGGTGACCGTTTGGAACAGGATGAAGAAATTCAGCATCGACCTGAAGCGACATGTGGAATAAGGATCAATTTGGCACGGGTATTGCTAGAATGGTTACCAGTGGGTGTAAAACTTGGCATTACCTCCTTTTGCAAAACACCCCTGTATGACAAGCCGGCTCCAGGATTGGTCCCCGTGGGGCCGGCTCTTTTTTTATCGGGAGGACAGGCGATGAGAACTCTTATCACTCTATTGATCTTGGCATTTTCCTTCAGCCAGGCACAGGCAGCGGAACTCACCTTCAGCCGGGCCAAAGACCTTGCACTGAAACACAGCAGGATCATCAAGGCCTATGAACAGGAACTGCGTGCGGCAACCTACAGAGCCTATCAGGCTAAAGGGGGCTATCTGCCGAGGATCAATATCGTTGAATCGGGCATGAAGACCGACGAGCCCGGGAATGCCGCTTTCGCCAAGATAGCCCAGGGAAGGTTCGACATGGACTATTTCATGAACCAGATGCAGGACCCGGACAGCGTGACCAATTACACCACCAAGATCGAACTCATCCAGCCCGTCTACATGAACGGCAAGATCCATTACGGTATCAAACAGGCCGGCGAAATGAAAATGGCCTCCGGGTACACGTTGGAGAGGGTCAAGCAGCAGGTCCTCTATAACCTTCACCAGGCCTTCTATGGCGTCTCGCTGGCTGAGAAGGCCCTTTCCGTGACCAGAGAATCCTACCAACGGATGCAGAAATATTACGAAACCAGTCAGAGTTTTTTCAACAACGGTATGCTGGTCAAGAGTGATCTTCTGGTTGCACAATCCTTTATGCTGAAAAATGAGGTTGCCATAAGAGAGGCCGAAAGAGAGGTCGCCGTGGGCAGGAGTTCTCTTCAGAGGACCCTTGGTGTGGAGGGAGACTTTGATATTTTGTGGGAAAACTCCGACCATGGTTTTGATAATGGCCTTGATGATTACCTCAAAAAAGCGCTTCAGGAAAGGCAGGACCTGAAGGCCATGAAGGCCTACCTGGACATCAGTGAATACGAAATGAAGAAATCCCGGTCAAAGTTCCTGCCCGAGGTCACCCTGTTTGCCAATTATGGATGGAATGATGATCGGATTTTCGGGGATGCCGGTGACGGTTACACTGTAGGGGCACAGGTGAAACTCAACCTCTTCAGCGGCTTTTCCGACTACAACAGCATCAGGGAACAGAAGAGCCTCCACCAGGCCCTTCTGGACAGGATTGCAGACAAGGAACTGGAAATTGAGGCTGATGTCAAAGATGGGTATTACACTGTTCTGGCAGCCCAAAAGGGACTTGAGGCCGCCAGGAAGCGGGCCGAAGCGGCCCGCGAGGCCCTGGCAATCACCCAGAACCGCTTCAGGGCAGGAATCCTGAAGGTTACCGATCTCCTGGACAGGGAGGTTGAAACAAAGGAAGCCGAACTGGGGCTTTACAAATCCACCTTTGACTTGATCCTGGGTAAAGCCAAACTCTTATTCGCAGCCGGGATATTGAAGTAACCAGCCCACGGGTTAAGCAGGAGGAAATTGCAGATGAAGTTCTTCAGATTTTTTGTCATCGCCCCGGTCCTGGTACTGGCGGCGTGCTCTTCGGAAAAGGATCAACCCGAGGGGAAATTCAGGCAACCTGAAACGGTGAAGGTCAGGACGCAGGAGGTCCGGAGTCAAAGTCTCCCCGTCCTGAGAAGTTTCCCCGGAACTGTGGCGAGTGCTGACGAAGCCCTCCTGATGCCAAAGGTGGTGGGTTATCTGGATATGCTCCACGTTAAGCCCGGCGACACGTTCAAAAAGGACGCGGTGCTTGTCTCCATCAGGAGCCAGGAGCTCATAGATAAGAAAAGATTTGCCGAAAGTGGTGTCAAAGAGGCCAGCAACGGTGAACGACAGGCCGAACTCGGCCACAGAATAGCGGAAACCGGGTTCAAACAGGCTTTGGCGCAATATAATCTTGCTGAAAAGACATACAAGAGGTTCGAAAATCTCCTGAAAACAGAGAGTGTCAGCAAACAGGAGTTCGACGAGGTGGAGGCCAAATACAAGGCCGCCCTCGAAGGGCGAACAATGGCAGAAGAAAACGTCAAGCTGGCGAGTCAAAAGCTGGCGCAGGTCCGGATCAAGAAACAGCAGGCCCTGGCCATGCTCGACGAGGTCAAGACCTACCTGGGTTATACCACACTGAAAGCGCCCTTTGACGGCATCGTCCTCCAGCAACTCATGGATGTCGGGAACCTGGCCGCTCCCAGCCAGGCCATTCTGAAAATCGGTTCCAACAGGAATGTGGTTTACGCCCAGGTCAATGAAGGCGGCATGTCACTTGCCCAGGTGGGGGGGGAGGTGACTGTGGAAGTCCCATCGGCACAGAAGACCTTCAAGGCCAGGATTCTGGAAATCAATCCCAGTATAGATCCTTCAACCAGGAGCTTCCGGATAAAATTGTCCGGAGACACGCATCTGGTCCCCGGTATGTACGCCAATGTCTCCCTGGGACAGGCTGACGAGGACATTATCCTGGTACCCAGTCCGGCCGTCTTAGAGAGGGGGCAGCTGCCCGTGGTCTTCGTGGAAAAAGATGGCAGGGCGGAGATGCGGATCGTCAAGACCGGCAGAAAGCTCGGTGACAGCCTCGAAATCGTGAGCGGTTTGCACGCCGGAGAGAGGATTGTTGTGGAAAACGGAGAACAACTCAAGACCGGCGATCTGCTCGGGGGATAGAAAATGGCTGAGGAAATGGAACCAAAAGGCAAAGAGTCCGAAACCTCCGGGATTCCAGCAGAACAAGAGCTGGAGGCCGTGCTATATGGCCTTTCCGAGAGGATAGCCAAGGGATTTCTGAGGTCCAAGATTACGCCGCTTCTGATCATTGCCTCCCTGTTTATCGGCATCGTATCGGTCCTGTTTACGGCAAAGGAAGAAGACCCCCAGATCGTGGTGCCCATGGTGGACATCCTCGTACCCTACCCAGGTGCAGGGGCACGGGACGTTCAAAAGGTGGTGGCGGCCCCTTTGGAAAAACTGATGTGGGAAATTCCCGGGGTTGATTATGTCTACTCCACTTCCATGAACGATGTGGGCCTTGTCACGGTTCGCTTCAAGGTGGGCGAAGACGAGGAGAGGAGTATTACAAAACTCAAGACAAAGATCGATTTCAACATGGACAGGATGCCCCACGGGGTGCTTCCCCCCATCATCAAGAGCCGGTCCATCAACAGCGTGCCCCAGGTAACTATAACCCTTTGGTCTTCTGATTATGACCCCTACAGTCTCAGGAGAATAGCGGCCGAGGTTGAAAACGGTCTGAAAAGCATCAAAGACGTGGGAGAGACGTCCCTGACAGGCGGCTACAAGCGGGTCGTGCGCATCGAACCGGACATCGAGAAGCTGAGGACCTACGGGCTCGATCTCCTGCGCCTCTACGGCGCCCTTTCCATGTCGAACCAATCCCTGAACACGGGGCAAATGACCCGGGGAGGCGAAGTGGTCTACCTGACGGCAGGCGGTTTCTTCAAGACAGCGGCCGATGTGAAACACCTGGTGGTCGGAGTCTCCCAGGGAAAACCCGTTTACTTGAGGGATGTGGCCGGAATTTACGACGGGCCGGAGGTCCCCCACCAGTACCACATGATCGGCTTTAACAAGGCCGAGACCCTTGAAAGGTTCCAGGCCGCCACCATTTCCATCTCCAAGAGAAAGGGGAGCGATTCCGTTGTCGTCTCCCACGAGATTTTGAAGAAACTGGAATCCATGAAGGGATACGTGATTCCCGAATCCGTCCACGCAACGGTCACCCGAAATTACGGCGAGACCGCCTATGACAAGGTCAAGACCCTGATCGAACATTTGCTTGGTGCCATCCTGGCGGTCATGATCGTCATGACCATCGCCATGGGGTGGCGGGCCGGACTGGTGGTCTTTGTAGCCCTGCCCGTTACCTTCGCCCTGACGCTTTTCGTTTACTACATGTTCGGCTACACTCTGAACAGGGTGACCCTTTTTGCCTTGATTTTCGTGGTGGGACTGGTGGTGGATGATGCCATCATCATCGTGGAAAATATGGAACGGCACTTCAAAATGGCCCGAACCAACCTTTTCGAACGGGCCCTATACGCGGTGGGAGAGGTGGGAAACCCCACCATCCTGGCCACCATCACCGTCATCGTGGCCATCTTTCCCATGGCCTTTGTCAGCGGGCTCATGGGACCCTACATGAAACCCATGCCCATCGGCGCTTCCCTCGCCATGATCTTTTCCCTCCTGGTGGCCCTCAC
Organism: uncultured Desulfobacteraceae bacterium; assembly: GCA_964404085.1. GTDB lineage: Bacteria > Desulfobacterota > DSM-4660 > Desulfatiglandales > Desulfatiglandaceae > CAYUCJ01. The sequence continues at coordinate 1,897 of CAYOIU010000212.1, read as the reverse complement.
CATTACGCCCTGGCTGGCCTACAAGCTCCTGGCAGGTCACGCAGGCGGTGAAACCGTCTTGAAAGACGAAGAGGAAATGGTCAAGACCACCAGGTTTTACAAGATATACAGGGCCCTTCTGCTTCCCCTCATGGAAAAGAGAATCTGGCGGTTTCTGCTGATCGTCGTCATGATCGTCCTCTTTCTGGGGGCCTTCCTGTTTGTCCCCACCAAAAAGGTGGTCATGAAAATGCTCCCTTTTGACAACAAGAACGAGATGCAAATCATCATCGATATGCCGGAATCCACCCCCCTGGAACGTACTATGGCCGTGGCCACTGAGATAGGAAATTATCTTTCCGGCGTCAAAGAAGTGGCCGACTATGAAATCTACGCGGGAACCGCGGGCCCCATTAATTTCAACGGGCTGGTGAGGCACTATTTTTTCAGAAAAGGGGATAACGTGGCCGACATCCAGGTGAACTTCGTGGACAAGGCCCAGCGAGACCGCAAGAGTCACGACCTGGCCGGGATCATGAGGGGGCCGATCCAGGAGATCGGGAAAAAATACCACGCCAATATCAAGATCGCAGAGGTGCCGCCGGGGCCCCCTGTGCTGGCGACCCTTGTTGCGGAAGTCTACGGCCCGGATCACAAGACCCGGTTGGACATTGCCTCCAGGATCAAACGCGTCTTTGAGACCACAAAGGGCATCGTGGACGTGGACTGGTATGTGGAAGACGACATGAAGGAGCTGGATTTCAGGGTGGATAAGGTGAAGGCGGCCCTCACCGGTATTTCCACCGAAATGGTGACCAAGACCCTGTTCATGGCCGTAAAGGGGATGAATGCGGGAATTCTCCACACGGGCAAAGACAGAGAGGACGTGGATATCATCCTGAAAATCCCGGAAAGACAGCAATCGGCCCTGGAGACCCTGAAGGATATCAATCTCATTTCCATGGCGGGGAGACCGGTTCCCTTAAATGAGCTGGTCGGGATCGAGGAGAGGGTCAAGGACCAGGCCATCTATCACAAGGATCTGAAACCGGTTGTTTACGTCACGGGCGATGTGGCCGGCTCTGAAGAAAGCCCTGTCTATGCCATCCTGAAGATGAGAAAAAAGATAGCATCCATCACGGACGGCCGCTATCCGATAGAGCAATACTGGACCAGGCAGCCGGAAAACACGCAAAGGGCCTCCGTGAAGTGGGACGGGGAATGGCAGATTACCTACGAGGTCTTCAGGGACCTGGGGTTGGCCTTTGTGGGCGCCCTGGTCCTCATGTATTTCATCCTCGTGGGTTGGTTCGGTTCCTTCATTACACCCATCATCATGATGATCCCCATCCCCTTGAGCCTGCTGGGCATCATTCCGGGACATTTTCTCTTCAGCAAATTTTTCACCGCCACCAGCATGATAGGGTTCATCGCCCTTGCCGGGATCATGGTCCGGAACGCCGTGCTCCTGATCGACTTTATCGAGATCGGGCTTGAGAAGAGCAAAGGGATAAAGGACGCGGTCCTGGAATCGGGCGCCATCAGGACCAGACCCGTGGTTCTGACGACCGTGGCCGTCATCACGGGGGCCTTTTTCATGCTGCCTGATCCCATCTTTTCGGGTCTGGGTGTATCCCTCATCACCGGGGCCGCCGTTTCCACCGTCCTGACACTGGTCATTATCCCGCTCGGCTACTACCTCTACTACAACCTGACGCACAGAACGTAACGGGAGACCCTGCGCGAATCCACCGTCCCTCACGCAAGCAGAGGAGCATTAACCAACAGCGGGAGGGCCGGCACGACTCCACTCCCCCCCTGTTGCTGCGCGTAAGTCTGCAGAAGATAAGAAGGATGGCGTTGAGGAGGGACACGGGGATCTTTTTTCAGGACACGAAAACGCATCTTTGCTTTGAGG
>CAYOIU010000211.1:0-7272 GCA_964404085.1 uncultured Desulfobacteraceae bacterium | reverse complement strand
GAGGACGGTTTCTATTATGACTTCGATTTTGAACGTCCATTCAGGGAGGAAGATCTCCCTGCAATAGAAGAAAAAATGAAAGAAATTGTCCGGGAGGGCCTTCCTTTTGAACGGAAGGAGATGTCCTCGCAGGAGGCCGTTGATTATTTTAAAGCGCAGGGGGAAGACTACAAGGTTGAGCTTATCCGCGATCTGGGTGAAGAGAATGTGTCACTTTACACCCAGGGCACTTTTACGGATCTCTGCAGGGGACCTCATCTTCCAAATACCGGGCGCATAAAGGCCTTCCATCTCATAAAAGTGGCAGGTGCCTACTGGAGGGGCGATGAAAAGAGGCCCATGCTGAGTCGGATATATGGCGTCGCCTTTTCCGACCGAAAGGCACTGAAGGCCCATCTCCATAAGCTGGAAGAGGCAAAAAAGAGGAACCACGCAAAACTGGGACCGCAACTGGGCCTCTTTAGCACGCACGAGGAAATCGGCGCGGGCATGATCGTGTGGCATCCCAAGGGCATGATGCTCCGGTATTTGTTGGAAGATTTTGAAATCAAGGAGCATCTCAGTCGGGGCTATGAACTGGTGAGGGGACCGGAACTCCTCAAGACTGATCTGTGGAAAAAATCAGGCCACTTTGAGAATTACCGGGAAAACATGTACTTCACCACGATCGATGAGCAATCGTATGGCATCAAGCCCATGAATTGCCTCTCCCATATGCTTATCTACGGATCGAAGATCAGGAGCTATCGGGATCTGCCCAAACGATATTTTGAATTGGGGACCGTGCACCGGCATGAGCGTTCGGGCGTTCTGCATGGGTTGCTCCGGGTGAGAGAATTTACCCAGGATGATGCGCATCTCATCTGCGCACCTGATCAATTGAACAGTGAAATAAAGGCTCTTCTCGATTTTGTCCATGACATGATGAGCGTATTTGATTTTGATTATGAACTGGAGGTAAGCACCCGTCCAGAAAAGTCCATCGGTTCCGATGAAGATTGGAAAATGGCCACGAAAGCCCTTATTGAGGCCATAGATGAAACCGGTCTCCCTTACGAAATTAACGAAGGCGACGGTGCTTTCTATGGGCCAAAAATCGATGTTAAGCTCAATGACGCCCTGGGACGCAAATGGCAGTGCGGGACTATCCAGTGTGATTTTACCCTCCCGGAACGATTTAATCTGGTGTATGTCGGCAAGGACGGGCAAAAGCACCGACCCGCCATGCTTCACCGGACCATACTGGGGGCCATTGAACGGTTTATCGGCATCTTGATTGAGCATTACGCGGGAGCCTTCCCGGTCTGGCTTGCGCCGGTGCAGGCTACTCTTCTGACAGTGACAGATCGTGACAATCCTTTTGCCGAAACGGTATTCGAGAACCTCAAAAAAGCTGGAATCAGGGTAAGGGCCGACCTGAGAAATGAAAAACTCGGACTGAAAGTCCGAGAGGCTCAACTCCAGAAAATTCCCTACATGCTCATTATTGGGGACAGGGAGAGTGACAAAGGGGGAATGACCCCACGCCTGCGGAACGGTGAAAATCTGCCGTTTATGACCGCAGAGGAATTCATTGGAACAATTGACAAGGACTGCAAACAAAGGAGGTAGAACCATAGGCAACAAAACCAATCGCGTTAATGTCAATGAGAGTATTCGTGCCAGGCTTGTTAGGTTGATTTCTGTTGATGGAAAGCAATTGGGTATCCTGCCGGCGCAGCAGGCATTGAGGGTGGCAAAGGAGGAAGGCTTTGATCTTGTGGAAGTGGCGCCTGATTCCGATCCGCCGGTTTGCCGGATCATGGATTATGGAAAATTCAAGTATGAGGCAAGCAAACGCGTCCAGGAAACGCGAAAAAAAAGCCGAACCGTCCAGGTGAAAGAAATCAAACTGCGTCCTCACACAGGTGAGCACGATTTGGGTTTCAAGTTGAAGAATCTCAAGAAGTTTCTGGGAAAAGGACACCGTGTCAAGGTTTCGGTCTATTTCAGAGGACGTGAGTTGGCGCACAAGGAAATCGGCCTGGAACTCCTCCAGAAGATCGCTGAAGAAATTCAGAATGAAGGGACAGTTGAGCAACCTCCGAAACAGGAGGGCAGAAACAGTATGACCATGGTGATGATTCCCAAGTCCTAGCCTTCCGATGTGCTTCTGACGGAAGTCCATGTTGTCATTTCGCGTTGGGTATACTGAAGAACATTTGAAGCCCCGGTGGTGGCACTTAACCCCCGGACAGGCTTTGGAGTGTTTTTCGATTTTGACAAACTTGACCACCGGTAACCGTTCAGCGTAGGATTCGGTGGAAAGCGTATTTTTGAAAGGAGAAAACAGATGCCGAAAATGAAGACAAACCGGGGAGCTGCAAAGAGGTTTAAGGCCACCGGGACCGGAAAAGTTGTCCGGAACAAGGCATATTCGAGTCATATTTTAACGAAGAAGAGCACCAAAAGAAAACGAAACCTCAGAAAAGCCGGGTTGGTGGACTCGACCAACCTGAAACAGGTCGCCAAGCTGGTTCCTTACCTTTGAGAGAGTCGGCTTCGACCGTTGAACAATAAGAGATGGATTGTCATCGTTGGAAATTTGATGGATTCGTATTAAGTCAGCATCGCGCCCATGGATGGGTGTTAGTAGGAAGTCCCTCGAAGGCTTTTTACTTTAGAGCAAAATTTGAAGGAGAATTTTCATGCCGAGAGTAAGACGAGGCTTCAAGGCCCGGAGACGACGAAATAAGGTTTTAAAGGCTGCAAAAGGATATCAGGGCGGTCACAGCAAGGTGTTCAGAACGGCTGCCATTGCTGTTGATCGCGCCGGGATGTACGCCTACCGTGATCGCAGGAAGCGAAAGAGGGATTTTCGCAGATTATGGATCGTTCGAATTAATGCGGCCGCCCACGAAAACGGGCTTTCCTATGGTCAGCTTATGGGCGGATTGCACAAGGCCGGCATCGAATTGGATCGAAAGGTGCTGGCACATATGGCCGTCAATGAGCCTGCGGCTTTTTCACAGCTTGCGAGTATGATCCGGTCCTGAATGTTGCTTTAGGAGTTGATCAAGAATTCCCGGTGAGTCCCATATGCGTGTGACATTTCGCTCGGTTGACCCGCAGCCCTGAAGGAATCCGCACAGGCAGGCCCTCAGGCCGTGGGTTTTTTTCTGCACGCAGGAGAACCATGAGAGAAAAACTGATTGAAATAGAGAAAAAGGCCTTGAGGGAATTATCCGGAGCGGCGGATCGGTCGGCCCTTGAGGATTTCAGAATTGCTTATCTTGGGAAAAAAGGACTCCTCACCACTTTCATGAAGCGGCTTGGCAGCATTGACCCCGCTGAAAGACCGGCCATCGGCAAACTGGCCAACGAGATAAAGCAAAGGATCACGAATCAGTTCCAGGAGGTATCTCGGGAAAAGGTCCTGTCTGCTGTCCTCGAGGAACCGATCCCCGATATCACCCTGCCCGGAAGGGAACCCCTCCGCGGTCACATACACCCCATCACGCAGACCCTCAGAGAAGTGTGCCATATCTTCGAAAAGATGGGTTTCCGAGTGGTAAAGGGACCCAATGTGGAATTGGACTACTACAATTTTGAGGCCCTGAATATCCCCAAAGATCATCCCGCAAGAGACATGCAGGATACCTTTTACATTTCTGAAAACGTGGTCCTCAGGACCCACACTTCACCAATGCAGGTGCGGGTGATGGAGACCCAGCAGCCGCCGGTGGCTGTTATCGCCCCCGGCAAGGTCTACAGGCGGGATTCTGATGTCTCTCACACCCCTATGTTTCACCAGGTGGAGGGCCTCCTGGTGGATAAAGGCGTGACCTTCGGGGCCCTGAAGGGAACACTCACAGCCTTTGTAAGAGAGATGTTCGGCAAGAAAACGGCCCTGCGATTCAGGCCCAGCTTTTTTCCTTTTACAGAGCCCAGCGCAGAGGTTGATATGGAATGCGTCATTTGCGGGGGAAAGGGCTGTCGGACCTGCGGCCAAACAGGATGGATCGAAATTCTGGGTTCCGGGATGGTGGATCCCGAGGTCTACGGCTTTGTAAATTATGATCCCGAGGTCTATTCGGGATTTGCGTTTGGGATGGGGATGGAAAGAATTGCCATGCTCAAGTATGGTATTGATGACATCCAGCTTTTTTTCAAGAACGACATGCGTTTTCTGACTCAATTCTGATTCGGCGGGATTGGACGATTTGAAATGTATTGGTTGAAGGCCGGGATCACTCTCTTGGATTGAGAGTTCCGAGGGCGGTTTATCCCAGGACGAAAGAAATGAAAATTAGTCTAAATTGGCTGAAAGAATATGTGAACATCGAATTGTCGCCGACGGCCTTGTGTGACGCACTGACAATGGCCGGCCTGGAGGTGGAGGGCCTCGAACAGGTCGGCGAGGGTCTGAAGAGAGTCGTATCGGCGAGGATCCTCACCGTTGAGCCGCATCCCGATGCGGATCGTCTCTACCTTTGTGTGGTGGACAGCGGTAAAGAGCGTTCTCAGGTGGTATGCGGTGCGCCCAATCTGGAAACAGGGACCATGGCTCCACTGGCACTTCCGGGGGCCCGGCTACCGAACGGCAGCGTCGTCGAAGAAAGTGAGATAAGGGGACAACTTTCGAAAGGAATGCTCCTGGCTGAAGACGAACTGGGCCTGACCGATGACCACAGTGGAATCTTGCTCTTATCCGAGGAGACTGCTCCGGGACAATTGATCAGCGAGGTTCTTTCTCTTCCGGACTGGGTACTGGAGATCTCCATTACACCCAACCGGGCGGATTGCGTTTGCGTATTGGGTGTGGCAAGGGAAATTGCAGCCATAACAGGTGAAAAGCTCAGACTGCCCGAAATAAAACTGGAGGAAACGGGACCTGAAATAGAAGGCCTTTCGAGTGTCAACATCGAAGATCCAACAGGCTGTCCTCGATACGCGGCAGGACTCCTTCAAGATATCGCGTTAAAGACATCGCCCTTCTGGATGCGATACAGACTCTTCCACGCCGGCATAAGAAGCATCAACAGTATTGTTGATGTAACGAACTATGTGATGATGGAAATGGGACAGCCGCTCCATGCTTTTGATTACAACCGTCTCAAGGATAATCGGATTGTGGTCAAGCGAGCCCACGCCGGAGACAGGTTTTCGACACTCGACGGCCAGACCCGCATCCTGACTGGTGAGAACCTCATGATTTGTGACAGTGACCGCTTCGTGGCAATTGCTGGAATCATGGGTGGCCTGAATTCGGAAATCTTCGCCGGAACCAAAACCGTTCTGGTGGAGAGTGCCTATTTTGACCCCGTTACCATTCGGCGGGGTTCGAAGTACCTGGGGCTGTCCACAGAAGCCTCCTACCGATTCGAAAGGGGAATTGATATTGAAGGCGTGCCGAGGGCGTTGAAAAGGAGTCTAGATCTTATGGTTCGGTTAAGCGGCGGAGTGGTTGCTTCCGGTATTCTGGACAATTATCCCCGGCCTTATGTCCCCCGGGAGATCACGTTTCGGCCTGATCGCTGCAACGCCTACCTGGGAACCACACTTTCGGGAGAATCCATGTGGGATTATCTGAGTTCCCTGGAAATGGATGTGCGGAAGGAAAATGAAGAGGCCTTCACCGTCATCCCGCCATCGTTCAGGGTTGACATCAATCGTGAAGTAGATCTTATGGAAGAGGTGGCGCGTCTCCATGGATACAACGAAATTCCCGTAACCCCGGCCCCCATACGTCCCCCTGATGAAAACGAACTGCCGGAGCTGGCCTTCAGTGACCGGTTGAGATCTCAGTTGGCATCCTTTGGATTTTCGGAAATCATTACCTACAGCTTTATATCGCCCGAATCCATCGATGCGTTGAATCCAAACGGGGGCGTAGACAAGGAACAGTTGGTCAGGATTTTGAACCCATTGAGTTCCGATCAGTCCGTTTTGCGTACTTCTTTGATTCCCGGGCTATTGAACACGCTGAAAACCAATTTTTCCCGCGGTGAAAAGGAACTGAAGCTTTTTGAATGGGGAAAGACCTTCCAGAATCAGGGTGAAGGTCTGCAGCCCATTGAAAAAACCCGTCTGGTTGCCGTCATGGCAGGGCCCTATCGCCGGAAGACCTGGTACAAAAATGAAAGGCCGGTGGATTATTATGATGCGAAGGGGACCGTCGAGGGCCTCTTGAGAGACATCGGGATTGAATCATTTTATTTTCAAAAGGGCCAACCTGATCCCGCCTACGATTCGCGGATTTTTTCTGAAGTCGTGGTGGGGAGTGCCCGGGTGGGCCGGCTTGGCAGGGTATCCCAAAAGGTCATGAAGGCCTATGACCTGGAAAACGAAACGGCCTATCTCTTTGATCTGGATATCGAGGCGCTCCTCAGTGCAAGGCCTCAAACACGGGAATTTCATCCTTTTGCCAAATTTCCCGCCGTCTACAGGGATATCTCCCTTCTGGTCGGATTGTCCATCGAAAGCGGCAGAATTATGGATATCATCCGACAAGAAGGCAAAGGACTTGTGGAATCCATTGAGATTTTCGACTACTATGAAGGGAAAAACATAGCCTCCGGTCAAAAGGCACTTGGCTTCAGGATCTGCTACCGCTCATCCATCAGCACGCTCGACGGAGCCGACGTCAACAGGCTTCACGAGACGATTATCGACCGAATTCGACAGGAAACAGGAGGAACGCTCCGGGAGGGATAGGGTGTGAATCGGATACCTGATGACAGGCGTTTTTTTCGGATCGGCGAAGTGAGTAGGATCATCGGCGTTGAGCCCTATGTTTTGAGATACTGGGAAGGCGAGTTTCCACAGATCAGGCCACAAAGAGCGGATTCCAACCAGCGAACCTACCAGAAAAAAGACCTCGAGATGATCTTAGAGATCAAGAGACTTCTCTACGAAGAAAAGATGACCATTGAGGGTGCAAGACAACGGCTGGGAAAAAACGCCATAGGGAAAAGTTCCCGGAATCTCATTCTGGCGGATCTGAAAGCCGGTCTTGAGGAGGTCCTCAGCATACTCAAGTAAGCGGCAATATGTGCCGTAGGCATAAGGCGTTGGGCGTAAGGCTCAAGGTCCTTATGTCATCCGCTTATTGAGGAACATTGATCAAGTACGGGAGGGCCAGTGCAGTCCTTTCCGGCGGGAATATACTTTTCCTCAGCTCTAAATCACGGCGCAAATATTCTGCGCGGGGTCCCCAGCCAAGATAATTCCTCTCACAGTCCAAACGAACATGGTCCGATGCGCCTGTCCGGTACATTAATAACCAGGCCA
>CAYOIU010000210.1:0-7304 GCA_964404085.1 uncultured Desulfobacteraceae bacterium | reverse complement strand
CAAAAAGGTTGTGGGGAGCTATTTTTCGCCCAAGATATTCTCGGACAAGGTCAAAAAGGGGTTAAAACTCTTTTTCCAGTTGAAAGGAAGGGCGTGTGAGAGCGAGGCGTAAGGCACGAGAACTTGCGCTGGGTTATTAAGCTATTAGCTGTTAGCCGTTAGCTTCTAAAATGAAAAGATTGCATTCATCAGGAACAACCCCTAAGGTGCAACAGTTTGAAGTGGCGAAAGGCCCTGTACCTTTGAACCTAATAGCCAATTGCTAAGAGCTAATCGCTAAATTCAAAGGCAAGAAAATAGTTTTTGGCATTTGAAATTCATTTGGCATTTGGGCTTTTGAATTTGTCATTCAAGTCGATTGGAAGGAGACTACAATGCAAGTAGCGATGATCGGACTAGGGCGGATGGGGATGAATATGGCGCGGCGTCTTCTTAAGAAAGGGCACGAGGTCGTTGCCTACAACCGCACCGCCAAGAAGACAGAAGGACTCGCCGGGGAAGGCGCCACTGCCGCCTACTCACTGGAAGAAATCCCGGGTCTGCTGGATAAACCCCGAGCCGTGTGGATGATGCTCCCGTCCGGCCCCACCGTGGACGATCACATAACCAAATTGTTGGACGTCCTCACCCCGGGAGATATGATCATCGACGGGGGAAACAGTTTCTACAAGGACGACCTGAGACGATCCGGGACAGTTGAAAAGGCCGGGTTGTCCTATGTGGATGCCGGCGTGAGCGGCGGCATTTGGGGCTTGAAGGAAGGCTACTGCCTGATGATCGGTGGGCCGGGAAAGGCCTACAACCACCTTGAACCCCTCTTCAAAGACCTGGCGCCGGAGGAAGGCTGTCTCTACTGTGGCGCGACCGGCGCCGGTCACTTTGTAAAGATGATCCATAACGGCATCGAGTACGCCATGATGCAGGCCTACGCCGAAGGGTTCGAACTGCTCGACACGTCTCCTTATGGGAAGAACCTGGCGTATGATGCCCTGAGCCACGTGTGGAACAGGGGAAGCGTTATTCGATCCTGGCTGCTGGAGCTGGCTGAACGGGCATTTCAGACGGATCCGGATCTTTCAAGGATACAGGGGTATGTTGAGGATTCCGGAGAAGGACGGTGGACCGTCCAACATGCCATCGAAGCAGCGGTCTCTTCCCCCGTGATTACCCTTTCCCTCTTTGAACGGTTCCGGTCCCGTAAGGATAACACGTTTTCGGACCGGGTTCTTGCGGCACTCAGGAGGGAATTCGGCGGGCACGCTGTCAAAAAAACCCGATCGGACTAATTCCATTCTGCAAGCTCAACTTACATCTGGGTCTTTTCCACCAGGTGGCGACCGAAGAACAAAGGAGTTGCTGTGGAAGATACAATCATTGCTTCAACCACCACATCCGATCTCAAGGTACCAACTGAGTCCTGTCTCATTGACAGGATTCCTGACCCTTGCTCCGTGGTCATCGTGGGTGCATCCGGAGATCTCACCGCGCGAAAGGTCGTGCCGGCCCTTTACAACCTTTTCCTAAGTGGGGGACTTCCGGATCCCATCCTCATTGTGGGGTGTGCCCGCACGGATATGGACGATCCGGGGTTCGGGGAGAGGATGAAAAAGGCGATAAAGCTTCAGGGAAATCTCGATGAATCCGATTGGGAGAGATTTTCGCGCCTGCTCCACTACCGGACCATCGGTTACGATTCGCCCGCCTCCTTCACCGCTTTTGCCGATTCACTAAGGAGGCTTGAAAAATCCCATGAATTGAAGGAAAATAGGCTGTTCTACCTGGCCATTCCGCCCTCACTCTACGAATCCACGGCAAGAATGCTGGGGGAGACAGGGCTTTCAAAGGAAAATGAAAATGGAAAGAACTGGTCCAGGATTGTGGTTGAAAAACCTTTCGGTAGGGATCTCCCCTCTGCCATGGCCCTGGACAGGGCCATTCACGAGCACTGGAAAGAACAGCAGGTATTCAGAATCGATCATTACCTGGCCAAGGAGACCGTCCAAAACATCCTGATGTTCCGTTTTGCCAATGCGATCTTCGAACCCCTGTGGAACCGAAGATACATTCGCTCCGTTGAGATCACCGCGGCCGAGACCCTTGGGGTTGAGCACAGGGCTGGTTATTATGAACAGGCAGGCGTCCTCAGGGACATGTTTCAAAATCATATGATGCAACTTCTTTCATTGATGGCCATGGAACCTCCTGCCGAATTTTCGGCTGATAGGATCAGGGATGAAAAGGCGAAGGTTTACCGCGCGTTGAGGCCGTTTCCTGTTAAGGATCTGGACCAATATCTCAGGTTGGGGCAATATGTTTCGGGTCGTGTCGATGGAGTGGCCGTTCCCGGGTACAGGGATGAACCGGAAGTAGGATCGGATTCCCTGGTTCCCACCTTTGCCAGGATGAGGGTGCTTGTGGACAACTGGCGCTGGCAGGGCGTTCCATTTATTATCACGTCAGGCAAACGACTCGCCCAAAAGCTGACGGAAATCGTGATTCACTTCAGGGAGGTTCCCCATTCCATATTTCGCGAGGTTCTTGGAAAGGATATCGTATCCAACAGGTTGGTCCTGGGCATCTATCCTGAAGAAGAAATCCAGTTGACTTTTCAGACCAAGAATCCGAGCGCGAGGGTGTTGCTGAGAACAGTGACCATGGATTTTCTTTACAGGCAGAGCTATGAAGGACCGGTCCTGGACGCCTATGAAAAGGTGCTTCTGGATTGCATGCTGGGAGATCAGATGCTCTTCTGGCGTCAGGACGGTGTGGAGCTCTGCTGGTCTTTCCTCACCCCGGTGCTGGAGGCATGTGAAACATGCGGCGAGCGGGCGGAAATGCTTCAATTTTACACGGCAGGCAGCGAGGGGCCGGGTCAGAAGGTATAGGAAGGTTTAACTGTTTTCATTTCATGAAACCGCATTCCAGAAAAAAAGGAAGGTGAAAATGGAGACCTATTACAAGCCGGAAGATTTGGGTAAATTCGAGGAAATCGGTAAAGAGGCGCCGGATCTGGCAAAAAAGTTTTTTGATTATTATAGTGCGGTGTTTGTCGACGGTGAGCTTTCTGAGCGGGAAAAGGCCCTGATCGGTCTTGCTGTGGCTCATACTGTCCAATGCCCCTATTGCATAGACGCCTATACCCAGGCCTGTCTCGAAAAGGGGGCAAGCGTCGGCGAGATGACGGAGGCTGTCCATGTGGTGACGGCCATCAGGGGAGGGGCCTCTCTTGTCCATGGAGTGCAGATGCGCAATGTGGCCGAGAAGCTGTCCATGTAAAACAAAGGAGATGAGAGATCCATGAAAGCCGCTGTTTCTAAAAAGGAAACATTCCATGGCACCGATCACCCGGAGGTACAGGTGGAGCCTTTTCGGACCACACTGGTGAAACATGGTATTTTATTGGAACGTGGCTGGACAACTACCCTTCAAATCAACGTGGGCCTTCTCTGCAACCAGGCCTGCAAACACTGCCACCTTGAAGCGGGCCCTGATCGCACGGAACTCATGGATGATGGGGTGATGGATGAGGTTGTTTCTTATGCCAAAAGAGCCCATTTCGAAACCATCGATATCACCGGAGGCGCACCGGAACTCCATCCGCGACTTATTCCGTTCGTCAAAGCCCTCGCACCGTTGTGCGACCGCCTGATGGTGAGGTCGAACCTCTCGGCCATGGAAGATGTGGGGCCCGAGCGTTTCATCAGGGAATTCAACGAACACCGGGTCGCGGTGGTGGCCTCTCTTCCCGCTACAAATCCGGGACAGACCGAATCCCAGCGGGGGAAGGGTATTTTTGATAAATGCATAAGAGCGCTCAGACGGTTGAATGAAGCAGGGCACGGGATGGAGGGTACCGGGCTTGAACTGGATCTGGTCTCAAACCCCACCGGCGCCTTTCTTCCCCCTGCCCAGGCCCAGGCTGAAAAGAGATTCCGTGATCAATTGAAGAAGAAGTGGGGCATACATTTCAACCAACTCTATACCTTCGCCAACGTCCCTTTGGGCAGATTTCGCAGGTGGCTTCGTGTCTCAGGAAATCTGGAATCGTATCTGGATCGGTTGGCAAATGGATTCAATCCCTGCGCCCTTGAAGGAGTGATGTGTCGGACGCTTGTCTCGGTGGACTGGGACGGGAACCTCTATGATTGTGATTTTAACCTGGCAAAGAGATTGCCTATTGGAATGCAGAAGACCCATGTTTCCGAAATGCATGGTCCCCCGGAACCTGGAAGCCCCATAGCTGTTGGCGACCATTGCTATACCTGTACGGCAGGTTCAGGATTCACCTGAGGAGGGGCCATTACGACCTGAGTTCAGGCCGAGGGTCTCTTGTGGTGCCGGACAATCGTTTCCGAGGAGAAACATATGATTGAAAAATCGCGAAAAGGAGCTGTCCTGAAAGCCCTATCGCTGCTGGTACTTGTTGCTGTTGCCATAGTTGTGGTCCGATTTACGCCGGTAAAAGAGCATCTCACCGTCGATGCCTTGGGCGGTTTTCTCAAATCCCTGAGTTTGTGGGCGCCCATTGTCTTCATGATTATTTACGCGGCCGGGATATGCCTTTTTATCCCCGGAACTCTGCTGACAGGGCTGGGGGCTGCCATTTTCGGACCGTACAAGGGTTTTGTGTATGTTTGGGTCGGTGCCATGGTCGGCGCCAGTGCGGCCTTTTTCATCGGCAGGACATTAGGGCGGGATTTTGCCTCTTCTCTTATTGGGGAGAGGTTTAAAAAATACGATGACGCCATGGAGCGGAACGGATTTGCAACGGTCCTCTATCTCCGGCTGGTCTATTTTCCTTTCACACCAATGAGTTTCGGGATGGGTCTCACTAAGGTTCGTTTTTGGGACTATGTATTTGGCACAGGCCTGGGCATCATCGTAGGTACCTTTATCTTCACCTTTTTCATCGGCACCTTGAAAGACGTGTGGGCTTCGGGGAACTGGGGCGAGCTGATGTCCTTCAAGGTATTTTTCTCAATCGGACTCTTCTTATTCTCTTTTTTCATCCCCAAGATCATCAAAAAATCTAAGGGAGAGTGAGAAACCAGCAGGAACAGAACAATAGATGGGGGATAAGGTTAACATTATTATCGTTGAGGCAAGGGAAGACCTGGCAGAGGAGGGAGCCCATGTTTTTGCTGAGCTTGCCGGGGCTGCGGTGGTGGGCAGGGGCAGGTGCATGGTCGCCCTTTCGGGCGGGTCGACACCCAGGAAGATGCATGCCCTCTTCGGGGAGGACCCCTATCGCTCTTCCATGCCGTGGAACAAAATACATCTCTACTGGGGTGATGAACGGTGCGTCCCTGAAGCCAGCCGGTGGAGCAACTACGGCCAGGCATGCGAAGATTTTCTTGATCGCGTTGATATCCCGGCGGATAACGTACATGCGATGCCCGGTTCTCTGCCCCCGGAGGAAGGGGCATCCCTTTACGAGAAAGAGATCACCGGAGAATTTGATCTCGTCTTCCTGGGCCTGGGGACCGACGGACACACGGCCTCGCTTTTTCCTGGAGATATAGCCTTGCAAGAGAAAAGGAGACGGGTTGTGGCCGTAAAGGGGGGACAGCCGGAAGTCCATCGTCTCACCATGACGTTTCCCCTTATCAACAAGGCCCGAAAGGTTGTATTTCTTGTGGCAGGAGAGGAAAAGGCCGAGGTGGTGAAATCCGTCCTTGAAGACCGTGATACCCGTCTCCCTGCCACCCGGGTTCTGCCCTCCGGCGGGTCTTTGACGTGGATTCTGGAACGGGGTGCGGCCTCTCTGCTCCCAAAGGAGATGATCTGTGAGCGGAAGGCCCGATGAAAAGACGTTCCTCGCCGGTGACATCGGGGGGACCAAGACGAATATCGGCCTCTTTGCGTCCGGGAAAAAACGGCCCCGGTTGAAAAGGATGCGCACTTATGCAAGCAGGGAGGCCGGTGGCCTGGTGACGATCCTTGAAGACTTCGTGGACCGATACACGGTGCGGCCGGCCGGTGCTGCTTTTGGAATTGCAGGACCGGTGGTGAACGGCCGCTCCAGGACGACGAACCTTCCATGGGTGGTCTCTGAAAGGGAGATCAGGGATCGCTTCGGCTGGAACCATGTGCTTCTTGTTAACGACCTGGCGGCCACCGCCCAGTCCATTCCGTACCTGAGCCGCAAGCAAACCCTTTTTCTCAACCGGGTGAGTGCAAAAGGGCGTGGCAATATAGGCGTGGTGGCGCCTGGTACCGGGTTCGGAGAGGCCCTTCTTGTCTTTCATGGCGACCGGTATGTTGCTGTCTCCTCGGAAGGCGGGCATGTGGATTTCTCACCCACCACGGAAGATGAAATATTGCTGTGGAGATACCTGCGCGAACAATTCGGTCACGTGAGTGTAGAGCGGGTCCTCTCAGGACCGGGGCTGGTGAATATCTATCAATGGTTGAAGAGCACGGGAAGGTACCGGGAGCCCGAATGGCTGGCAGAGAACATGAAAACCATGGACCCGGCGAGGGCCATATCCGAGGCCGCTCTCGAAAACCGTGAGCCCCTCTGTGTGCATTCGCTCGAACAATTTGTTAGCATACTCGGTGGTGCTTGCGGCAACTTCGCTCTGACGGCTACAACCAGAGGAGGCATTTATCTGGGTGGTGGAATTCCTGCGAAAATCCTCCCGGTCCTGAAGAAAGACCTTTTTCTCCGGGCATTCACCAACAAGGGGAGATTCAGAGGGTTCCTGGAAAAAATACCTGTCAGGGTCATCCTGGAGAGCAGGGCGGCCTTGCTGGGGGCGGCAATCATGGCTCAAGAAATGGCCCATTGAGAAAGGAGAAAGGATATGGACTTCAAGAAAGTGATCAACGGGAGAAAAGGCGGTAAGCCGGAAATAAATAAATGTCAAAGCTCAAATGTCAAATGAAATCCAACATGAGACATAAAACCCGGTAGGCCTGAGAGGCAGAAAAGCTTAAGAAAAGATGATACGATGGATCAAAGCGCGATTCCGGTCACTGGGAGAAATCGGCGGTTTTCTTTTGCTGATCTTGGGGATGCTTTTTCTCCTATTTTACAGTACCGAAGAACTCGGATACCATTGGCAGTGGTATCGGATTCCAAAGTATTTCTTCTCGAACACGGAAAGGGCACTTGTTCCAGGGCCTCTCATTCAGGGTTTGCTGGTCACTTGCCGGATTACGTTTGCGAGCTTTTTTCTGGCATTCGTTGTTGGATTGGTAACCGCCCTCTTGCGGTTGTCCCGCTCCTTCGTGGGAAGTGCCCTAGCCCGTGTCTACCTGGAAGTGGTCAGGAACACGCCGCTCCTGGTCCAGATTTTTTT
>CAYOIU010000209.1:0-7333 GCA_964404085.1 uncultured Desulfobacteraceae bacterium | reverse complement strand
GCCATGATATTCGAACCAAAGAATGGATACGACTCACCCCTTTCCGGGTGAGATAGAGGGTGCTTTCCCGGTCCATGCCGGCCCCCTTGACGAGATATTCTTCAGTGCCCCATGCCTTGTCGGCGCCCGTCTGAATCAAAACGATATCCAGGGGCTTGATTTCATATCCGATCCGGTCAAGCTCTTTTTCCACGTCTTCGATCGTTATACGTTCGCCATCATCCTTTTGGCGAAAATCAAGGAGAACACCGTCACCGAAACACCACTCCAGAGGGATTTCATCTATCGTGAGCGCCTGTTTCCCGTTGTCCATGGTGGGGTGGTAGTGATAAGGCGCGTCCAGGTGCGTCCCACTGTGGGTGGTGAGGGTCAAGAATTCGAGGGCCCAGCCGAGACCGCCGGGCAATTGTTCTTTTTTTACTCCGGGAAAAAAATCCTTCATCTGTTCGGCTCCCTGCTCGTGGTCCACATAGTCGATTTTGGGAATCATGATAGGTGGATCGCTCGGGAGATCCGATTCGATACTGATACTAAGGTCAACAAAACGTCTCTTTGCCATTTTCCTGCCCTCCTTTTCCGGAGATGGGAAACTCCTCGGATACGAGAATACAGCTTAAAAATATACGTGAACAATCCTCGATAAGTTCTTCAATATCCAAGAGATCCATTTCCTGAAAAACGTTCTTGTAGATGACAAGATTCGATATCACGGCCCGTCAAGCATAGACAACCGTCCGGTGGTCCATTTTCGTTTTTTTAGCAAAAGGTGAGGTGCTGCGTTGCGTTTCCGGCTTCTCCGCTCTTGAGAAGGCAGTTTGATTTTGGGTCAATTTTAGATGGTAAGGGGGCGTGCCAAAAGTGTCAAGAATTGAATTACCAACTCTTAAGTAAATCCTGTCGGTTGTCCCGTTTACCGAAAAAATTTTGACTAAAAAAATTTCAAAAAGCGAACCCTCCTCTTGCACTTGAGGAATCGGTCAATAAGCAAACCGGTTCAAGCGGCGCACGGACGTTTACAATTCATTACTGCTTCGCTACAATAATACTTGAAACTTCTTTTCTCCGTTACCAATTGATTCCGACAGGTCTGACAGGGGGAAAATGAAAATCAGGTCAAAAATCATTCTGGCCGTTGCCGCCGCTGTCTTGGTTTTTGCAGTGCTTTCCTTCTCCATCCTCCTCTACTACTACACGCACCCCCCCAAGGTAAAATCGCTTGTGGAGAAATTTGTCTCCAGCTCGATCGGGGCCTCTTTCAGCATCCAACGGATGACGTATTCACGCAACCCGCTTAAAGTGGAACTTGAAGGCGTCCATGTGAAACCCGGCCCGGAGATGCGGGGCTTTTCCCTCGATGTGCCCACGGCTGCAGCCGAATTTTCATTCGAAGGTCCGTGGGGCCAAAGAACCCTCGTTGTGAGAAACATCCAGATAGCCGGGTTTGCATCCCATATCTCCGAAAAACCTGAACTCCCCGGAATCAAAGATAAACCTGTAAGAACCTCTTTTCTCGGAGGTCTCTTGAAAAGGCTTTTTGTGTACTTCGTCTTCAGGGATCTGAGGCTCCAGTCCGCGGAAGTCCACGAGGGTCTTGTGTCCGCACGACTGGGCGAACGCACGCTCCGCGCAGACCACATCCGGGCAAGCCTGGAGGCCGGACGACCTGTTGAATTCTTCTGCCAAGTGCGGGCCGAATGGCCCTCCCAAGGCTTGAATCTGGTGCTCCCCCAGGTCTACCTGAAGGCGGACCAAAAACTGTCCCTTGACAATCCTGAAATTGGTGGTTTCCTTAGCTTCAAAGGGGCCGATTTTGAGAGCCCTATGGTCTCCATCAGAGACCTGGAGGCCAAAACAAACCTGCTCTATCACGTCAAGGAGAAAAAACTTTCCTTCCGTAATGCCGAACTTTCACCCGGGTGGATTAGCTACAAAAAGGGGGCTCTGAAAAAGAACTCTATTTCAGGCGTCCGTATCACCACGGGAGGTGAAGTCCAATTTGAGGAGAAGACGCTTGTTGCGAATCCCTTCCAGGCCGCCCTGGGCGACGGGTTGCGTTTTGAGGGTTCGCTGGACGCGGGGTTCGGAAAACGACTGGAGGTGGGTCTGAAGATCCTTAAATCCCGCCTTTTTCCTGATCGTCTCCGGTCCCTCCTTCCCCCTGAAATCGAGCTCCCCCCAGTGAAGTTGACAGGGTCCCTCAATGTGACCGGTACCATACGGGGCCTTCACAATGGGAAGGGGGAGAATGCATGGACCTGGAAGGGCGATCTTCAGACATTTTTCGAGCAGAACCACCTTTCATTCGTTTCTTCAAGCGTCAGGGGAAACGGAATGATAACCGGAAAGGTGAGGGCAAAGGGAACTTTCCCCGACATCAAGGTTTCCGGTGGGGTGAAAGCAAACGATATCCTCTTGTCTGGCACAGGCCTGGATCTGGAACCTTTCGAGGCTTCCATTTCTTTTTCGGGCAGTTATCCGAGCTATGACATCATGAACCTCTCTGCGCATATTCCGGTGGTGAAGCGTGTTTACAAGGGGACGAAGTTCCTGGTTCGGAATTTGAGCCTGAAAGCGCGGGACGGCAGGGTGGATGCGACAAAAAGGACCCTCTACCTGCCCGCCGTCCGCCTGGATTCTTCCCTGCTAAAAAATCTCGAGGCGTCTCTGAACCTTGGCCCAAAAGACGGAGTCATGAAAATAAGGGGCAAGGAAACAGGCCTTCTAGAGGCGGTTGCTGCACTCAAACTGTTCCCGTCAGGCTGGAAGGCCTCGGGGCTGGATCGTATTGAGGTTGGAGCGAGACTGGGAAAGGAGAAAGAATACATTTTGAGCGGACGGGTGACTCTTGAAGGATTTTCCTTTCAAAACCGCGAGGAAACCTCTTTGGGGGAGGCCATGGCGGTCAAAGCGGACATAAAAGGGAAGATTGGCCCGTCTTTTTCCGGAATTGAAGCGCACGCTACTGTTCGAGCGGACAGGGGAGAGATCCTTTATGGCCGCTTCTACTTCGATCTTAAGAAAAATCCATTCGTTTTGTCGGGGGAGGGGTCGTACAACATAAAGAAGAAGCAATATCGTCTGGCCGGGCTGAGGTTCGGGCTCAAATCCATCCTCCAGCTTCACATTGATGGCGAATTGGAAGGGAGCGGCGCGGCCCGAAGTTTTGACGTTTCCCTGAAGATCCCGGGTACACCGCTGGGGCCTGTATTTCAAACGCTGGTTAAAGAGCCGTTCCAGACGGAAAAACCGATTCTTGGCGCCATGGACGCAGATGGAAGTTTGTCCGGAGATTTCAGATTGAAAGGGAGGGGATCCCGGTGGGCGGCCAAGGGTCGTCTCTTCTGGAAGGAAGGGGCCCTTTCCATTGACAGCGATAGGGGATCGTTGGAAGGCATTGAGCTTTCGCTCCCTCTCTGGTACCGGAACTACAAGAAAAAAGAGCCGATGGAGCCCCTCAAGGGGAAATTTTCCGTTCAAACCATGAAAACGCCCTTTCTCCCTGGTCAGTCTCTAGACCTGAATCTACTTGCAGGACCGAACACCTTGTTCATACCTGCTCCCACGCTCCTCAAGGTCCCCGGCGGGAAGATCAAGATCGGCCCTTTGATTACCAAGGGGTGGGCCGAAATGAAGCCGTCGTGCGATACGAGCCTCAGTGCGGATTCCCTCAGCCTGGCGCCTCTTCTGGCAAGATTATTTGCGCAAAACATTCAGGGTACGCTGGATGGAAGCCTGGAGTCCATTCACATTGAAAAGGGGATCATGAAGAGCAAAGGGCGGATGGAGGCAAGGGTTTTTGGTGGAAGTGTCCTGCTTTCCAATATAGGTGCTTCGGGTTTGTTTACCTCCACCCCGGACCTGAAATTGGATGCCCGTTGGCAAGGCCTGGATCTCGCGAAACTGACCACCAGTAGCGGGTTTGGAAAGATCCAGGGGGTTTTGAAAGGCCATGTGAACAGGCTCGAAATAACCGGAAGTCAACCCCAGAGATTTGATCTGCTTTTGGAGACGGTCAAGAAAAAGGGCATTCCCCAGAGGATCAGTGTAAAAGCCGTTGATCATATCGCCGAACTGGGTGGGGGGCAGAGTCCTTTTGTGGGCGCTGCAGGGATATTCGCGAGTCTCTTCAAAGAGTTTCCATACCAGAAGATCGGTGTCCATGCTTCTCTGGAAAACGACGTCTTCAGGATAAACGGCACCATCAGGGAGGACGGCAGGGAGTACCTGGTAAAAAGGAGTTTTATCTCGGGCGTGAATGTGATAAATCAAAATCCCGACAATCGCGTCAGTTTCAAGGATATGGTGAAACGGTTGAAACGTGTGACCACATCAAAGAGTGGACCCGTTGTCAAATAGGGCAAATTATGGACGGAAACCCGTGACTTGGAGGATGAAATGAAGAATCACAAAAGAGCACTTTTGGCAGTAAGCTGCATTTTTTCGCTGATGCTGTTCGCCTGCGTCACCATCAACATCTATTTCCCGGCAGAGAAAGTCGAATCGGTGGCGGGCAAAATCGTTGATGACATCAGGGGTCAGAAACCCCCGGCAACAAAAAAGCCTTCGCCGGACAAGGACAGCCATTTGCTCAAGAAAACGCTGCTGGCTTTCGCGTGTTCCACGGCCTATGCCGATGAGGCCCTGACGGTGTCCAACCCCACAATCCGGGCATTGAAGCAGCAAATGAAAAACCGATACGCTCGCATGAAATCCTTTTACGTGAAAGGATTTCTCGAAGAGGGAAATGACGGTTACGTGACAATAAAGAAGATCGGTGGGCTGGGACTCAAAGAGACAAGAGATCTGAAAAGCCTGGTCAGTGCCGAGAATGCAGACAGGAAACAACTGTACTTGGAAATCGCCCGGGCGCTAAAAATTGATCCCAGCCAGGTGGACAGAATAGGGAACATCTTTGGAAAAGAGTGGCAGAGATCCGTCCGATAGACGCTGGCCCGGATCTTTCAGGTCCGTCTGCCGAAAAAGGCCTTCCGGTTATGAACCCTCTGCGGTTCGAAAAGCCGATCCAGAGCACCTGAAGGGAAAGACAAGATGTATTGTGGATGGGCTGGAGCTAGAGTTCGATCTGCATGCCCTCTCTAGCAATAAATATCCGGGTGTTGCCGAATTTCCCCGGTCGACAATACGCCTCGGCCAGTTCATCCATTTCATTATCGGCTCGTGTGGGTTCGTGATGGAAGAGTGCAAGCTTCTTGACCCCTGCGCGACCGGCTGCGGAGCAGACATGCTCAAATGATGAGTGTCCCCAGCCCACCTTGGTGGATTCATACTCGTCTTGTGTGTATTGGCAGTCATGGACCAGCAGGTCCGCCCCGGCAAAGAATTGCTCCAGGGCCTCATTCTGTTCTTTGGCGACGATTTCGCCCTCCCTGGCCATCTCTTCGTCGTAATCCGGGCTTTCGGGATCTGTTGAGAAAAGATTTCTGAAGGGCTCTGTATCATAGGCCGTGCAGAAGACTTTGCCCTCGTGCTCAAATCGGTAACCCAGGCAAAGCAAGGGATGGTTGAGATACTTTGCCATCAGGGTCATTCCATCACCAAGATCACGGCGACCCTCCTTCAGGTGAATATAGTCGATCTTCGCCTGCAATTCCTCCTGGTTGACTGGAAAATATCTATAGGTCAATTGACCGCCGACAATCTTTTCAAGGGTTTCTGTTTCGTAGGAGATGGGCCCGTAGACTTTCAAGTGGGTGTCGGGCACGTAGATGGGGCCAAAGAAAGGAAAGCCCATAATGTGATCCCAGTGGGTGTGGGACAAAAAGAGCTCTAACTGAAGTGGCCCTTTGGGCAGGTCATGGGCCAGGATGAAGTTGCCAAGTTCCCGGATTCCTGAGCCCGCGTCAATAATGATCAGCCTGTCGGAAGTTCCAAACCGCAGCTCTATGCACGGTGTGTTGCCTCCATACTTTACCGTTCCCGGGCCTGGGCAGGGGATGGAACCGCGGACTCCCCAGAATCCTATTCTCATGTTTAACCTCCGATACCGATCTGAAGAAAAATACGGGCCTTTTCGATTTCCATATTGATTTCATCATCAAGTGCCAGAACGTCGTTCCATTCGAGCCCCGATACCTCAAGCGCTTGGGCCACCCCGGCGAGAGGGGCCGGGTTGTTTCCGTCGGCGAGCCTTTCAGTGAAATGGGCAAAGTGATTGCCGATGACAACATTAGCAACAAGATCCTGGTGGTCGCCGGCAGCTATTTCAGGATTGTGGTGAAAGGCTAAGGCTTCAACAAACCCATCTGCAAGTTTCCATTTTTCGGCGATCATTCTGCCTGCAAGACAGTGGTCAAAACCGAAAAATGTTTTTTCCGCGTGATGTGATGACCACTCTTTCGTGAGGACCATGTCCATCGCCTTTTTGTATTCCTGCGGAAAACAGTCGCTCAGGGGAATTTTGCCGAGATCATGAAGCAGCCCGGCAATAAAATATTCCTCCAGGGGCCCGGACCGATCCTTCCGGAGGGAAGCTATGGCTTTTGCCGTTACACCGGCATGGATGGAATGACTCCAGAAGGCATCGATGGAAAGGGCCCTGGATTTCCTTCTGCTCAGATTGCCCAATATGGCCGTGCTCAAGGCGAGGTTTTTGACTGTATTCAAGCCCAGGATGACGATGGCCCGGGTGAGAGATGTAACCTGGTTGGGTAGGGAGTAGTAGGCTGAGTTGATGAGTTTTAGGACCTTCCCCGTCAAAACAGGATCGAGAGAGATGACGCGATTCATGTCATTTGCCGACGTGTCGGGCCGGTTGCAAATCTCCAGGACCTTCATAACCGTCGTAGAAAGACTAGGCATTTTGTCAATGTGATCCTGGACTTGCCCCAATCTCACACTGTGGTCCACCCGGTTTTCCTGCATTATTCCGCCGCCTGGAATGGTTTGCTAAGATGACATTTCGCAAGATATTAATCTATTGCGCACGTTTTTAAAAGAAATCTTTTTGATAGTTCCCGCCTCAGGAATACAACTATGCGAAAAGAATGATTTTCCCCTGAGATGTAAATCTTGTTCGAATGGTTTAGGTAGTTCAGACTCATCAAGGACCAGTAAGAAGGATTCGCCCTTGACATGTGACAAGGCTTATTCCAAAATTGATGGAACCGTAAAAGCCCTGAAGACCGGACTTTTACGGTTCCATCAATCCTCGACAGACTGATAAGTAAACAAGGAGGCCAGGACATGTCACAATGGTATCTAAGTTACGATGGAAATCAGACAGGACCCTTTGATCAAGCACAGGCCGCGGCACAGGCCCGCAAGAACCCCAACGGATATGCGTGGCGGGAAGGGTTTGCCGAATGGCTGCCCA
>CAYOIU010000208.1:0-7335 GCA_964404085.1 uncultured Desulfobacteraceae bacterium | reverse complement strand
TATTCACTCAACGGTCCTTTCTCACTTTTCTTCAACACGTTAAGCGATCGGCTCGTCATCGAGGCTCTGCCTTTTTTTTCCATCGTGTGCAGACTATGCCAACAATATGCGGCAATTCTTCCCGTCAGGAATTCCGACACCTGGTTCATCAACCCCGGCGAGACAGAACCCTGAATCATGAACCGGCCCATCTTATCTCTGCGGCTGTCCATGGCACTCCCTATAGAAGTGTATTTCTAATTTGCAGTACTTATTTTGTCGGCAACCATGATTAGTGATGATCTCCTGTAATAATGTATCTTGCCTTTCCCGTTTCAGCACAGCGGATAAATTTGTCATCTGATGGATCTTCTTTCACGATTACTTGTCCAGATCCGGACGTGACCACATCAAGGTACGGTAGGATTTCACCGTGCAGTAACGGAACAGTCAATTTGTTTTTGCCCAGGTCCACAGTTTCCCTGGCACACCGCACGGGAAAGACGGATCAATCCAGTCCCATTTTTCCAGGGTTCAGGATGTTGTTGGGATCCAGGGCCTTCTTGATCGCGCGCATGGTCCTGAGCTCAATCGGATCGTGTTCCAGCGGCATGAACCTGGCCTTGGTGAAACCTATTCCATGTTCGCCACTCAGGGTTCCTCCCATGTCACAGGCCAGCTTGTGGAGGTCGAAAAGGACCCCCTCCAGCCGTTCCACCTGCTCCGGATCGTCCCGGTCGTACATGACGTTCGGATGGAAATTGCCTCCACCTGCGTGACCGAAATTGAGGATCAGGAACCCGTGCTTTCGAGCTATCGCATGAACAGCTCGAAGGAATTCCGCTATCCTGCTCATGGGCACGGTGACATCCTCGGATGCGTAAGATGGGCTCACCTTTGCCATAAGGCCCCCGAGGGACTTGCGAACCGCCCACAATCTTTCGACCTCCTCTTCCGACCTTGCCGTCTTCACCTCCCGTGCTTTGCATTCTTTGAAAGAGGCCACCAGCCGTTCGAGCTGGTGTTGAACATCTTCAGGCGTCTGCCCGTCCGCCTCAGCCAGAATCATCGCCTCCACGGGAGGAAGATCGAAGTCGGTGTGCTTTCTAAAGGCCTCGATAGTGTTCGCGTCGATGAATTCCAAAACACTCGGGGTAACCTCGGAGTGCATGATGAGCGTTATGGCCTCGCCGGCATCCTCCAGCCGGTCGAAGACGGCGGTTGCCGCGGCCCTTTCGGTGGGCCTCGGGGATATCTTGAGCGTAATTTCAGTGGCTATCCCCAGTGTACCTTCAGAACCCACCATGAGCCTGGTGAGGTCATACCCTGAAGAACACTTCATGGTGCTTGCCCCGGTATGCATCACCGATCCGTCTGCCAGGACAATCTCAAGTCCGAGGACATAATCCCGGGTGGTGCCGTATTTGGCCCCGTGAAGTCCCCCGGCGTTGGTCCCAACATTGCCCCCGACGGTGCACACCTTTCCGCTGGCAGGATCAGGGGGGTAGAAGAAATCATGTGGCTCCAGGGCACGTTGAAGGTCATCGTAGACGACGCCCGGCTGCACCACCGCCAATCGGTCCGGTATGCTGATACGAAGGATCCGGTTCATGCGGGTCAGGTCCAGGATGATGCCCCCCTTCAGGGGTACGGAAAGGCCTGAAAGACCCGTGCCAGCCCCCCGGGGGGCAACTGGGAGGCCCTTCTGATTCGCCAGGGCAAGGATTCCGGATATCTCATCCGTTGTCTCCGGCCACACCGCACACTCGGGTCTGCTTCTAAATTCGGAGGCATCATAGGAATAGGATACGAGGTCTATCAGATGGGCCGTATATCTCTCCGTGCCCACTATGTCTATCAGTGCCTTCTCTATTGTTTCTTCCATCTATTGACTGCTCCTTGGACATTCCTTCGGGAAAATGCGGCCTGGATTTTGTAAGAGTGCTCTAAAATTTTACCCGTGGCTTTGTCACCGGACCCTGATGCCGCCGATCCTTTATCTTTACACGGACAAAGATTGACTTGACAAGCCAAAAAAGAAATATCTAATCTGAATTCTTCTCAGGAAAATCCAAGTCTCTGACCAGAATGAAAAAGGTTTGAACCGGTATAACCTCAAAAGCCTATTGACCTTTGGCTTCGGACTGGAAATCCCAGCCAATGACGCAGGCATGAAAGGATGAATCCTATGCGGCCTTCAATCGTACGATTGAGCACTTTGGACAATGTGGTGGTGGCATTGCGGGACCTTCATGAGGGAGAAAAACTCCCCCAGGAGGGGCTGGTCTGCAAAGGGCCTGTTCCCTCCGGCCACAAGGTGGCGACCAAGACCATTGCCAAGGGGGAACGTATTCACAAGTATGGCCAGGGCATCGGAGTTGCAACAAGAGAAATCTCGCCCGGCGAGCATGTGCACACCCACAACATGGAAATGGCGGACCTGGAAAGGGCTTATGCCATTGGCAGTGACGCCCGACCCACCTCTTTTGTACCCGAGTCCGGACAGGCTGGGTTCAGCGGCATCGTCCGGACGGACGGCAGGGCGGGAACCCGCAATTATATAGGGATTCTATCCAGCGTCAGTTGTTCGGGATCGGTCTGCAGGATGATAGCGGATCGGTTCAGAGGAGAGAAAATGGCCCCTTTCCCCAATGTGGACGGCGTGGTGGCCCTGCCCCATTCATTGGGTTGCGGGATGTCGGGCACGGGGGAGGGTTTTGAAATCCTTCAGCGCAGCCTGGAGGGGTACGCGCGAAATCCCAATTTCGCCGGCATCATCCTTGTGGGTCTCGGATGCGAGGTGAATCAGATCGACAGGCTCTTGCAGGATACCGGGCTCGAGCCATCGGAGACCCTGAGCACCCTCACCATCCAGGATAGCGGCGGCACCGAGGCTACGGTTCGCGAGGTCTCAGCACGCATAGAATCCATGCTTCCTCTTGCAGACCGGGTGGAACGGAAGGAGGTTTCCGCGTCACACCTTGTCCTGGGCCTTGAATGCGGTGGTTCGGACGCCTATTCCGGTATTACGGCCAATCCTGCACTGGGAGCGGCGGTGGATCTCCTGGTGACCCACGGGGGAACGGCGATTTTGAGTGAAACCCCGGAAATCTATGGGGCGGAACACCTCCTTGTGAGACGCGCGTCGACTAAAGAAGTGGGAAACAGCCTGATCGAACGGATCCGCTGGTGGGAGGCCTACGCGGCCCGCCATGACAGCCAGATCAACAACAATCCCTCACCGGGCAACAAGACGGGCGGGCTGACGACCATCCTTGAAAAATCTCTGGGAGCAGTGTCCAAGGGCGGAACCACCAACCTCAACGGTGTCTACCGCTATGCCGATCCCGTGAAAGAAAAAGGGCTCGTCTTCATGGACACCCCCGGCTACGACATCCCGTCCATCACAGGGATGGTGGCCGGAGGCGCTACAGTGGTCTGCTTTACCACCGGTAGGGGATCCGTGACCGGCGGCAAACCGACGCCGGTCATCAAACTGGCCACCAACACACCCATGTACCGGCGCATGTCAGGAGATATGGATATGGATTGCGGTCCCATTGCCGAGGGTGAGGCAACCATCGAAGAGGTCGGAAAGGTTATTTTCAGGAAAATCCTGGAAACGGCCTCCGGAGAGAAAACAAAGAGCGAACGTCTTGGGCTCGGGGATTGCGAGTTTACTCCGTGGCAGATAGGGGCTGTCGTTTAGTGGATGCTAACCTTAGAGAATAAGGGAATCCTTCCTCTCCGGTGGTGTTCTTTCAAATGGCTTCCTGCTGACCAACTACCGGATTGTGTTGTATTCTGTGCCGTGATGTCTTAGAACTGAATAACGCAAATAAGGCTCAACCAATTCTATCTATGGATGTGGTGGTCATTGGACCGCCACCTTTTTTTCTGTAACGGAGAAACACCTATGAGATTGAAAAGGCTCTGGCGATACCGGCGTATCCTGTTTTCCCGGCGATTCGCCGCCTCCCTCCGGTATTCGAGAAAGAATATTTCAGCCTCTGAACTCCATCATCCCCCTGTGGCCGGTCCATACATGGCCGAGTTGGATGTGACCTATCGGTGCAACTGCCGCTGCAGGATGTGTCTCCGCTGGCAGGATCCCCCCGCCGACGGACTGACCCTGGAAGACTACCGGCACCTCGCCGCTGCGTGTCATGACCTGGGGGTGTATCAGGTCAGCATTGCCGGGGGCGAGCCGCTTCTGCGAAAGGATGTCTTCCTGATTATCCAGAGCTTTACCCGTTACGGGATGTCCGTCAATCTCTGCACCAACGGCATTCTCATGGATCAATATGCTGAACAACTGCGCCGGTCGAGACTCTCCAGCGTGACGGTCAGCCTGGACGGGGCAACGGCCGCTACCCACGAAAAAATCAGGGGAAGCGAAGCGGCTTTTGAAAGAGTCGAGAAGGGGATTCGCCTCCTGGCCGGTTACGGTAAAGGGAATAGGCCGCTTCTGCGTGTCCGGATGACCCTTTCCGACCTCAATGTGGATGAACTGCACGCCTACTATGAGAAATGGGAACCCATCGTGGATGATGTCCTGATTCAGCCCGTACACCACTGCGAAACAGCCTATTACGCCGGTGGAGACCCATTGGCGTTTACATTGGATCCCCAGCGGTTGTCCCGCCAAATAGAAGGGTTGCCCCTTGAAAAGGATGGTTACGTAAAGGGTCTGCTTAAAAGCCTTCGAAAAAACAAAGGTTTCCCTCATCACCGCTGTCATGCAGGGCTGCTCATGGTCCGGATCGATCCCTGGGGGAATGTCTATCCCTGTCTCGAACAGCACGTGCGCGTGGGGACGTTGCGGGATGGGAATTTCAAGGCCCTGTGGTATTCAGACCGTTTTGATCGGGTGCGAAAAGAGATTGCGGGAGACGGCCGCTGCTCCTGCTGGTACAACAACACGGCACTTATCAGTCGATATGCACGCTGGCTGCGCCTGACCACCATCCGGGGTTTGGAGCAAGGATTCGGGATATCTGACGGGCGTGGCAGGGATGCCCCGGGGCGCCCATAAAACGCCCGGCCCCGTTGAGGTCTAGGGCAGGACCTGTGCAGCTGCCAAGGCCAGGTTGTAGAGGACCTGGGGGAAGAGGCCTCCCCCCACCAGGACCAAGATCAAGGCCATGGTGAGCATTCTTTCAGGAATGGACAACGAAATGGGCGGCAGGTCCTCTTCCGGTTCCTGGAGATAGGCCGCCTTGACGACCAGGGCGTAATAGTAAAGGGACACGGCCACGTTGATCATGGCCACCAGGACCAGAAAGAAATGCCCGCTCTTCATGGCCGCCGTGAAGAGCAGGAACTTTCCTGTAAAGCCGATGGTCGGGGGAAGCCCTCCCAGGCCGAAGACTGCCAGCATGAGCGCCATGGCCAGGAGAGGCGAGCGGTAATGCAACCCCGCCAGCTGGGCGATCTTCAGATCGGTGCCGTCGCGGGCCACCTTGACCAATACCAAGAAGCAGATATAGATCATGCTCAGATACGCCAAGGCGTAAAACATGGCACTCGCGTAGCCATCCGGGCTCATGCTGAGGATACCCACCAGGACATACCCCCCTTGTGCAATAGCCGAATAGGCGAGCATCCGCTTGAAATCCTGCTGCATAATAGCCACCAGGTTTCCCAGCGTCATGGAGGCTAAGGCGATCGCCGTCAGCACCTTGACGAGGTGGATGCTTTCTCCGCCTGTCACGGATACGATCCGCGTGATGACCGCGATGGCCGCTACCTTGGTCGCCGTGGCGACAAAAGCGGTCACATGGTTGGCGGCCCCCTGGTAGACACCCGGGGCCCAGACGTGAAATGGGAACAGGGCCAGTTTAAAGAAAAACCCGGAGAGGGTGAGCAGAAGCCCTGTGAAGGCCATGGGCGAATGGATCAGGCCGGGCAGGACTTTCGCCAGTTCCACAAACGAGGTGTTGTGGGTGGCGCCGAAAAGGAGCGCGATGCCGAAAAGCATCAGGGCCGATGTGGCGACTCCCACGAGGAAATACTTGATGCCTGCCTCCACATGAACGCCGTAACCTTTCCTCAGGGGCACCAGGACGTAGAGGCAATAGCTGGTGAGTTCCAAGGACACATAGAGGGTCAGCAACTCGACGCTGCTCACCAGCATCATCATCCCGAGGGTTGCGATCATCAGCAGGAGATAAAATTCGGGATGCCGCCGCACCCTGATGGTATTCAGGTCGGCACAGAGGCAAACGTTCAGGAAAAGGGCCGATGCAAGCATGACCTTGAAGATCTGTGAAAAAAGATCGATCCGGTAGACCCCTGAAAAGGCGGTGCCCTTCTGTCCCACGGCTGCCAGGCTGATCAAGACGCCGAGGGCTGCTAAAACGTATGCGGTTCTGTGGATTCGTCCCGGGTCCTGATGCTTCCGCATGGACAGGCCGAAGAACAGGGCGATCCCCAGCAGGAAGAAAAGCTCCGGCATCAAGAGGTGCCATTCCATCAGGGCAGCCCTCCAATCAGGGGAACCGAGGCGGTCTGGATCACATCCAGCATGAGCCACGGGAAGAGACCGAAGAGGATCATCATCGCGACCAGGATCAGCCTGGGCAGGCCCAGGCCGAAGCGGACATCAGGCAGGCCCGCCAACCGCTCATTGGGGGGACCGTAAAAGGTCTTCTGGACCACACGCAGCATGAAAAGGGCGCTCACCACCAGGGCGGAGACGCCCAGTGCCCCCAGAACCGGATATACCCTGAACGACGAGATAAAGACCACGATCTCGGCCCAGAAATTCCCGAAGCCCGGCACACCCATGGCCGCCAACGACCCGACGATGAAATAGGTGGAAATAACAGGCATGGTTCTGCTCATGCCGCCCAGCTCCGGAACCATCCTGGTGTGGGTCCTGTCATAGATGTAGCCCAGAGAAGAAAAGAGGAGCGCGGTCATGATCCCGTGGGCGAACATCTGGAAGACAGCGCCGTTGAGCCCCTCCACCGTGACCGTGGCCAGCCCGAGACCTACGATTCCCATGTGCGAGACGCTCGAATAGGCCACCACGTACTTGAGATCCGTCTGGCGGAGGCCCACCAATACGCCGTAGATAATCCCGACAACGGCCAGGACAGCCATGAGGTGCGACCAGTATTGCCACCCCTGCGGACAGAGGAAGATGGCGAGGCGCAGAATTCCGAAGGCGCCAAGCTTCATGAGGACCCCGGCATGAATCATGCTGACGGACGTGGGTGCGGCCACGTGTCCTTCCGGTGACCACGAGTGGAGCGGCCAGACAGCCGCCAGGATGCCGAAGCCCAGGAAGAGGAAAATGAAGGCCAATCGCTGCTCCATGGGTGTGAAGGTGCCGGGCTGCATCAGGCTGAC
>CAYOIU010000207.1:0-7387 GCA_964404085.1 uncultured Desulfobacteraceae bacterium | reverse complement strand
ATCCGCCTTGCGCGGGGATATACCGGGAGGGAAAAAATTGTCAAGTGTGACGGGTGTTACCACGGCCATGGGGACAGCCTGCTGGTGGCCGCCGGCTCCGGACTGGCCACCCTGGGAATCCCCGGCAGCCCGGGAGTTCCGGAAGACATTGCCAAACACACCCTCTCTCTCCCTTTCAACGATCTTGCAGCCGTTGAACGGGCCTTTGATGAATTCGGCCCAGATATCGCTGCCCTGATTGTGGAACCGGTCCCCGGTAACATGGGCGTCATTGTCCCTGAGAAGCGTTTTCTCCAAGGGCTTCGCGATATCACCCGGCAAAACGGGAGCCTGCTCATTTTCGACGAAGTCATCACGGGCTTCAGGCTTTCTGAGGGTGGCGCGCAGCAATACTTCGATATCCTCCCGGACATGACCACCTTGGGAAAAATTATCGGCGGAGGGCTGCCTGTGGGCGCCTTTGGTGGAAAGCAGGAAATCATGTCGCAAATGGCACCTGATGGTGATATCTATCAGGCGGGAACCCTTTCCGGAAATCCCCTGGCCATGGCCGCCGGACTTGCCACGCTGCGTATTCTCAGGGAGGGCGACATCTACCGGACACTGGAACAGAGATCGCAACAACTTTTCTCAGGACTTGAATCGGCGGCCGAAGAGGCGGGAATCGCGGTGGTCGTCAATCGGCTGGGCTCCATGGGGTCACTCTTCTTTTCAAAGTCCCCTGTCACCGATTTCGAGAGCGCCAAGAAGAGTGACGGTGACAGGTTCAAACGTTATTACGCCCGGATGCTGGAACAAGGCATCTACCTGGCACCTTCACCCTACGAAACCACCTTTGTTTCTCTAGCGCACAATGAGGAAGTTATCAAGAAAACGATTGAAATTGCCGCATTAGCTTTCGGCTCCCTCTAGCCAAAATTCTATTGACTTTGCCCGAAAACCTGTGATAGAGACAACCTGTTTTTTCTTTTTGGATAAGGCGGATGCCCTGATACCACCATGGACAATGACCTGAAGAAGACGATCAAGGACCTGGGGTATCTGAGCACCGTTGGCATGACCATGGCCTTTTCCATCGCCATTGGGGCCGTGGGCGGCTATTACCTTGATCGATGGCTGGGAACCCAGCCGTGGCTTTTTCTGGTGGGTTTAGGCATCGGTATAGTAGCCGCTTTCAGAAATCTGTATACCCTTTATAAAAAGGCCAAGAAATTCTAGCGGGACAGCGTATGGACTGGGCACGCGCATTCAAGATCCTCAAAACCCTCAATTGGGTGATCCTGCTCCTTTTGTCTTCAGCAAGCTTTTTTTTCATGGGTAACGCCTTCACGGCCGGTGTTATCATGGGAGGGTTTCTGATTATCGCAAACTTCAATTTGCTTCAGCGCACGGTTACAAAGGCCTTCAACCCCAGCGGTGTCTTCGGAGCCAACAAGGGAGCTGTCGTGGGCAAGTATTATTTGCGGATGGCCGCACTGGGCCTATTGCTCTATTTATTGATCAGCCAGAGCTGGATCAATCCGGTGGGACTGGCTGTGGGGCTTTCCGTAGTGGTCATCAGCATCGTGACGCTGGGTCTTCTTTTGGTCTGGAAAAAATCATCCGGGGAGGTAGCCTAATTTATGGAGGAACACAGCTTTCTGTTCTTAAATAAGCTATTCGAGGCCGTGGGCCTTGGTCACTTCGGTCATGCATACAGCCACGTGACACACTCATGGCTGGTTATGCTCATCATGGTCCTGGCGTCGATTGTTTTCGTCAAAGGCATTCAACTGGTGCCCGGAAAGGGTCAGAATGTATTTGAGGTGATTGTGGAGGGGCTGGAGAAGTTCATGGTGGATATCACCGGCCCGGAGGGAAAGTTCTTTTTTCCTTTCATAGCGACGGTCTTTCTCTTCATTCTCATCTGTAATCTCATCGGCAAGATCCCAGGGTTCGCCTCCCCCACCGCAAACTACAACACCACCCTCTCCATGGCCATATTGACATTTCTTTACACCCATTTTATCGGCATCAAGCACCATGGATTCAAATACATCAAGCATTTCTTCGGCCCTGTCTGGTGGCTGGCCCCGTTGATGTTCCCCATTGAGCTGGTGGGTCATGTGGCAAGGATCATGTCGCTCAGCATTCGACTGTTCGGAAATATCTTCGGCGAAGAAATGGTATTCGGTATCGTGGTCACCCTTGCGGGTCTCTACCTTGCCCCACTTCCGTTATTGTTCCTGGGACTCCTGGTGAGCTTTATCCAGGCCCTTGTCTTTATGCTCCTTGCAACCATGTACTTTGTCGGCGCCATGGAAGAGGCCCACTAAGTTACGTCTAAGTTTTTGGAAGAAGGTCAATTACTAGAACAGGAAAGGAGATTCAAATGAGCAAAAAACGTTTAATTGGCAGTCTCACCGCGATGCTGACCCTGGGCATGACCTCCATGGCCATGGCCGCAGAAAGCGCCGGTGCAGCACAGGCGGCAGGCCTGTGGATCTTTTTCGGTATTGCCATCGCCTGCGGGTTCGGCATCGGTGTAGCAGCCATGGGAACCGGTATCGGTATGGGTAACGCCATCAACGGCGCTCTTCAGGGTACTGCGCGAAACCCTGAGGCAGGTGGAAAGATCATGACCACGATGATTATCGGTCTGGCCCTGATCGAGTCCCTCTGTATCTACGCCTTGGTGATCTGTTTCATCATGGTCTTCAAGATCCCGGACTTTGCAAGCATCATTGACAAAGTTTTCTAGGGAGTCGGCAGTTTTTTCTGAGGACCCGTTTTCGGGTCCTCTTTTATTTCCCCTATCATGTGCAATAATTCACAACCCGTGAGTTTGCTGTTCCCGTTTTTCACGCACTTTAAGACAGTCACGGCGGCCGTTCATTTCCCGGCTGACCTGAAGCATACACTTATTCTGATTTCCGATTCCAGGCCATGACCAAGACCCAGAAAATACCCGAACCGACCATCGAGCGACTGGCCCTTTATTCGAGGCCGCTTGAAAAGATTCTGGACACTTCGGTGGACGTCATATCTTCCGAAAAACTCGCTCAGCTGTGCGATGTTAATCCAGCCCAGGTGAGAAAAGATTTGGCGTTTTTCGGAGAATTCGGCGTCAGGGGCGTGGGCTACAATGTTCGTGAACTGTTGAAGGCCATCAAGGAAATCCTCGGATCCTACAGGGTCTGGGTTCTCGGCATTGTCGGGATGGGAAATCTCGGCAAGGCCCTGATAGAAAATGAAAATTTCAAGAAAAGAAATTACCGGTTTGTTGCGGCCTTTGACTCCGATCCTCTCAGAGTGGGCCAGGAACTACCCTGCGGGCTGATTGTCAAGCCGGTTGAGGAAATCGAAAAAACGGTTCTGAAACTGGGAATTGAGATCGGCATTGTTTGTTCCCGCGGTGCTGAAGCCCAGCGGGCCGCCGGCCTGCTCATGGATGCCGGGGTGAAGGCCATCCTGAATTTCGCTCCCTCTCACGTAAGGGCTCCCAAATGCTGCATGGTCGAAAACGTGGATTTCAGCGTCAAACTGGAAAACCTGGCCTATCACCTGGCAAAACTCAGTTAGGGTTTAAAGCTCCTCTGGAGTGAAGGCCACCACATCGTCGATGCTGGTCCTGTCTCCGAAAATCATGGCGAGCCTGTCAATACCCAGGGCTATTCCAGCGGCATCGGGCATGTGCGCAAGGGCTTCCAGGAATGGTTCCGGCATTGGATAGACACCCTTCCCCAAGGCCTCTCTTCGTTTGACCTCCCCCTCAAACCTTTGCCTCTGCTCTCGTGCATCTCTCAGCTCCGAAAAGGCGTTGGCCAATTCAACCCCGCCGATGTAGAGTTCAAACCGCTCGGCAAAACGTTTGTCCTCCGCTTTCAAGCGAGCCAGCGCGCCCAGGGAGGCGGGATAGTCATACAGGAAGGTGGGTGTGGGGGTGCCCAGGCGAGGCTCGATTGCCTCGACCATCGTGGCGTCAAAACATCCCTTGTCCATGGATTCCTGCAGTCCCATTGGTGCGTAGTTCTTAAAGGCCTCAGAAACGGTGAGCCTCTGCCACGGCCCCGACAGGCTGATGGTTCTTCCCTGATACGCTATGGTATCCGGAAAACCGAGATCTCTTCCGACCCGCCGGATCATGGATCCGCATTCGTCCATGAGGCCCCTGTATTCCATCCGGGCGTGGTACCATTCAAGAAGGGTAAATTCGGGAAGGTGCAGATGTCCCCGCTCGGCCTGCCGAAAACACCTGCAGATCTGAAAGACCTGATCGTACCCGGCCGCCAGCAGACGTTTCATGCAGATTTCGGGGGATGTGTGAAGATAGCCCTCGCCTGCCTCCACGGCGTCGATGTTCAATTCCGGCGCAGGGGCAGGGATAAGAATCGGGGTTTCCACTTCAAGATAACCCTGCGAGACAAAGTAGCGCCTGATGGCCTGTATCATCCGGGCCCTGAGTCTCAGCGCCGACTTTCGACTCGCCAACCGTCCTATCTGTTCAAGGGCCCTATTCCTTGACCCGGGTAACATATTCCCCGGTCCTCGTGTCGATGGTTATTTTCTCCCCTTCATTGACGAAGGGGGGAACGCGAAGCTCATACCCGGTCTCAACGGTAATGGGCTTGGTGTCGCCTGCGACAGAATCGCCTTTGGCCCAGGGGTCGGCCTTGGTCACCGTCATGTCGACGAAGTTCGGCAGCGTAATGCCGATGGCCCTCTCACCGAAGAAGAGGATATCCACATCCAGGTTATCGATGAGGAAATGTCCGGCTTCACCCACCTGTTCCTCTGAAAGAAAGGTCTGTTCGTAGTTTTCCACGTCCATGAAACAGAATTCCTTGTCCTGCGCGTAGAGAAACTGCATTTTCCTTTCTTCCAGGCCGGCCGGTTTGAACGTGTCCACAGACCGGTAGGTATTATCGAACATCGTCCCATTGATCATGTTCTTCAGCTTGCATTTATAAAGGGCCTGCCCTTTGCCGGGCTTTGAGAACTGAAAATCAACGATAATATAGGGATCGCCTTCAATTTCAATCTTGAGGCCCTTTCTCAAATCACTTGCACTGTACATATGGGTTCTCCGGGTGTAATAGTTAGCGCCTTCCACAAAACCATCTTGGGCACAAACGGATTTCCATTCTCTGCGACATCATGACACCTTTCCGGTTTATAAAACAGGAGCTATGTCTGCGCCGATTGGACACGCTCAACTTACCTTTCAAAGGGGCCAAAAGTCAAGGAATCAGGGCGGGTCTTGGCCCATCCCGCCCTTTTGCACGTCTGCTATCAGGTGACAGGCAGTTGATCCTTGGAATATCGGTCGTATATCCTGTCCTCGACAATGGTCTTCATTCGATCGAGCGCCTGATGGATTTCAACAAACGTCGTATAGAGGGGGGCGATACCCAGACGGATGTAGTCCGGGGCACGAAAATCCGGGATGACCTTTATCGCGGGGAGCGGAGATTCAATCATGGCACGATTGATGCGGTATGCGTCAGGGTGTCGCAGTGAAACATGCGAGCCCCTTTGTTCAGCCCGGCGGGGTGTGGCCACGGTAAATCCAAGTGGTATCAGCCATTGATCGGCAAGAAAAATCATATATTCCGTCTGGTTGACGCTTTTCGCACGGACCCGCTCCATACCGGCCTTCAGGAAGATATCGAGCGCCGGTTCAACCGCCTTCATCGAGATCATCGGGGGAGTTCCGACCCGATAGCGTGAGATGCCGGACGCGGGGTTGAAATCCAGTTCAAAAGCAAAGGGTTTTTCTGCGGCAAACCACCCCCACATGGGCTGAGTCATTTGCTTCTGCAGATCCTCCCGCACATAGAGAACGGCGGGAGACCCGGGACCGCAGTTGAGATACTTGTAGGTGCAACCAACGGCCAAATCCACTTCGCAGCCGTTCAAATCGACGGGTACCGCCCCGGCTGAATGGCTCAAGTCCCACAGTATGACACCCCCGGCCCCGTGGGCCGCTTCGGTTACCCGGGGCATGTCGTACATAAAGGCGCTTTTAAAGGTCACATGTGTCAGGCTGACCAGGGCAGTATGGTCGTCAATTGCATCATCGATCGCTTCACTGGAAATGGTGATATTGTCCGTGGACGGTATGAGCTTCAGGTGGTGCTTGTTTCCAAACAGCTCGATGACACCTTGCAGGACATACAAATCAGACGGAAAATTGAACACATCACTCACAATTTCGGTGCGGCCCGGGCGTGCTTGAAGGGCCGCCACGGCCAGTTTGAAGAGATTGACGGAGGTGGCGTCCGTGACAACGATCTCATTGGGTTTTGCCCCGACCAGCCGGGCGATTTTGGCTCCCAGTTCAGTGGGCGCGTTCACCCATCCATCATTCCAGGCGCGAATGAGCCGCTCGCCCCATTCCTTCTCGACCGCATTTCGAATGGCGGGTATCGTGCGTTTTGGCAGACGGCCGAGGGAATTGCCATCCAGATAAATCAGGGCGGGGTCTTCAATCACAAATTCATCGCGAAAGGATGACAATTCATCACGGGCGTCCAGATCGCGTGCAAGAGAGATATGGGTATTTGCAAAGTCCATCATTTAGAACGTCTACTCCGTCAATGAACAAGGTTCCCCGTTCACAAAAAAGGGCATTCCATCACACATTTGATGAAATGCCCTTTTGCTTTTTTGTGACAGTAGATTAGACTACGGTAACATTTACTGCAGCCGGTCCCTTTGCACCTTGCTCTATGTCAAAGGTAACCTGATCGCCTTCATTCAAAGACTTGAAACCGGTGGCGTTGATCGCTGAATGATGCACGAATACGTCCGGCCCATCTTGCTGTTCGATAAAGCCGAAGCCCTTGCTGTCATTAAACCATTTTACAATTCCATTAGCCATAGTGACACCCTCCTTTCAAAAAGTTTCCAACAGTTCCACACTTAAGGTTGTCACTCTGGACAAATGAATCTTTACCTAAGAACGAAATCTGTCCATCAATAAGAACTTATCTTTATTGATTACAGGCATGATAGCCGTTTTTTATACGATGTCAAGTTATTTAATAAAAAAAATTCTTATTGAGGAATATTTTTTTACCGATATTACCTACCGGTAGGTAGACTTTTGTTGATTTGATCTTATATTTCTGGTACACAGCCCGCTCCTGATGGCTTCGTAGAAAGCTGATTTATGCCGCAAACGGCAACCTATGAGCAACAAAGAGGAGGAGGCCTGACACTCTTTTTCAGACCCTTTCTAAACACATCGGAGGAGACGGACGCCGATTTGGGGTTTAAAGATAGCTATTGTAGGGCGCCAAGGCTTCTGGAGGCGTAAACCCCAAATAGCCGTCCATGTAGGCGTTGGGTGCCAAGTGCTCTATGAGAAACTGTCCGAAAAAGACCCTCAGGCCTCCTCCTGAAC
>CAYOIU010000206.1:0-7452 GCA_964404085.1 uncultured Desulfobacteraceae bacterium | reverse complement strand
AGGGAATATTTCTTTCAAAGATCGGCAAAACTCTTTCGCCTTATACGGCGAGTGATAAGACAGACTAACCCTCAATTCGCCTAAGAGATGCGTAAATAGAGTGGATAAATCTAGGCCGCGTTCATTCGACAATAACAGAAAACTCTGAACAGTATCCTTGGCAACTTGAGCCATGACGAAAAACCATCAAGTTCATTCTGTTGATCGTGTCACGAAAGGGAGTTTAAATGGAACTGGTATTCCTGGGAACAGGCGCGGCATGGGGGCTTCCGGAGCTCCACTGCACCTGCAAAATATGTGAAGAAATGCGACGGAGGGGAGAAAAAAGGACCCGGACGGCCCTCCTTATGCAGAGTTCGTCTAACCTGCTCATCGACTGCGGTCCGGATACCAGGTCACAGCTCTCTCAGCAGCCGGGCCAGGTTCCGGGTGGTGTCCTCATAACCCATGAGCACGGAGACCACTATATCGGACTGGACGAACTTTTCGTGTATAAACGGTTGGTCCCCAGGGGGACCTTCGAACCGATTCCCGTTTACCTGAGCGTTGCGAGCTGGGAAGTCATCGGCCGGAGGTTCGACTACCTGGAAGATATGGGCGTGATAAGAATTGTATTCGTTGAACCGGGGAACTGGTTTACTCACAGAGAATACCACATTTTCCCCTTTAAGACGGATCACGGCTCTTTTGCCGCCGGGTCTCTGGGATACCTGATCACAGCCCACAAGCCTGACGGGAAGGAAGTCTCCGTGCTCTACACATCGGACTTCATGGAACTGCCTGACCTGCCGAAGGAACTCCTGCGCCCTGACTACCTGGTCATCCAGTCCTTCTGGCTCAATGAACCGGAGCAGAACCGGCCACGCCACATGAGTTTCCAGCGGGCCATGAAGTTCATCTCCCGTCTTGAACCGCGGAAAGAAACCTTCCTTGTGCACATGGGCGATGCCGACATGGTTCCGGGAGATCCCGCCAACAACATGCTGAAAAAGTACCGCCCCCTGGATCCGCTCAAGCCGCTCGGCTCAGACACACCTTACTCCATTCCCCTGAACCAAGAGCAGTGGCAGGAGACCGTAAACAGGATCCTGCGCGATCGAAATCTCGATTACAGGATCATCGTGGCACAGGACGGGCTTAAGGTATCGCTTTAGTTAATTAAGACCTCCACGTCTCCTGGAGAAACCGGGCAAGTTCTCTCAATCCAGGGAGAATCGAAGTGAAAAGCAGGAAATTCGAATTTCGAAATTCGAAACAAATCCCAATGACCCAAATTCGAAACAAAACAAAAAGCTCTGAAAAATTTCATGTTTAGAACATTGGAACATTCTGATTTCTGACTTGTTTCGTGCTTCGTGCTTAGAATTTGGGATTTGGTTCTTGCTTCCTAAGTGCGGCTTCCTAATGCCTTCTGCTCTTCGGGAGGGGTCTCACGTTTTTTCCCCCTACCCTTTTCTCAATGGCACGCGCGGCAAGGATACCGCTGGCAGAGGCCTGCAGCAGGCCCCTCGTGATCCCGGCCCCGTCGCCGATGACGAACAGGTCTTTGACATCACTCTCCATCTCCGACGACACGTGAATTCGGTTGGAGTAAAACTTGACCTCCACCCCATAGAGGAGCGTGTGCCTTGAGTAGACGCCGGGAGCAACCTTTTCAAGGGCTCGAAGCATCTCGATGATGCTCAGCAGGTGCCGGTAGGGAAAAACAAAACTGAGATCGCCCGGCGTCGCTTCCGGGAGCGTCGGCCGGGTGAGGCATCGGGCCATCCGTTTCTTGGTGCTGCGGCGACCCGCCAGTAGGTCCCCCAGCCGTTGAACAATGACCCCGCCGCCGAGGAGGTTGGCGAGCCGCGCAATGTAGCGCCCGTAGGCGATGGGATCGTCAAAGGGCTCTGTAAAGGCGCTGCTCACCAGGATGGCAAAGTTGGTGTTGTCTGTCTTTTTCTCGGCGTAGCTGTGCCCGTTCACGGTGGTGATCCCGCTGTTTTCCTCGGTCACCACCTCTCCATAGGGGTTCATGCAGAAAGTGCGGACCTTCTCATCGAATGTCTTCGAATAGTATATGAGTTTGGATTCATAGGTCACGTCCGTGACGGCCTTGAGAACGGGGGCCGGAAGCTCAACCCGCACACCGATGTCCACTGAAGTGGCCCTGGTCTTGAGCCCTATGTCCTCCGCCTGGCCTTTCATCCAACCCGCACCCGACCTGCCGGGAGCCACCACGACGAACCTTCCGGTGACAGTCCGTCCATCGGTTAGCCTAACCCCCCGGACATGGCCGTCCTCCACCAGAAGTTCACTCGCCCCGGTCTCGGTGCGCGTCTCGACCGTCTCTGCCAGCGATTGTCTCAAACGGTCCAGGATAACCTGGCAGTTTTCCGTGCCCATGTGGCGGATGCGGCTGGGTATGAATTCCAGATCCGCCAACCGTGCACGATCGGAAAGCTCTTCCAGTTGTGGCGAATAATCGCCAAAAACGCGGTCCGGGGCGCCGTGTTCAGCGTAAATGGAGTCGGTCAGTTCAAGGAGCTTCTGGAGTTCCTTTTCTCCCATGAATTCCCTCAAGACCCCGCCTACCTCGGTGGAAAGGGTCAGTTTCCCGTCGCTGTAGGCGCCTGCACCGCCCCACCCGCAAAGCCTGTCTTCGGGATTGTCATGCTCCCTGTGCGCGAGATCTTTTCCCTGTTCCAGCAAGAGGACAGGCCCTATTCCGAATTTTGATAGGCTCAAGGCCGTAAAAATACCGGCCGGCCCGGCTCCTACAATAATGACCTCATAGTCCATAGCCTGGATTCCTTTCAACGTATTTTCCGCTTCGGCAGAAGCTTATGTTTCCTTAGCACAGGGAAATATGCAAGTAAAGAGCCCCTGCATCAACTCCCCTGCATCAACTCCCCTGCTGCACCTCCCGAAGCACAATTCGTCGTTGACTTGATAGAAGAAGGGTGGTATCTGATTGAGTTCAATAAACTGAAAACAATTGTCGGCATTTCTCTAACCTTAAACCCTTGATGAAGGATGGTCACGTGGATAAAGGTTTGGTAGCGCAGTCCTTGGTTCGGTATCTTGATCAAGCCCACCATCCTTTTGTTCTTAAGCTCGCTTTTCCCAACCAGCCGAAGGTCAATTCCGAAAATCCCTCGAGTCCCTTTGTCATTCTCCAAGACTCCGATCCCTTGACAAGGGTTTTCATGGCCAAAGTGGTCACCGACACGGGCGACGCATTCAAAGACATATTTCTCCTCACCCAGCGGGACAGCTATCCCCAATCCGTTCCTGCCATTCAGACCCTGACGAACAAGGCGGTGGATGCGCTCTGGCAGAAGGCCTTCCGCCTTCACAGCGATTCCGGCGGGAGTTCCATTATCCTTTCTGCCAATCTCAAGGAAGACGGGACGCACATCCCCTTTGGATCCCTCTTTTATTGTGCATTCAGGGACCTTTTTTTTCATCCCCCGTGCCCCGGATGCGGCAGTCCCCTGGATCTCTGCCGGGCTGATGAGATGTTGGAGGCCGGCGGCCTTTCGCCTTATTCTTCCAGTCTCGACCGCTATCTGTATTGCCCTTCCTGCAATCGGGCGGGAGCCTCTCCTGATTTCTATGTGGACAGAAAGAGAGAAAGCGATCCCCCTTCCCTTCTGGATGCGCGTGATCTTATTGGGGCATTTGGAGGGATAAACGATGACGTTTCAGGGTCTTTTCCCTGTGTTGCCTGTCCTGAAAAGGGATCCTGCTATGGTGGTGAATCCAAGGCCTTGAAGAGGATTTTTCCCTTTTCCTTTTTTCCTTTCTATCTTCTTACCTTTGAGGCCTATCCGGCCCATGCCATGGATTTTCTGGGACTTGTTTCAGGCAAGTCACCTGAAGCCAAAGTTGTGGAGCCACCGAAGCAGAAGGTCTCCGTTCCTGAAGAACCCCCAGCTAAAAAGGCAACGCCTTCCAAAGAAACCGAGGTTGCGATCACGAAACTCCTCGTGAACATCAGGGAGAAATGGCAGGCCGAACTGAAAAGGAGTGAGAAGGCGGAAAAGGTTCCGGAAGAGGTCCCGAAAGAAATCCCGGAAGGGATTCCACAAGAGGTCCCACAACAGGTGGTGGAAGCCGAAGTGAAGCCCCCGCCCGAGCCGGTGCTTGAAAAGACCATGATTTTTTCCCCTGGAGAAATGGAAGCCATGTCTTCAACCGGCAAGGCCGGGCAGAAAGAGGAGACGCCGCCGACTGCCCCGCCAAAACCTCCCGCCCGGGAGATTCAACTGGAAAAGACCATGATATTTTCTCCTGATGCAATAGAGCGAGCCACTTCAACACCTCCCCCTAAGCCCCCCGGTTCCGGAGATCAGGTCAAAAAGACCGTGATTCAGGCACCTGACACAAAAAAGGACGAAGAAACCAAGCCTGCGAAACCGGAGAAGAAAGCAGAGATCATCCCTGAGACGATTATCATGCCCCTGGAGGACCTGAAAGGCAAGAAGCGTGATGAATAGGCGGAATTCCCTCGAAATCATGATCGATGATGTCACGAAGATCTGTGAGGCAGGTGGTGCGAATGCGGAATCGATTGCTGAAAAATACCTCGAAAAGGAACTGGACTCTCTGCCGGGTATTGAAAAAATTGCCGTCTTGGACCGGCTTATTTCACACGTAAAGGAGAAAAACTCTCCTGCAGGAATTCCGGTCGACCTTGACACGACCCTCGTCTCGAAACTGTTTTCCATGCTCCTTGGCGAGCGAATCGGGGAGATGGATATCGCTTCCGTAGAGGTCATTGAAAGGCTGGCCGCCTCCCTCAACACCGTATTCGATTCACTCAACGAATTGATCGCGGGCATTAACGCAACCCTCTTGGGAAACGTTTCCGGCACGGAAACCATCCGGTTTGTCATTGGTTCCCAACTGGAGCAAGGGGGAGAATCGAAATCCCTGGAAAGCTATGTAGCCCAGATCAAGGAGGCCTTTGCCATTTCCCACCAGGCCTTCCAGGACGCGGGCATGACGAAGATGCGTGAAATCCTCGGGGAACTGGATCCCAAGAAGATTGAGGAGTCGGCGGAAGGAGGCCTGAAGTTCGGGCCGCTTCGAAAGGCCGAGTTATATGACATTTACCAGGACAAACACCGAACCCTCAAAAACTGGCTTGAAACAGGTCTGCTCATCGAGGCCCTCTTGAGGGAATTTGAGAGGATCTGCCAGCGTTTGTATCGAGAAAAAGGAGGAGAGAAATGAAAAGACTGAGTATTGGCATGGTTATTACCATAGGGTTGTTTTTCATCTATTCCTGTGCAAGCAAACCTCTTCCTCCTCCAGAGTACACCTATGGAAAGGGTGCGATCCATCTGGACATTAAGGCTGAACCCCAGCTCAATACCTATGAAGGGAGCCCCCATACCCTGCTCCTCTGCATTTATCAGCTCAAGGACCCCAATGCTTTCAACCAGCTCACGGGAGATGAAGACGGGCTATACAAGCTTCTGGAATGCGGTTCATTTGACCCCAGCGTCACCAACATCAAGAGGCTGATCATGAGGCCCGCGCAAGCCACGTCAGTCCAACTGGACAGGGCGGAAGGCACGAAATACGTGGGCCTCGTG
This sequence comes from uncultured Desulfobacteraceae bacterium, assembly GCA_964404085.1. Classification (GTDB taxonomy): domain Bacteria; phylum Desulfobacterota; class DSM-4660; order Desulfatiglandales; family Desulfatiglandaceae; genus CAYUCJ01. Next base: position 1,864 of record CAYOIU010000206.1, on the reverse strand, counting down.
GCCGGCTATTCTCTGATGAAAAAAGAGAACATGATACGGCTCTTCAAGGTTCCGGTTCTGATAGAGAAGAAAGGCTTCATTTCCCGCACCAAGGTAAAGAAACCCGGCCCCCTTGTGCTTGACATTCTCCTGGGAGGACAACAGATCAAGAAGGTAGTCACCGGGGCGGCAACAGTGAAAAAGTAGATTTCCGGCTTTCCCGGACACAGATAATGTCTTTGCTTCATAGAGACGGCATGCTCAGCTCTTCAAGGCGTGCAGGACAATCTTCAAACACTCACGAGAACGAGAGGACATAGCATTGGAAAGCAGAAAGCCACTTTTCTGGCACCAGGGCCTTTTCCTGCAGCCGCATCATTTTCAGCTTCAAGATCAATACGTTCAATCGCTCCTGCTCCCTTATCAAAAATTTATTGAGCCGTATCTGTGGGGGGTGGCGCAGGTAAGCGTGTCCAGTGCCGCCTTGGGCAATCGATCGTTTGAACTCGTCAAGGGGGAGTTTCTGTTCCCTGACGGGGCCCACGTATCCGTTCCAGACAACGGGATTATTGAACCGAGGTCTTTTGAAGAAGACTGGATCGAGGGGGACAAACCCCTGATGGCCTATCTGGGCCTGAAAAAGTGGGATGCATCAGGAGAAAACGTGACGGTACTTCCCGATTTGCAGGGCATCGGTCAGATCCCCACGCGGTTTGTAACCAAGACGGACCCTGATGAGGTGGGAGATCTTTATCAGCCAGGCCCAAAGGCCCAGGTCAAGAGCCTGCGCTTTGTCCTGCGGGTATTCTGGGAAACGGAAAAGGATCAGTTGGGAGACTACCTGCTGATTCCCATCGCCCAAATTGAGAGACAGGGCGAGGAACTGAAGCTTTCAGAGCGTTATGTTCCACCGAGTTTGAACATGAACAGCGCGGAGAATCTGCTCCTGCTTGTAAAGGAGATACGGGACCAACTGGCAAGCCGTGCCCGCCAACTGGAAGAATACAAGACACAAAAGGGGGTCCACACCGCTGAGTTCGGCACCCGGGATATGGTCTATGTCCTTGCCCTCCGATCACTCAATCGCTATGTTCCCCTCCTCTACCACTATCTGGAATCCCCCCAGGTCCATCCCTGGCTTGTATTTGGGCTCTTGCGGCAGCTTATCGGTGAGTTGTCTTCTTTTTCCGACCAGGTGAACGTACTGGGAGACGGTGCCGACGGTACCCCCTTGCTCAGGGTTTATGACCACCAGGACCTCGGCGGCTGCTTCTTCTCCGCCCAGTCCCTGATCACACAACTGATTGATGCCATCACTTCCGGTCCCGAATACGTGATCCGGCTTGTGTACGACGGCACCTACTTTGCCGCGGAACTTCCGCCCGCTATCTTTGAAGGCCGGAACCGCTTCTTCCTGGTGCTGGAGACGGAAGCAGCCCCCGCTGGACTGCTTAAGTCCATAGAGTCCGTCGTGAAACTGGGTGCACGTGAGTCCCTGCCTATCCTTATCGCCCGGGCATTGCCGGGAGTGGGCATGGAACACCTCACGGCTCCGCCGCAGGAATTGCCCCGGCGATCCCATTCCCTCTATTTTCAGATTGATCATCATTCCGACCAGTGGTCGCCCGTGGAAAACGGGCGCAACATCGCCCTCTATTGGGACGATGCACCTGAAGACCTCAAAGCCGAAATGATGGTCGTAGGGAGGTCCTGAGTATGCGACTGACAGATTGTTTTTCGGAACTCATTGCCTATGTCATCTACTTCCTGAAGGCCGCGGACCAGAAGGAGGCCCCGTTTGAGAGGGTGCGGACGGACATACAGCGGCTGCTGTCCGAGGCGGAAACCAGCGCAAAAGGGGCTGCTGTTTCAGACGCGGATTTCG
>CAYOIU010000205.1:0-7456 GCA_964404085.1 uncultured Desulfobacteraceae bacterium | reverse complement strand
TCCCGGGGTGGCCACGATGATATCAACGATTTTTTCCGCCAGGGCACGCTTTTGCTTGTCGTAGCCCATCCCCCCGAAAACGGCCAGGATATTTATACCCGTGTATTTTCCTATGGCCAGGGCGTCTTTTTCTATCTGCAGCGCGAGCTCCCGTGTGGGGGCCAGGATCAGGGTCCGTGGGACGCCGGGCCGTCTTTTGCCCTTGAGAGGTTTCCTTAACAGCCGGGTGTAGATACTGACCAGGAATGCGGCGCTCTTTCCCGTTCCTGTTTGTGCCTGGCCCGTGGCATCCGATCCCTCTAGGGTCTTGGGAAGAATCATTTCCTGGATCGGCGTGCAATATTCAAAGCCCAGGTCGGCTATACCGTGCATGATTTTCACCGGCAGGGAAAAATCATGAAAGCGGTGCCGACCCGCGAGGACGGGGACGTCAAATCCGGAGACATCCCAGGCCGTTGACGACTCTTGCCGTTTGGATGAACGACCGGATTCGGGCGTTTTGGGTCTTCCCTTTGAATCCCGGACCGGGGTCTTCTTTGGTAAAACCGGAGCGGTTTCTTTCTGAGACGGCCTGGTTTCGTCTGCGGGTTTCTTAAATTGTTTGCGAAATTTCCGAACGATGCTTTTGAACAAGGGTTTTCCTTTCTTCAACAGGGTATCCCGGCGAAGGCAAATGGTAGCGAGACCACTACACTCTCCCATCGGAAGGCAAAAGTTTCACCGATGGGGGTGGTGGTTGCTGCCCGGGAGATGCCCTCAAGAGGGAGTAAATTCTGACCGGTTTATCGATACCCTTTAGAAGGGTCTCCCCACGTGGATAGAGGGGCCAGGAGCCTTCTATCAATACCCTGGTTTCGTCTCCGACGAGGATGTCACCTCCTGAGGCGTGTCCAGCGAGTCTGGCAGCGAAATTTGTCACGGATCCGGTGGCCGTATAGGTCATCCGGGTTTCCAAGACGCCGGTGAACCGGGTCATGCCCACAAGGGCCTTTCCGGAATTGATCCCCATATTGACATTGATGGCCTCAAAACCCCGGCCCAGCTCCTGATTCATTTCAACCGCCCGGTCATAAATGTCAAAGGCCGCCTTCACGGCATTGAAGGCATTGGCCCTTGGGTCATGGTCCATAAAAATAATCATGAGCCCGTCGCCTGATGTTTCATTGATGTCTCCATGGGACCGGTGGATGGGGTCCACAAACTTAGAGAACATTTTTTCGACCATCTGATTCACTTCTTTTTCCGGGTGGCTGGCGCTCAGCCTGGTATAGTCTTCCAGGTCCAGAAAAAGCACGCTGACATCCTTCTCCTCTTTTTCCTGGTGGAGCAATTCCGGGTCCTTTTCCACCAGGGACCTCACCGATTGGGGTACAAAAGGGGACAGATGGGCCAGCATCTGACCTATTTTAATCTTCTCCTGAGTGATTTCCCAGTGTTTTTTGGCACTCAACAGGACGTTGCTGATATTTTCAGAAAAGTCCTTGAGAAAGTAGAAATCTTTCCGCGTAAAGCGGATTTCGGGGCCGGCCACCACACTCAGTACAGCGAGGATTTCCTCGCCCACAAATGCGGGGATTGCGGCTTCGGGTCCGATTGGGACCGTCGATCCGTCGTGCCTGACGACGGGATCGCTTTCCGAGGCCACGACCCCTTTCCTTCTCAAAATGGCCTTTTGAATGGCGGGCCGGTTCCGTTTACAGCTGAGGCAATTCACCGGTCTGTCATAGAGGGCGCACCGGAGAGGTCGCGTGTATTTTCCGGCCTCAGGATCCAGCAGCAGGATACAGGTCTCCATGGCAGAAGGGATAACCCTCCTGATCTCCGACCGAATGATTTCGAGGATCTCATTGACCTCCATGAAGGGTGCAATTTTCCTCGACAGGCTCCTCTGGACCTCGAATCTTTCCCTGTAGTATTTTTCCATACGGCCTTTTTTGGAATTGGCCCTATTTGATCTCATAGACCACATTGACCCGGACACGGATCACGCTCTCACCTATTTCGATGGGCGGCGCCATCGCAGTGTTTTCCGCCTTCATACGGGTCCTTCGGACCAGAGGTGACGGGGACGGGGTGTTGATGGGGTGCGTGCTCAACGACACGAGCCGTTTCAGTTTCACACCAGCGGCCTCCGCCAGGACCCTGACCCTGTCCATGGCCTTCCGTGTCGCCAGTATAAGGGCCTCCCTTTCCAAGGGTTCCTTGTCCTTGATATAGAGATGGATAGTCTGAACGCTGTTGGCACCCCTTTCCAGGGCCTTTCCGACAATCTTGGACAGGTGCACGGACAATTGCTCCGGAACGAATCCTTCCAGAGTAACCGCAACGGTGTTCCGCACCTCATAGCCCCTGATTTTGGGAGGCCTCACCTTGTAATCCCTCTGCGGCGCCACCCGGTAGCCGGACGTCTTCAATTTGAGTTTCCCGATCTTCAAGCCCTTCAAGGCTTCAAGTACCTTCTTGGTCTTCAGGGCGTTATCTTCACTCACCTGCACAAGTTTCCGCCCCTCGGTCACGATGGAAAGGGAAACCCTGGCTGAATCGTTCTGACCGGTCACCTCGGCTTCCCCTTCAGTGATAATGAGGTTACGATCCGGCGATGGAGACTGACCGTTTGCCGAATGGGCCACGAAAATCAGAAGAGCCACCAGAAACAGGACACCTTTTCCCTTCATTGCCGTCTCCTTTTATCCCTTAGAAAAAGGACTTTTTTGATTTATGACTTCATCCATGGTATATAATCCTATCCATTCATTCAAGAGGCTTTACCTCGTGATGAAAAGAGTGATTGTTCAAACCCTGGTTCTCATTCTCCTTGGGGGCGTCTGTCTCAGCGGGTACCTTCTTTCCCGGCATCTCCTTCAACTCCCTTTTAGAAAAACAAACGACGCCCTCCATCAGAAGGAATTCCCCATCAATCTGGATTTTTTGATCCCTGCAGGAACCCACATCGATGAAAAAATGACGATTAAAGAGGTCCTCAAGGCACGTTTCAGGAAAAAGACCGGCATTGTTGAACCAACATTGAAAAGCCTTTCAAACCTCGTTCCTCGAAACTATCTCTACGTGGCGGACCTCATATTGTTTGCTTTTTGGACCTTCCTTTACCTGACTTTTATCAGAGTTTTCACCTTTGCTGGATATGGCCGGGCCCTGCGTGTGAGTCTCTTCCTCGGTGCCTGCACCTATTACTTCATGCCGGATTTCTCTCCCGGTAAGATCGACGACGTTTTCCTTATCTCCACCGTCATCCTGATCCTCGCTGCCAGGGCATACCTCTTCCACAGGAGAAAAAGGATAAAGCAGTAAACGTTCAGTCCTCTCCATACTTCCATTCGTGATATTTTTTCATGTAGTCTTCAGCGACCTGGCCGGGATCAAGATTCAGGGTTTTCGCATAGCTGACCACAAAACCCCTGACGTAGGTTTCGGGGGGAAGTCCATCGAAGTCTTCATTCTCCATACTCTCAAGGTATTGAATCTGTATTCTTGTGGAAAGGGCGACATTGTGGAGGTCAATGCCTCTTCTCTCTCTTATTTCCCGCAGGCTTTGCCCGCTGAATTCCGTAATCTCCAGAGGAGGCAGATCGCCTTCATCGATGCCGGAAAGCGGCCCTTCCCTACCATCTTCCTGACGGCTTTCCCTTTCGTAAGTCTCTGCAAGAATGTGGTACGCTTCTTCGATTTCCCAGAGTATTTCCGTTTTTCGATCCTCCGGCACTTCATCTTTTACAGGCAGGGTGACGATGGAATCTTCCGAATACAGTGACTTCAGATGGAGATAGGCTTCTCGTATTTCCAGGAACGAGGCCCCGGGGCCGATTTCCAGGATCTCAAAATATCTTTCGTATTCTTCAGATTGCATGTTCATACCCTTAACTGCATGTCCTTTCCATCCAAAAGATTCTCTGTGACCCGCTCAATTTCCCCGGCGCAACGGGACGCCGGACAGGCCTGCATAAAAGGCTGCCCCTTGTTGATGCACCTGGGAATGATGGGATCGTATTCCACATAGCCGGCATATTTCGCGTCCACACTGAAATACTTCCTGCAAATACTCTTGACGGACCTTCCAAGGACCACTTCCTCTCCGGTTGTGATTCGGTTCAGGATGATATGAGCGCGGAAGGTTGACAACTCCCGATTGATGATCTTCTCCAGCATGGGAGAAACATTACGGAGGTATCCTATGAGTTGGTTCAGGTTCCTAATATTGTGTTTCTCCCTGTTATTCCACGCCTCCTGAACGAGCGCTTTGGAACCATGGCCTCCCAAGGCCTTCAACAGATTTCGAAAAAAGGCGTTCTTCAAGAAATAGTAGCTGTTTTCAATGGCAGTAATTTCAGGAAGGATGACGATGATCTTTTTGTCTGCAAGAAGGAATGTGTCCAGTGTATTGAGGTTTGCGCCGGCGCCAAGATCAAGAAGGACATAATCCGCATCGAGACTTTTGATATGCCGAAACAGTTTCAGTTTCTGGGTATACTTCATACTGTCAGGTGCCAGGGAATGAATGGTCCCTATCAACAGACCCATATTGTTGATGCCGCTTTCCACCACCAGGTCTGTGAGAGGCACCTGCTTTTCAAAAAAATCCGTCAGTGATTGGATTGGTCTGGCAATACCCAGAAAGGTGTGCAGATTCGCACCCCCGAAATCGGCATCGATCAATACGACCCTCTTCCGTTGGCGGGCCAGGCAATGACCGATGCTGCTGATCAGGAAGCTCTTCCCCGTACCACCCTTGCCTCCACCGATCGCCCAGATCTCTGGAGGTGGGGAAGGTTTTTGGCTAACCTGACTTTCCACTCTGCACCTGCTGGATGACCCCTGGAATAGCCGAAGTCGCCGGGCCCGATCCTCGGTTGGTTTCTGCAAAGGAAATCCCGTATTCCTCAATCATGTGACCCTCCGCTTTCAACTTTTCCCAGCTGCATTTCTGCCCTGCAAGAAGCCGGGATGGCCGCTTCCGCCCCTCCGGACCGTGGTGCAGATGTCTGCAGTTTTTTGAAATTGATGTAAAATTATAAAGATTTGTTTCCAGTGTCAAGGATTTTCCATGGTGTTTTCAGTACCCTTCACACCACATTGACTTTGAAGACATATTTGACCCAGCGAAAACCAAACAGGTCCTCCGCCACCACACGCAGCGGAAAGCCATGCTTCTTCGGAAGGGTCTTTCCATTCACGCTGTATGCCAGAAAGACCTTATCGGAGAGGACATCCTTGAGGGGGAAGGCCTCCACTTTTTCGTATTCGTTCTCAGGCCCTGAGAAACTGACCTGGGTCACGCCCTTCTCCATGCCCGCCTCACCCAACAGTCTACCAATGGAAATGCCCTTCCACCTGCCGTGATTGGCGAAAAACCCGGGACATATCTGGAGCACCACTTTTTCCATAGCGGGTTTTGCCAGCACCTGCGCGTAGGTCAGGCTCAACGGTTTTTTGACTCGCCCCGTCACCTCCAGGCGCCAATTCTTCAGGTTCACTGTGTAATTCGTAAGACCCATGGTACGAAATTCCTTGAGCGGGGTCGTCTCCAGGTTTCTCGTATCCAGTTCAGCAGGATTTTTGTCGACCAGGCTCTCCCTGTCCGTTTCCTTGGGGAGGATGATTCGCTTTGCCTTTCCATAGACCACCCGGACCGCATGGAAGATTGGGCTGAGAAAGAGCGCCACACCCGTAAAGCATTTGAGTGTTATCTCTAGAAACTTTCGCCTGGTTTCCATTCTCTCCCCCTTTTAAACAATCATACCAGAAAGGCGGGCAGGTGGGAAGCCTGGATCGCGCGCGATCCCGTCCTTTTTGAAATGGAGCTTTAGAGTGCTTATATTGATTCATCGGGAAAGGAGCAGAGGGTAGATTGCCTCTTCTCGGAAGGGAGGGATGGATATGAAAACCATTTTCGTTCTGATATTCGTATTCATCACAGGGGCTTTCGTCTTTGTCTTAGAGGGTTACCATGAAACCCTTGCAGGTAATAAAGAGGGGGAAGATACCATGGAAAAAGAGTCCGCAAAACTGCAGAAGGCTACGTTTGCCGGAGGGTGTTTTTGGTGCGTTGAGTCGGACCTTGAAAAGGTTGACGGTGTTGTTGAGGTGATCTCCGGATACACGGGTGGACACAAGGATAACCCTACCTACAAAGAGGTCTCTTCAGGGGGAACGGGACACGTTGAAGCGGTTCAAGTCCTTTATGATCCGGCAAAGATCTCTTACAAAGAGCTGCTTGACGCCTTCTGGCGACACATTGATCCCACCGATCCCGGCGGGCAGTTCGTGGACCGGGGTGATCAATATCGAAGTGTCATATTTTACCACGATGATGAACAGATGCGTGAGGCGGAGGCATCCAGGAAAGCGCTTCAGGAATCAGGCGTTTTTCAAGAGCCGGTTGTGACCGAAATCATCCCTTTCAAGCAATTCTTCAAGGCGGAAGATTATCATCAGGACTACTACAAGACGCACGCACTCCGGTACAAATTCTACCGCAGCGGTTCAGGTCGTGATCAATTTCTTAAAAAGGTCTGGAGCGACCGAAAAGCTTCACCTGCCAGTCGTTCGGCTCACTTAGGATATGCCAAGCCCGATGACGAGGAGTTAAAGAAGAAGCTGACGCCGATCCAATACAAGGTGACCCGTCGCGACGGTACGGAACCTCCATTTGACAACCCATACTGGGACAACAAGCGGGAAGGGATCTACGTGGACATCGTTTCCGGAGAGCCGCTGTTCAGTTCCCTGGACAAGTTCAAATCCGGGACGGGCTGGCCCAGTTTTACGAAACCCCTGGAATCTGAGAACGTCATTGAGAAGGAGGACCGGAAATTTTTCATGGCCCGTACGGAGGTCCGAAGCCTCCACGGCGATTCCCACCTGGGCCATGTCTTTCCGGATGGGCCTCCTCCTGGGAATCTGAGATATTGCATCAACTCCGCCGCGCTTCGGTTCATCCCCACGGAGGAGTTGCAGAAGGAAGGCTACGGCAAATACCTGGACCTTTTTACCGGCACGAAATAATTTGTCAGACCGGGTCCCTTCCCCACAAGGCGAAGCCCAACGTACCCAAGAGGCCGCAGGCGAATGCGACCAGGAAGTTCGTTGCAGGGCTCACCTGCCACAGGAAAGCGCCGCCAAAGGCCGCAATGGATACAATAACGTCGCGCAGGAGATAATAGAGTCCGAACATGCCTGCCTTGCGGTTTTCCGGCGCTAGGTCCATGATGAGTGCCTTTCGTGTGGGTTCGCCGAACTCCTTGAGTCCGCGCAGGATAAAGGCGGGTACCAGCCAGGCAAAAGAGTGGCAGAACAGGAGCGCCAGAGGGAACAGGGTGAAAAAGCCGAAGGTGACCACCACAAAGGGTTTTTTTGCGCCGCGGTCGGCCAGGTAGGCCACGGGGACATAAATAAGCAGTGCGGTGGCCATCTCAATGCTCGTAAGAATCCCGAACTGGAG
>CAYOIU010000204.1:0-7503 GCA_964404085.1 uncultured Desulfobacteraceae bacterium | reverse complement strand
GGCTGTTGAACAACTGCAGGAATACATCAAACCGGGTGATGCCCTGTTCGCCGACCACCTCAGGAGGGCATCCATGCTCTCTTTTTACATCAAGGGACATCCAAGGGTGTTTATCCTCACCCCAACCAGGTTCAGCCAGTTCAATCTGTGGGATAAGGGTATCTCTTTCTCTCACATGAAAGGATTTTATCTCTCAAAAAAACCAAACAAAAAGGAGCTTGAGAAAAACTTTGGCAACGTTCAGTTACTCAAAAAAATGGTTTTTCATAAGCAAGGCTTTCGCAAAACGACCTTTTACGTTTATCAGGTTGGACCTGTGGAATAGAAGAACAAAGGCGCTCATCAAGGTCCTCTTGTCGGTCCTCCTTCTGTTCTGGCTTTTCCGGTCTGTGCATCCCGCTGAAATCCTTTCGGCCGCTACGAAAGCCAATATTGGCTTCCTGGTCCTAGCCGCGGTCTGCCAGGTGGCAAGTAACTGGATGGCGGGTTTCCGCTGGTATCTCACCATGAACATCCTGGACATACATGAGCTTCCATCGTTCTTTGTAAGGGGCTTTTTCAAGGGAACGTTTTTTAACCAGGTCCTGCCCGGAAGCATCGGGGGAGACGGCGTCAGAATGTTCGATTTGAAAGCCCTCGGATATGGTGCATCGGAAGCTTTCGAGGGCGTAATCATTGACAGGGGCATTGGACTCCTCTGTCTCCTGGCCCTGTGCCTTTTTGGAACCTTTCTGGGGAGCAACCTGCTCCCCCAGGCATTGTTAAGGGGAATAAAGACCATCTGCATTTCCGGAATTGCCGGTTTCGGGTTGCTTGCAATCCTCTCCCGCGTCCCGATTCAAAAGAAAATTGGATGGATCTCATTTTTTACTCGCATCTCTGAAAAGATATGGTGCATATTCGGTTCTGGTCGAAAGATCGGCATCATCATTGCCTTATCAGTATTTGTTCATCTCCTTGCCGTTCTTTCCATCTATTTCATCTCCCTATCCATCGGACAAAATCTGGGCCTCCTGATTTTTCTGGTCATTTTCCCCTCAGTTGTCTTGCTTACGGTCATACCCGTATCTTTTGCAGGGTGGGGAGTCAGGGAAGGCGCTATGGTCGGTCTATTCATGAGTGCCGGCGCTGATAAGGCCCCTATTCTCCTTATCTCTATCCTTTATGGGTTCCTGGTTATAGTCGCCAGTTTCCCCGGTCTGTTTTTCTGGCTCCTAAAACAAGAAACAAAAGCGAAAAGATATCGACACAGAGACAGCACAGACAGCCAGCTCTCCGGACCCTTAGAAAATTCGAAAGTGAGGTTGAAATATGAATAAAATCCAACGCTATTTTCCCAAAGCACTTCTTGTCTTCCTTCTCACGATTCTTTTCTCATTCACTCCAGCCTTCGCCGCCAACAGGACCCTGGTGCTTTTTCCTTTTGCTATCTATGCGGGACAGCCGGGCACTGACATACGACAAGGCCTCAAGACCATGTTCCTCTCAAGACTCTCCGGCGGCGGGCTGGACGTTGTCACGGACGAAACCTTCGGCTCCCTACTCGCGGCGGACGAAAAAAACGGGAAGATCACCAGGCAACGGGTCGAGGAAATCACCACGAAGCTCAAGGCCGAATATGCCGTCTTCGGCAGCGTCACCTCAATGGGCGGGGGGGCCAGCCTGGACCTCTCTCTCCTGGACCTGACAAAGACCCCTCCCAAGGCAACACCTGTCTCAGAGGCCATGAAAGAGGATGCATTTATACCGAAGCTTGCAGACATGGCGAGCCGTTTCAGGGCCATCATCGAGGGGCGGTACGTGTCAAGAAGGCCCCTGGTGGGACCGGCCGCATCGACCGCAGGCCCGGGACCCGGGGCGGGCCTCTTCGCCAGACTGGGAGCGTCCGGGACCGAGGGCGAAGCGGGGGGATTTTTCAGGCCCGTCAGGCAAGCGGCCGGATTCGCACCTACGGGCAGGCTTTCCCTCCAGATGACGGTGATGGCTCTCGACGTGGGGGACCTGCGAGGCGACGGCAGCCTGGAACTTGCCGTCCTCGGACGAAAAGAACTCCGGATTTATGCCAAAAAAGACAACACCTATCGCCTGAGGGACACCCTCAAGGCATCATTGGGAGAAGACTTCCTCAAGGTGAGCATAGGAGACGTGGATGGAAACGGTAAGGCCGAGATTTACCTGGTGAGCCGCTACGGGGTCAGGGCCAGGAGCACCGTTTATGAATGGGACAAGAAGTTCAAAAAGCTTCATCGCCTGGCGGGACACCTGCGGGCGGTCCGGAAAACGGATGGCGGGAGACCCCTGCTCCTTTTTCAGAACTCCAAGGTGGATCAATTTGTCGGCGGCGAGATCTGTTTCATGGACTACGCTAAAAAGGGAGGGTTGACCAAGGGTGAACCGTTGCCAAAACTCAAGGATGTGCGTTTCTACACCCTCCTGCCCGTTGATCTCAACAAGGACGGGGTTGCGGATTTCATAGGCCTAGGCGATGGTGACAGGCTCTGCGTGTGGGACAGCAAGGGTGTGGAACTGTGGAGAGGGGAAAAGGGACTCGGTGGCACCAACAATGCCATCAGACTGGGCCAATCCACCCGGGGAGACCTGCCGCCCCGGATCGCCTTCGACCCCAGGCTGGTCTTCACGGACATTGACGGCGACGGCCGGAAGGAATTGATCGCCGCAAGAAACATTCCCCTCGTGGAGCATCTCCAGGATTTAAAGGTCTTTACCAAATCCCAGCTCATCGCCTACAACCACCAGGGTGCCACCCTCAGTCCCGGCTGGGACACAAGAGAACTCAGTTACTGCCTGGTGGATCTTCAGGCCGATGCCGGGACCCTCTTCCTGGCTGCGCAAAAGGGGAAATCAAGCGATCTGATCACTGGCTCCAGCCGAATCATGTGGTTTGATCTGAGATAATAGAGATCCGGGTCCAGAGAAGGAAACTGATAATGAAAATTGATACCATGCGAAGTGTGGACTTCTATGCAGGAGTCTCTTTATCTTTTCTGATCACACTCCTCATGAAGTTCATCAATCTGATGAGGAGGCCTGACAGGAAGAAACCAAAGAATATCCTCTTGATTGAACTCTCCGAGATGGGCAGCGCCGTTCTGGCTGACCCGGCCATGGAAAAACTCAAAAAGAAAATCGGGGCTCGTCTTCATTTCGCTATTTTCGAAAAAAACATGCCAAGTCTTGATCTCCTCAAAACCGTGCCCGCTCAGAATATTTTCTGCATCAGGGAGTCCGGTTTTGTGAACCTCACCATTGACACACTGAAATTTCTGTTCTGGGCCAGGCAAAGAAAGATCGATACCGCCATCGATCTGGAGCTGTTTTCCCGCTTTACGGGCCTCTTAACCGCCTTGTGTGGTGCAACGAACCGCGTTGGCTTTCACCCGTTTCATAACGAAGGTCTTTACCGGGGGGATTTTTTGACCCATAAAGTCGCGTACAATCCCCACCTACATATTGCAAAGAATTTTCTGGCCCTCGCGTACGCCATTATAGATTCGAATGGAGAGGTCCCCTATTCCAAGAGATCCATAGACGACGCGGAAGTGGCCCTGAAAAAAGCGCAAATTTCCTCGAGAGCTATCAAGAGAGCCCGGGACCTTGTTGGAGAATGCTTGCCCGACCTCAATCAGAACGCAAAGCTCATCCTGGTGAATCCCAATGCCAGTGATCTGCTCCCCCAGAGAAGGTGGCCGATGGAATATTACGAAGAACTCATAAAAAAGATATTGGTCACATATGAAAATACCTTCATTCTCATAACCGGTTCTGCAGACGAAAAGGGGGAGGCAGGAGCGCTCGCAGGATCAGTAGATAGTGTCAGGTGCAGGAGCCTCGCAGGCAAGATCCGATTTCTGGATCTCCCTGCCCTTTATTCCATCAGCGATTTCATGATCAGTAACGATTCCGGGCCGGCCCATTTTGCCGCGGTTACGGACATGCCCACCTACGTATTTTTTGGTCCGGAAACACCAAGGCTTTATGGTTCCCTGGGAAAGACCACCCCCATCTACGCAAACCTGGCCTGCTCACCCTGCGTAAGCGCCTATAACCACAGAAAATCACCCTGCAAGGACAACGTCTGCCTGAAGGTCATCACCCCTGAAAAAGTATTTGAAATGATGGAGAAGGACATTGGAAATGCAGGCCATGGTTTTAATTCAGTCTGTCACTCTTTTCTATGACCCTACATGCCTCGGAAGGAGTGACAATTTGGATACGATTATACTCCCTCAATTGTAGGAGATGATTGTCTCCTGAGATAATGAGGTGGGCCCTGTTGTCCAAAGCCAGCGCGAGGAAAAGGTTATCGAATGGATCTTCAAGAATTTCTGAGGGAATTGATTCCGGGTTGGGAACAAAGTGGGATAAATTGATGTAATAGGCCAGGACCTCCCTTGGTGTGGTTTCCAGAGCCGAAAGTCTTTTTCCAAATTTCCTGTATTCCAGGACGCGCTTCAACTCTCCAGTGGTCTCCTCACATGCCAATACCCTTATTATTCCTCTTCGAGCCCACTTGAGGACTTGGTTTGGGGGCCCCTGCCACAGGAGCCCAGATACAACCACGTTGGTATCGGCGACTACCTTCATTCTACGCCGCGAATTTCATGAACGATACGCGAGATTTCCTGGAGATCCATTTGGCCGCTATCTTCCAGTGCAGAGGCCCGTTCGAGCAGATCAGAAGGGACTTCTTCATACGGTACGACTCTGAACAAGGGTTTTGAACGCTTTAAGACGATGATCTCTCCGAGCCGCTTGAGATCCTCGGGTATCTCTGAAAATCTTCGTCGAAATTCCTTGGCGCTAATGTATCCCGGCATGGACCTTCTCAAAAAAATTAACATTTAGTTAGTTAAAGATAAACTTTAGACAACCAAAAGTCAACCTCTAATGACACACCTTCCAAACTTCCTGCTTCACTCCTTTCCCACCACCAGGCCGTCTTTGAAATTCACCACGTGTCCCCCGGGATAAAAGTAATGCACCGTCCACCGATTGCTGCGACGTTTTTCCTTTTTGACTCGCGTTGGCTCGCCTAATAGCTTCAACACACCCTCCTGTGACATGCCTCTCTTTACCTTGGAGAAGTTCTTCTCTCTAAAAACAATCTTGTCATAAGAAGCTATTTTCTTTTCGGATAGTGGCCCTTCATACCCTTGAAGCACCGTCATTTCTCCTCCCACAAAAAGAGCACAGCCAAGAACAACGATCAGGCATGCTATTCGACCTCTCATGAAAACCACCTCCTTTCCATCCTTATCTGCGCTACTCCATACAAGATAAGTGCGATGAGGGCTTTCGGTTGAATTATTTTACCATATGCACATTATTTGTCTTTTTATTGTGCGGTCAGCAGACAGGGATGTCACCGGTCCTTCAAATCCTAGGGAAAGATGCGGCCTTTAATCGGGCGCTAGCCATCGCGATCGGCCTGGATGCTCCTGTTTAACAAACATTTCTCCATTTGCCTTTTCGTGTTCCGGGAGCATCTGCAATGAGTTGTCCGCCACTCTCTTCCGAAAATGTTTCCGCTTATATATGTGAAGAGGAAAGAGTGGGGCAGCCGGAAGCGCCGGAACTGCAGGCCACAGGCCTCCTTGGAAGACCTACGCCTCTTTCTTCAAATAAACAAACACCGTGGTTCCTCCCTCCGCTTGGCTTTCCATTGTTATCCTGCCCCCATGCAGCCTTACGATCTCCTTGCATATGCTCAAACCCAGCCCGACACCTGCAATATGCTTTGAACGGGATTTGTCGACGCGATAAAAACGCTCAAACACCTGCTTGAGATCCTCCTCAGCTATGCCGATGCCTGTATCTTTTACTTGTATCACAATAAATGCGTCTTCTTTCTTGAAGGAAATATCGATTTTTCCTCGAGGAATATTATACTTTATAGCATTATCTATTATATTTACAAAGAGTTCCAGGATCGCGGTCGGGTCACCTGCAATCACCATAGTTTGCTCGATTTTCCAAATAGTTATGCGAATCTGATTATTTTCGGCATAAGAGCTTAACAGCTTTACTGCCTTAGTGATGATTTCGATTAAATCTATCCTTTCTTTCCTAATCTCAGCTTTGTCAACACCCAGGCGCGCAATGGTGAGAAGCTTCGTCACTATATCAGACATCAGTTTTCCGGCTTCCTCAACGGTCGTAAGGGCATCTTTATACTCCTCGGGTGTCCTTTCTCTTCTCAGCGTAATCTCGCTCTGGCTCAGGATCACTGATAAAGGGGTTCGCAGTTCATGGGAGGCATCCGATGTAAATTGTTTCTGTCGCTCGAATGAATTCTCCAACCGATCAAAGGTATGGTTAAAGGAGGCGGACAGGACCTTCAGTTCGGCTGGTGTATTCTCCACGCCTATTCTTTCTGAGAGGTTTGATTCGGAAATCCTGCTGACAGTTGCTGAAATATCCTTTACCGGCATGAGGGCCTTTCTTGCGATGAAAAAAGCCCCTGACGCGGAGGTAATCATGACAAAAAAGATAGAAATTACGAGAACAAGTCCATAGTTCCGCTTGACCGTTATCTGCTCCTGAATGATCTCCGCGCACTGGATAACAAGGCCACCGCGCCTGTCTTCTGTCAGACGGTTCTTTTTCTTACCGTTTTGCTCTTTATCCCTCAGAATATGAAAATTGACCAGTCTCGCGGGTTTGCCGTTCAAAAAGATGGTCTTGAAATTTGTCCGATTCGATCCTGCCTGAAACGGGAGTAAAAAACTCCCCAATGATGTTGATTTTTCTGTGACGGTTCCATCAAGACGCCTTATCTGAAAGAAGCTTCCAGCCTTTGGCGACTGATATTCCCACATGATCTCGTCTGAGAAGTTGAATTCGGTTTCGGCGTCGGATTCATTGATCAGTGTTGCGAGTGCCTTCGCCCTGGAAAGAAGACTTGAATCAATGGAATTATAAACAATTTTGCTGAGGCTCAAATAAAGGAAGATCCCCAGTGCGGATAAAGTCACCAAAAGGACAGCCAGGTAGAATGTAATAATCCTCGCCTTAATGGAGGAACGCATCTTCTTATCCCTTCAGGATGTATCCCGCCCCCCGCACGGTATGAATAAGATCCATGTCATACCCTCTATCCACTTTATTTCTGATGCGACTGATGAAGACATCAATGACGTTGCTGTCAAGATCAAAGCCGTAATCGTAAATATGCTCCGATATGGAGGTCCTGCTCAGAACCTTATTCCTGTTCATAGCCATATACTCGAGGAGGCAATATTCCCTTGCCGACAGCTTGATCTCTTTCCCCGCCCGCTTTACCTGTCGGCTGGCCATGTCAATGATAAGGTCCCCTACCTCGATCACCGAGGTCTTTGTTTCAGAATTGCGTCTTAGCAAGGCACGTATTCGTGCAAGGAGTTCTTCAAAGAGAAACGGTTTGGTGAGATAGTCATCAGCCCCGCTGTCAAGCCCTGACACCTTATCGGTCAACGCATCTCTGGCCGTAAGCATAAGAACCGG
>CAYOIU010000203.1:5960-7540 GCA_964404085.1 uncultured Desulfobacteraceae bacterium | reverse complement strand
TTCACCATCTTGATGACACCAGGAGCCAATTCATCGCCCAGATTCAGTTTTTCCAGTTTTTCTTCAAATTCATTCTGAATCCGCTCGACCTTGTCGACGCACCTCTCCACAACCGCTTCGACCTGCTCTATGACGTCCATTGATGCCTTGAGGTCGGCACCGGCCCATGCTTCAACTGCTATTTCATCCACGACCTTTTCAGTGATCGCTTTGTTGGCACGGACAAGGGGCTTTCCACTGGCGTTGTCGCGAAGTTCCGTTTTCAATTTGATACCCACCAGGAGATCTTTCAACTTCTCTCTGACGGCCTTTTTCACGACCTGGATTTCGTCCTTGGCGTCTTTCTCGAACCTTGCCCGCTCCTCGGCTTCTATGAAAAGACTCCTCGAATCCTTTTCCACGCCTTTTCTTGAGAAGACCTTGGCATCTATGACGGTCCCATCAACGCCGGGTGGAACTTTCAAAGAGGTGTCTTTGACATCCCCGGCCTTGTCTCCGAAGATAGCTCTCAAGAGTTTTTCTTCCGGTGACAGCTGGGTTTCACTTTTCGGCGTGATCTTCCCCACGAGAATATCACCGGAGTTTACCTCGGCACCGATCCGGATAATACCTGCGTCATCCAGATCCTTGAGGGCTTCCTCCCCCACGTTTGGGATATCTCTCGTAATCTCTTCCTTCCCGAGCTTGGTATCCCTGGAGACCACCTCAAATTCTTCGATGTGTATGGACGTGTAAATGTCTTCTTTCACAACCCTTTCATTGATAAGAATGGAATCTTCAAAATTGTAACCTCCCCAGGACATGAACGCGACCATCACATTTTGTCCCAGGGCGAGTTCGCCGAGCTCGGTGGCGGGCCCATCCGCGATGATCTGTCCCTTCCTGACCCGTTCGCCCAGCTTCACAATAGGTTTCTGGTTATAGCAGGTATTCTGATTCGACCTCATGTACTTGACCAGTTTGTAGATTTCGACCTCGGGATCGCCCCCTTCGTCGCCTGCTGAACGAACCACAATACGGGATGCATCCACGTCTTCCACAACACCATCCCGCTTTGCGACGACCGAAACACCCGAATCCCTTGCCACGACGCCTTCAATTCCCGTACCGACCAACGGGGCGCGGGCCTTTAAAAGCGGGACCGCCTGTCGCTGCATGTTTGACCCCATGAGGGCCCTGTTGGCATCATCATGTTCCAGAAACGGGATCAGGGAAGAGGACACGCTCACCAGCTGGTCCGGTGATACATCCATGTATTTCACATCAGCAACCGAAATCTTGGCGGCCTCTCCCGTTATGCGGACGGCGGCTTCCTCATTGATAAAACGTCCGTCTTCCGCCAATGGGGCATTGGCCTGGGCAATGGGGAATTCCTTTTCATCCAGGGCGGATAGGTATTCTATCTCGCTGGTCGCTTTTGAGTCCTCCACATGCCTGTAAGGTGTTTCGATGACGCTAATAATTGCTTTAAGCCATCTTTCTGCTGCTCTTATAATATGGCGAAAGAAAAACCGGACTCGTACTATCATTACCAAAACCTCAACTTCAAAATCAATCTTAAATCGTTCAGTTTTAAATAC
>CAYOIU010000203.1:0-5950 GCA_964404085.1 uncultured Desulfobacteraceae bacterium | reverse complement strand
CGTATGTGGACAAGGAAACGATCAGGCCGATATTCGGACCTTCCGGGGTCTCAATGGGACAGATGCGACCATAATGGGTGGGGTGGACGTCCCGCACCTCAAAACCCGCTCTCTCCCTGGTGAGCCCTCCCGGACCCAGGGCACTCAAACGACGCTTGTGCGTTACCTCGGAGAGGGGATTGGTCTGGTCCATGAACTGCGACAACTGACTTGTTCCGAAGAATTCTTTCACGACTGCAGAAGCAGGCTTGGAATTAATGAGGTCATGGGGCATCAGGGTCTCCACTTCCTGAAGGCTCATTCTCTCTTTGATGGCCCTTTCCATTCGTACGAGACCAATGCGGTACTGGTTTTCTAGAAGTTCACCCACCCCCCTCACACGACGGTTCCCGAGATTGTCGATGTCGTCCACTACAGCTTCAGTACTCTTGAGTTTGATCACTTCTTCCACGGTGGCGAAAATATCTTCCCTGCGGAGGGTTCTCTGCTCCAGAGAAACATCCAGATCGAGGCGATAGTTCAATTTCAGACGACCGACTATTGAGAGGTCATAAGTATCGATATTGAAAAAAAGGTTGTTGAAGAACTTGTTGGCCACTTCCTGGGTGGGGGGGCTGCTCGGCCTCATCTTCCGGTAAATATCCAGGACGGCTTCTTCGGAGGTGTCAATCTTGTCCAGGAGCATGGTATCCCGAATCGTGGTACTGACCCCGGGGGCATCCAGAACAAGGCACTCTACCGCTGCTACCCCTTTCTCTCGAATTTTCTCAAGGACTTCTCCTGTTATCAACTGGTTGCCCTGCAGAAGTATTTCACCGGTCACCGGATCAACAAGATCGTCGGCTATGACACGACCCTCAATTTCTTCGAGTTCAATGGGAATTCTCGTGATCTCTGCCGTCGTGAGGATCTTGTGCAAGCGTTTTGTGTATTTGTCGCCTTTCTTGGCCAGGACCTCCCGGGTCTTGGGGTCCAGGATATCCTTGCTGATTCTTTTCTGGTAGAGGTTCTCGATTCTGGCTTCTCTAA
Organism: uncultured Desulfobacteraceae bacterium; assembly: GCA_964404085.1. Lineage (GTDB taxonomy): Bacteria > Desulfobacterota > DSM-4660 > Desulfatiglandales > Desulfatiglandaceae > CAYUCJ01. Next base: position 4,921 of record CAYOIU010000203.1, on the reverse strand, counting down.
AGCAGCCCTTCTTTTCAATGGCAATAGTCTCTGTGGTGTAAAAATGGGCCAGAAGTTCTCTGGTGGAATACCCCAGGGCCTTCAGAAGAATGGTTACGGGAAATTTTCTTCTTCTGTCTATCCGCACATGGAGAAGGTCTTTGGGGTCAAATTCAAAATCCAGCCAGGACCCCCGCAAGGGGATAATTCTTGCTGAATAGAGCAGCTTTCCGCTGGAATGGGTTTTTCCCTTATCATGATCAAAAAAGGCCCCGGGTGAACGATGCAGCTGACTGACCACAACCCTCTCAGTGCCGTTGACGATAAAAGTTCCCCTCTCGGTCATCATGGGCAGGGTGCCAAAATAGATCTCCTGTTCCTTGATGTCCCGGATGCTTTTCGTCTCATTATCGGCATCCGTGTCGAATACGACCAGCCGGACAGTCAGTCTCAGGGGCGCTTCGAAAGTCATCCCTTTATGGATACAGTCCTCTTCATCATACTTTGGTTTTTCAAAGTTGTATTTTACGAATTCAAGAGAAGAAGTGCCGCTGAAGTCATGAATGGGGAAAACGCTCTTGAAGGCCCCCTGAAGTCCAATTTCCACCCGCTCTTCGGCCGGCACATCCTTTTGCAGAAAATCCGCATAAGAGCGTTGCTGCATTTCGATGAGATTTGGAATACCAACCACTTTATGGATTTTTCCGAAGCTTCTTCTTACACGTTTGCTTCTTCCGTCCATTTCAGACATCTTGACTCCTTGTTTTTTTGCTCATCTCTTTTCAGCCTCGGATACAATGTGGTGATCCGGCTGATTTTCTGATGCGCGATAAAGGATTGTGCTCTGTTTTTGTCTTGATCTTCGGCCAAGGCCATCAAGCCTTATGTGGCCACGGATTATTCCGACGTTGATGCCGTAAGCCTTGCCGGCGACTTTTTCACTCGGTTTTGAGCGGAGAGATCTATGACACGGCCCCACAACAAAACAAGCCTGAGCAGAGCCCCCGGGATCCATCTTTCAACAGGTCACTGCAGATCCCGGGGACCCTCAGCCTTACTTGACCTCTACAGTGGCCCCGGCTTCTTCAAGCTGGGTCTTTATCCCCTCGGCTTCGTCCTTGGGGACAGCCTCTTTGACCGGGCCGGGAGCACCATCCACTACGGCCTTGGCCTCTTTGAGGCCCAGACCGGTAATGGATCGAACAACTTTGATGACCTGGATCTTCTTGTCCCCGACAGAGGTCAAAACGACGTCAAACTCGGTCTTTTCAGCCGCTTCCTCCTGGGCTTGAGCAGCCGGAGCGGCGGCTACGGCCACCGGAGCTGCAGCACTCACGCCGAACTTCTCTTCCAGTTCCTTCACCAGCTCGGAGAGCTCGAGAACCGTCATACCGGAAATATATTCAATGACATCTTCTTTGCTGATTTTCGCTGCCATAATGCTTTCTTTACCTCCCTTGTTACTTCATCATAGAATTAATTCTGTTCCGATTTCTGTTTTTTGATGGCCTCCAGGACATTCAAGATCTGGGCAACGGCTCCATTGAGGACCCGCACAAACGCACCGGAAACGCCCTGCATTGCTGATAGGACCTGGGCAAGAAGGACATCGCGGTCAGGCAAGGCGGACAAATGGCTGATCGCGTCTCCGTCAAACATCTTACCGGAAAGCTGTCCGCACTTGATCTTGAGCTGCTTGAATTCCTTGCCAAATTCCACAAGCGCCTTGGCCGGGGCCACGACGTCATCATATGTAATGGCGAGAGCCGAGGGACCGACCATCTGATCCCGTATGATTCCGGTTTCCGTATCTTCGCTCGCGATTTTCAGCAATCTGTTCTTGACAACCTGGAATTCTGTCTCGGCCTTTCTGAGTTCCCCTCGCAGGCGATTGATGCTTTCCACATCCAGACCCTGGTAATCCACCAGAAAGGTTGCGGTCGCCCTTTTCAGGCGCTCACTCAAATCAGCCACAAATTGTTCTTTTTCAGATTTTTTCAAAGATTCACCTCCTCTCCATTTGACGTTTTTTCATGTCAAAGGCAGAGGTGCAGCTGTATGATAATAGAATGGAAATTGACAGGGCACTGTCCTGAATGACTCCTGACGCGTATCCATCTTCATAAGGCTTTCCCTGGTCTCGGTAGGCAACGCATTAAGCCTCGTAGGGATGGTTGGTGATACACACCCTAGCCATCCTTACCAGGCACCTACTGTCTTTGACCCCAACTTAAAGCCCAATAGCGTGCAAAATCTATTGGGCGCTCAAATCCCCGGGGCTATTATCAGCTCAGGAAATCTTTTACCGATGCTGTATCCACCTTGATTCCCGGGCCCATGGTGCTTGAGACGGCAATCCCCTTCATGTATGTTCCCTTACTCGACGGGGGTTTCAGTCTCTGTATAGTCTCCAGGAAGGCGGCAATATTTTCCAAAAGCTTTTCAGTTCCAAATGATACCTTGCCAACGGGGGCATGTACGATTCCGGCCTTTTCGACCTTGAAGTCGATCTTTCCGGCCTTGATTTCCTTTACAGCCCGGGCTATTTCAAAGGTTACCGTGCCAAGTTTGGCATTCGGCATCATCCCCCTGGGACCCAAAATTCTGCCCAGCTTCCCAACAGAAGCCATCATGTCGGGGGTGGCGATTGCCTTATCGAACTCCAGCCATCCCTTTTGAACCTTTTCCACCAGTTCATCAGACCCCGCAACATCTGCACCGGCTTCAAGGGCTTCCTTTTCTTTCTCGCCCTTTGCAAAAACGGCCACACGCACGTCTTTGCCAACACCGTTCGGCAGGACAACCGTTCCCCTCACCATCTGATCGGCATGACGCGGATCCACACCCAATCGGACAGCAACATCCAGTGTCTCGTCAAACTTGGCGAATGAGGAATCGGTGACCAGTTGGATGGCCTCTTCAAAGTTGTAACTTTTCAGCCGATCTATTTTATCAGACACATCTCTATATTTCTTTCCTTTTCTACCCATTGTTGCGCACCCTTTCCACCTTCGATTATGCTACCGTGATACCCATGCTTCTCGCCGTTCCCTCAATAATCCTTCCGGCATGCTCAAGATCGTAGGCATTCAGGTCTTCAAACTTGATTTTTGCAATCTCTTCGATCTGTTGACGTGTCACTTTCCCCACCTCTTCCCGGTTGGGCTCGCTGGAACCCTTGGCAACCTTGGCAGCCTGTTTCAAAAGGACCGAAGCCGGGGGCGTCTTTGTAATAAACGAAAAGGACCTGTCCGCATAGATGGTTATGACCACCGGGATAATGGTCCCCTGTGAATCCTGGGTCCGGGCGTTGAATGCCTTGCAAAACTCAGCGATGTTGACACCATGCTGCCCGAGTGCGGGACCAATGGGGGGAGAAGGATTTGCCTGTCCCCCTTTCACTTGGAGCTTGACGGATCCGATTATTTTCTTTGCCATTTGAAACCTCTTCTCCAATCAACAACTGAACCACTGAATTTCCGGTTCAAGCAGTCCGTTGTGTCTGTAATTGAAAAAATCTACTCTGGATGCAAGAGTGATGATTCCCTAAACTTCATCAAATCTTGTTGACTTGAATGAATTCCAGTTCCACGGGGGTGGCCCGGCCGAAGATCGTAATAAGTACCCTCAGCTTCTCTTTGTCGGGCTTGACCTCGTCGACGATACCCTGGAAGTTGTTGAAAGGACCGTCGATAACCCTTATCTCGTCACCTTCTTCAAACTGATACCTCGGCTTGGGTCTGCTCACCCCTTCTTCCATCTGCAGGATAATACGCTCCGCCTCCTCATCCGGAACAGGAGTCGGTTTGATTTCACCGCCGACGAAACCCGTAACTTTGGCCGTATTACGAACCGTGTGCCAGGTCTCATCATTCAGGTGCATCTGGACCAGGATATAACCTGGATAGAATTTCCTGGAAGACGTCCTCTTCTGGCCCTGCCTCAGCTCAACGACTTGTTCAGTGGGCACAAGAACCTTGCCGAAAAAGTCCTCCTGGCCCAGGTTCCTGATCCGCTCCTCGAGGGTCTTTTTTACCTTATTCTCAAACCCTGAATAGGTATGAACGATGTACCACTTAAGCTCCACTTCACCACCCTCATGTCGTTACGGTTTAGTACGGTTATACCAGCTATATTTATCCAACAATATTTTTAATAAGTTTTATGAGACCAAAATCTACAAGGCCAAGAAAGAGGGCACAAAAAAGCACCAACACAATGACAACCGCTGTGGATGCCAGCAGCTCTTTGCGTGTAGGCCATTTCACCTTCTTCAGTTCCATTTTGGCTTCACGCAGAAACTGTCCGGCTTTCCGAACATATTGTCCTATGGAAGCTTTGGGTTCTCCCTTCTTTTCCACCACCTTCCTGACTGAACCCTTGGCTGTGGACGGCTTGGAAACACTCTTGGAGGTTGAAGGGGTCGTGCCGGGTCCCAATTTCTGCTTCACCTCGGCATTTTTTTGGCCGGGTTTCCCGGTCTTCTTCTTTTTGGCCTTCTGACTTTTCGTCTTCATGTGGCTCCAGACTGGCACCAAGACCTGAGCCGCAACAATGTCAGGCAGTGCGAAAGATTCAACATAAAATGGCAGGCCAGGAGGGATTCGAACCCCCAACACCCGGATTTGGAGTCCGGTGCTCTAGCCGTTAGAGCTACTGGCCTGCATCGCTTGCGCTCATTTTACGGGAAACCAATGAACGCAAAAACCCAATAACCAGAGGTTATTATTTCGTTTCCTTGTGAATCGTATGACTCCTGCAAGTTGGGCAGTACTTTTTGAACGCCAGCTTATCCGGCGTCTTGCGCTTATTTTTCGTTGTCGTATAGTTCCGATTCTTGCACTGATCACAGGCTAGGGTTACAATGTCTCTCATCGCTGATATTTCTCCCCTTATTCAATAATATCGCTGATGACGCCGGCACCCACGGTCCTGCCGCCTT
>CAYOIU010000202.1:4938-7602 GCA_964404085.1 uncultured Desulfobacteraceae bacterium | reverse complement strand
GATCTGACTCCCCGACCCGTTGAGTTGGGGAACGGCTAAAGGCAGAAAGTCTTTCATCAGCCGGTAGCTCAGTTCGTATGTATTTCTGGTGAGGCCAAAGGCCATGGAACAAGATTGCATTGCCGCTTCAGCAAGATTTGCACTCACCTGAACCGGGACTTTTGTAGCTTCAAGGGTGTTGAGAACCTGGGGAAATAACGTCATAAAAGATTCTGGCATGAACTTCCGCTCCTTTTCAACAGTAACGCAGAACGACCCGGCCAATAGCAACTTCAACAGGCGCACGAATTCGACTGCAAAGTCTATACCATAGTGGATTGACGGGTGTCCATAAGGAATACCAAATCAACAGAAATAATTTAGGTCTACTTAGGTACGCGAAAACCTGGTATAATTCATAAAAAAGGCATCTGGGATATCACGAGCCGATCGCTTAGCGTGTTGAAAAATTCTTGAGACTTTTTATAAGTTGCTGATTTTATGGGCAATGCAGTAATTGCCTGTGGTGAAAGCACACAGAAGATTTCTTCCAGAATGAAAAGAACCGCTGATACTCGGTCAGCAGTCCTTTTCCATTTGTCTTCAACACTTTAAACGATCGGGTCGGGGATATCAGCACGTCTCATCTCCATGCGGTTGAAATGTCTGGAGGGTTGTCGGAAAATGGCAAGAGAATCAAATCGGAGTGAGAACTTGGATAGACATTGTAAGGTGGAGACCAGTCTCAGGGAGTTCGAAAAAACCTATCGACTGGTGGTAGAAAATGCGAACGAAGGAATAGTTATTGCGCAGGATGGCATAGTCAAGTTTGTCAATCCATACGCGGCACGTGTCCTGGGGTTAACAGAAAAAGAGGTGATGTCCCGACCGTTCGTGGATTTTGTCCATCCCGATGATCGGGAAATGGTCATGAAACATCACGCAATGAGAATAGAAGGGGAAGAAAAACCAGGGACATACACCTTCAGAATAATTGATAGAGGGCGAGAGACTAGATGGGTCGAAAATAGTAGTGTGGTGATTAATTGGGAAGGGAGACCTGCCACACTGAATTTTCTGAACGATATTACAGAGTGCAAAAAAACGGAAGATGCCCTGAGAGAGAGTGAAAACACCTTGAAGACCATCCTAGGTGCAGCATCGGTAGGGATAGGACTGGTACGCGACCGTAATCTGGATTGGGCGAACAGTGCCATGTACCGGATGTTGGGTTATGAAGAGGGGACGCTGTTGGGGAAAAGCGCCCGTGTCCTTTACCCTGATGATGATGAATACGCGCATGTAGGAAACAAGTTGTATGAACAGATTGAGGAAACAGGCATGGGTCAGGTGGAAACCCGCTGGATCAGAAAGGACGGAAACGTGATTCACTGCTATCTCCAGGCGAAATTCCTCGACCCCTCAAATCCCCAAAAGGGCACCATCGTGACCGCTATGGATATGACGCAGATGCGGAAGACCCGGGAATTGCTCTCCACAAGAGAAGAACGCTTGAAGAGCATCTACGAGAACACGCCTATTGGTTGTTATAGAACAACCCCCGACGGGAGGATACTGGATGCCAACCCAGCAATGGTGAGGATGCTCGGGTATTCATCTTTCGAGATACTGGCTTCCACCAATCTGGAAGGCACCGGGTACCATCCTGAATATGAAAGGCGTCTCTTCCGTGAACGTATTGAACGGGACGGGGAAATAAGAGGCATGGAATCATTCTGGAAGCGGCAGGACAATACGAAGATCTATTTTCGTGAGAATGCACGGGCGGTTCGGGATTCAAATGGGACTCTCTTGTGGTATGAAGGCACGCTTGAAGACATCACCGACCGGAAAGAAGCCGAGGAACATATTCGTGCGCTCACTCAGAGGTTGATGAGGAGCCAGGAAAGTGAACGGCAGAGGATCTCTCGCTATCTTCACGATGTTGTGGCGCAAGACCTGTCTCTTCTGAGAATGGAGCTTGACCCCATAGTGGATGAGTTTTCAGCGGCATCCGGCAAGATAAAAGAAAAGGTTGCTGAGCTCTCCGTGATTGTTGAGAAGAGTATTGCTGCCGTAAGAGACCTGGCATATGATCAGCGCCCCCCCATCATGGATCAACTTGGTCTGGTGCGGGCCGTTTTTCAGTACTGTGAAGAATTTTCCCGGAAGAACGAAGTGGAGATAGATTTCCACTCGGCAGGAATGGATGACATACGGCTCGATTTTGATACCGAGATCAACCTTTATCGCCTCATCCAGGAGGCCCTCGTCAATATCGAAAAACACGCGAGTGCCACCCGCGTGACCATTCGGCTCGTGGCGTCTTTTCCCAATATTATCCTTAGGATAACAGACAACGGAAAGGGTTTCGCCGTGAAGTCACGTTTGATCAGTGCATTGAGTGAAAAACGGATGGGAATTCAGAGCATGCAGGAAAGAGTGAACTTGCTTCACGGGAAGTGGAAAATCGAGTCGTGTTTGAAAGAGGGGACAAAAATATTTGTAGAGGTTCCTCATAAGGGGAAAGAAAGTGGCCCACAAGAAACGCATAGTGATCATTGACGATCACCCACTCTTCAGAGAGGGATTAAAGGCTATTGTAGCGAGAGAGTCCCGGATTGAAGTGGTTGGAGAAGCAGGAAACGGGCGTGAGGGCCTTGAACTGGTGGATAGGCTTGGGCC
>CAYOIU010000202.1:0-4838 GCA_964404085.1 uncultured Desulfobacteraceae bacterium | reverse complement strand
TTGGAGAAGCAGGAAACGGGCGTGAGGGCCTTGAACTGGTGGATAGGCTTGGGCCGGATGTTGCACTGGTGGACCTATCCCTCCCTGATCAAAGCGGAATTGAGTTGATCGGTGAAATACGGCGCAGTTCCAAAAAGACCCGTGTTCTGGTTGTCAGTATGCATTCAAAGATCGATTATATTGCCGAGGCATTCAAGGCCGGGGCCTCAGGCTATGTGATCAAGGAATCGGCTGCGGAAAGGCTCCTCCATGCAATTGAGTATGTTGAGAGGGGTGATTATTTCCTGGACAGCTCTGTTTCTCAACAGGTGGTGAAAAAACTCATGGAATGGCCGGCAAAAGAGGCAAAGATACATGACGATGCCTACAGGTCCCTCACCCCTCGGGAGCAGGAGGTGATGAGGCTATTGGCCGAAGGATTCAGCACAAAGGTGGTTGCTGAAAAGCTTTTCATCAGCCCGAAGACGGTTGAAAATCACCGTACCAGTATCATGAACAAACTTGATCTTCACTCCACCCATGGACTCGTCCGATATGCTGCAAAGCTGGGGTTGATAGATGTAGACCTCTGGAAGACGTAGATTCCTCCCCCCACTGTCATCCTGACAGGCCTCCTACATCCGGGATTTTCTCCTAACAAAATGAGGCCTTCCCCCTATAGACAACAGACCTTGACCCTACCATAATACAAACCCTGTCAGGATCCACCTTTCCAAAGAAAGGACCAACCTTTTCTCGTGAAGGATGATGTCGAAAAGGGGGAAACAGCCATGGAAACCAATCCAATAATCATGGACAAAAAGTTTGTGTGTGACCTGTGCGGAGAGCAGGAAACTTCTCAGGAGGGAATCCGCAGGTCCGATGATTTCGTCAATCTTTGCGCTGATTGTCTGAAACGTTTACAGGCGCTACCTCCAAGTATCAGGGCCGACGTCGAGGAACGTCTGATAGGAAACGTAATCTGAAAAGCCTGCAGAAGGCGATCTACCAATGCTGCCTTTTTCCTCATAGTGCAACCATCACATTTTTCCCTCCTTTTTTCTGTGAGTTGCGCAATGTTGCCCGGCAGTGACTGGCGGCCTTGGTACTGAAAAAGCAGAGATGAATCCCTTGTAACGAGAGATCAGTGAACAGGAATGAATAGTGAACACGAAAAAAAGAGGAAACCCTCTGCAGACGAAAAAGAGAGCGTTTTCCCGGATATCAAAAGGCTTATCAGGAGTATCCAGCGTTCCGAGGGTAACCCGGATTGTTTTCGCACAAGAAACGGTCATTGTACGGAGCTTGACTGTGCCTGGCGTATATATTGCCTGGAAAATCATGGTGATTCAGGAAGAAGATAGAAAGGGGGAAGGGCAGTGGCAAACATCTTGATTGTGGATGACCAGTTGTACATGAGAGAATTTCTTTCAGCGGAACTGTTGCTGGAGGGCTATGGGGTGGCAACCGTACAGGATGAGAAAGGCCTATGGGCATCCCTGGCGAATTCACGGCCGGACATGGTCCTGCTCGATCTTTTTCTGAACGGATCGAAAGGTTGGGACCTATTGAAAAATCTCAAGGCCAAAGACCCGGATCTCCCCGTGGTCATTCTGACGGCCTATGACAGCTATCAGGAGGACCCTCGCTTGATCCAGGCCGACGGATATGTGGTCAAGAGTTTCACAGGAATGGACGGGCTGAAGCAAAGGATAACCCGAATCCTGCAGTAGATTTGCCTACTTCTTATAGAAGTCCATAGTATCTGAAACGCTCCATAGGCAATGCATTATCTGCAATGGAGAGGAGAATATGAGATGGCAACCAACTTCAAGATTACGACACATCGGAATAGTGATAATCTTCACCTTAGACTCGCTGGTGACTTTGACGGTTCTTCGGCCTGCGAATTGCTGCGTATGATGAAGAAGAATTCTCACGATTTCCGCAGGGTCTTTGTCCATACGAGTTCTCTCTGCAACATCTACCCTTTCGGCAGGGACATATTTCAGCGGAATCTATCCCATCTGAAAGGACGATCTGTCCACATCATGTTTACAGGTGAAAACTGGGACCAAATTTCACCAAAAGAAAATCTCGTCCTTTGAAATAGAAAATTGATGACTTCGTAAGAAGACATCATCGCGCCCATGGACGGACTCTTTGCGATTCCATCAAAATTGAAATTGGGAGGAGAAAAATGGTCCAAGGTATTACCAATGTCTTGTTGGAAAGGCTCTGTTCCCGTGGCCTGATGCCCTTTGAAGTCCCGAGACTTATCAAGGATGCCTTTAACGTCCTTCAGGAGGGAGGAGATTTTACCGTTGCTTCCCTCAATGAGGCATTGGAGCAACTTGGATGGCGCAACGGAGTTTTAGACAGCATTGACCTTGAGCTGATCATTTTTCTCCTTGAAAATGAATATGAATATCGTGTGGAAAGACATCTCCTCCATTGAGGAGCTTTGCTCCTTGTGGTCCTCGTACACAAAACGGGAAACTCAATTAGCCCACACGGATGTGCTTCCCGATCCATTGAGGCAGATGACGCAGGTTGTAATAGTGGCCCATGGTAAAGTAGCAAGTGGAAGAGCAATAGGGCAGGCACTTCTCCTTCACCCGCTTCAGGTCCCCTTCATCAAACTTTGGGTCCCATATTCGGCCCCAGTCATGCTCATAGGTAATGAGGTCAAAGCAGGGGGAAAGGGATCCGTCCGTTCTGATCAGGCCGCCGTTGTGACCGGCCCTGCAGTCCCATGACTGCATCTGCCCCCGCATGCGGAACTTGAATCCCTTCAGATGTTCGATGGAGTTCACCATGGGCCAGCCTTCGCGCTGTTTTTCGATGAGCCAGTCCAGGAGGCTGTCCACTTCCGCCCACTCCTTTTCCGTGATGCTGAGCATATCCTCCTGATGCCGGTAGTGCTCCAATAGCAGAAAGCTCTGGGGAGGTTCATTGAGATGATAATCCGTGCCGATGCGATTCTGGTGGGCGATCTCGGTGAGCATCCTTACATCTTTGATGTTATTGCGGCAGATGTTGATATTGAAGAAGAGAAGATACCCGTGCTTCTTCTGGCGTTCCACCAGGTACCGAAATTGGGGCTCGATGTTGAGGAGGGCCTTGGGCAGACCCTTTCGGGGCGCGATGCAGTCCACAGCGAGATTCACGGCCGCCACTCCCGCCTTGCCCATTTCGTCGATGAAGGGTTTGTCCAGGAGATATCCGTTGGTGGGGAGATACATGAAGAAGCCGTTTTCCGTACCATACCGGATGACCTCCAGGACGAAGTCCCGGCGCATCAGCGGCTCCCCTCCCATGAGGGGGATGACCCGGCAGCCCAGAGATTTCAGCCAGTCTACGGAGTTCCTGGCGGTTTCAAGATCCATTCTGGACGTATCGTCGTTTCTGGTATTGTCGTATTGGAAACAGTAGTGGCAATCGATATTGCATTGCCATTCAGTAAAGAGATAGCACAGGACGGGTCTGAATTCCTTGGCGTGAATCAGCGAATTGACGTAAGGAACAGCCCATCGGCGGGCGGCACGAATCCCATTCAAGGCCTTGTACTGCAACGTTTGCATGACGATTCCTCCCTATGAGCCGGGTATCCCCTGCGTAGATGCCGTACACTTCAGATTTATTTCTCCAAATATAGATGCTCGGGCTGCCCTTGTCAAGAAGCGGTCTTCAGCCCAAATCCACCATCTAAGTGGAACCAGTTGTATACGCACATGAAACTGGGAGATGCCCTCAAAAAGCGGAATGTAGCTCCACACATATTTGAGAGCAGCGAGGAGGTAAAAAAGGCCCTGAAAGGGGGATAAGACAAGGCCTGTAGCAAAATAGCTACAGGTCAGAATGGATAGGCAGGCCGTATTTTTTCATCTTCTTGTAGAGGAGCGTTCGGTGGATGCCCAGCATGCGGGCAGCTTTTGCCTTGTTATAGTGGGTTGATTTCAGGGCATAGCGGATGGCCTCCTTTTCCGCGTCCGACTGGACATCCCTCAGGTTCGCACGCCCGGAACCACCGCTCTTGCCTCCTCCATGCAGATAGAATGGAAGATCCGGGAGGCCGATGGTATCCCCTTCCAGAGAAGAAAGGACCCTTTCCAGGACATTCATGAGTTCCCTGACATTTCCCGGCCAGTGATGGTTCAAGATGGCGGTTTCGGCCTCTTTGTCCATCGTGATCTCCGGCATGGCTGCCTCCTCGGCCATTTCCTTGAGCATGTGCCGGCAGAGGGGGATGATGTCTTCTTTTCGGTCCCTCAATGGCGGAATGTGAAGGGGGATCACGTTCAGACGGTAGAAGAGGTCCTTCCTGAAGCGGCGGTCGGCCAGCATGGCTTCCAGGTTCTGGTTTGTGGCCGATATGAGCCTGAAATCCGAACGGATAAGGGCGGTCCCTCCGACCCTCTCAAACTCCTTTTCCTCCAGCACCCGCAGGAGCTTGGGTTGCATTTCCCAGGGTAGGTCACCGATCTCGTCGAGAAAAATGGTTCCCCTGTGGGCCAGTTCGAATTTTCCCGGCTTGCCCGCGGAGCGGGCCCCGGTAAAAGCCCCCTTGTCATAGCCGAAGAGCTCTGATTCCAGCAGGTCTTTCGGGATGGCGGAGCAGTTGATGCGGACAAAGGGATAAAGCCTTCGGGGGCCGGCATGATGGATGGCCTGGGCGAAAAGCTCTTTTCCCGTCCCGCTCTCCCCGGAAATGAGGACCGGGTACTGGGCCGCCGCAGCCCTGAGGGCCTCATTCTTTAGAGACATCAGCACGTTGCTGGTGCCTATGATGCTCTCCAGCGTATAACGTGTGGAACGGAGCGACATGAGTTCCTTTTCATAGAGTTTCACCTTTGATT
>CAYOIU010000201.1:0-7653 GCA_964404085.1 uncultured Desulfobacteraceae bacterium | reverse complement strand
GGTCTGGACCACCTCCACATAAGGATCCATGGACCAGCCCCCGTTGTCTATGGCCAGGATGACCTTCAACCGGTCTTTCAGGCTCCTTTCAAAAATGATCTCGATCTCCCCCCCGTTTTTCATGGTCTGGTAGATGGTCTCATCAATGTTGAGCTGGTCTTTGGGCCCTACGGGAACCATGTTCCGCAAGCGCTTCAGGGCCTCACCGATCTGCGCCTGTGTCAGGGGGCCTTCCTGGGAATAGTCCCTGTACCTCCTGTCCATGGCCACCTTCACGGCTGACTTGTTTCGGGAGACCCCGCCGACCCGCATACCCCCCGGATGGTACCCGGAATGTCCGACCGGAGAGGTCCCTCCCGTACCGATCCACTTGGCGCCGCCGTGATGTTCTTCGGTCTGTTCCTTGAGGCGGTCCATGAAATACTGGAGCAGTTCGTCCGGGCTCATCTTCTTGAGGGAATCCTCGTCTACCCCCATGGCCCTGGCCAGTTCCTGCGGGTCCTTCAGCCACTCCTGCAGCATGGCTTGGGCGACTTCGGTCAGTTCGAACTCGTCGGGCTCCTTCAACGCCGCCCCTTTGAAGTGGTGGGCGAAGGCCTGGTCGTAGAGATCGAAATACCTTTCACTCTTGACGAGAATGGCGCGCGCCGCGGTGTAGAAATCATCAATAGAGGTGATGAGTCCCCTGCCCAGGGCCTTCTGGAGCCTCAAGAACGATGTGGGAGACACGGGAATCCCCACCTGCCTGAGTAGATAGAAAAAGCCTGTAAACATGGTCTGGTTAGAGCCTCATCCTGGCCACTGTATTGTGGGCCACCGCATAATCGGGACTTTTCTTGAAGAGCACTCCCAGGTAGGGGATTTCACCTTTGGTCAGTTTCTTAACCGTGAAGTCGGGATCTGCCTCCAGGGCACGTATCCAGTTAATGAGTTCCCTTGTGGCAGGCTTCTTTTCCACTTCCCGAAAATCCCTCATCTTGTAAAAGGCCTTGATGGAATGTTCGAGGAGATCCTCGTCGATGCGGGGGAAATGCACCCGGACAATCCTGCGCATCATGTCCGGTTCGGGGAAGGCGATGTGATGGAAATTACAACGCCCCAGGAACGGGTCTGAAAGGTCCTTTTTCGCGTTGGACGTAATGATGATGACCGGACGGGTTTTTGCGCTTATGGTCTTGTCGATTTCAATAATGTCAAATTCCATCTGGTCCAGGACGTCCAGCATGTCGTCCTGGAAGTCCGTGTCGGCCTTGTCGATTTCGTCGATCAGCAGTACCACGCGCTCATCCGCCACGAATGACTGGCCGATTTTACCCATCTTGATGTACTCTTCAATATTGCTGACGTCCCTGCTGCTGTCACCAAACCGACTGTCATTGAGGCGCGTCAACGTATCGTACTGGTAGAGTGCTTCCACCAGTTTCATGCTCGATTTGACGTTCAGGACGATGAGCCGCATTTGAAGGGCCTCCGCTATGGCGTGGGCCAGCATGGTCTTACCGGTTCCCGGTTCTCCCTTGAGGAGAAGGGGCATTTCCAGTGCCATGGAAATATTGACGATCTTGGCAAGTTCTTCATCCAGGACATATTTTGAGGCGCCTGTGAACATTCCATTCGTACTCTCTACCTTCATGTTTTTCTCCTTGAAAAAGGCGATATCCTTAGGTCACAGATAAAAACCTAATCATAATTTTGGTTCAGTCAACATAAACTATTGGCCCTTGCGTGTCAAATCGGGCCTGGTTTTTCTTGTCACCGGTCCAAACCTGTTTTAGGGTATCAGGGTCGTTATTGGCGCCCAAACGTTGGAGAAGGGAGGAAAATCCATGCCGCTTGCCTTTGAATCCAGCAGCCACGGAACGGTGGCGTTCGGGTTTTTCAACATTGAATCCGACATGCTGTTGCTGGACCACTATTTCTTTTTTGCCAAGGATTTCTGCGGGTGGATTGCCGCCATGGCCGGGGAAGAGGGGTCCGGGCTCCTGGAAACCCGATGGCCGGTCTTTGACATCCCCGGTCCTGAAGATATCGGCGATCTCATGGGGGCCATTCATGGGGTTCATTTCAGCGGATTCATCGGGGAACTCTACAAAAAGTATCCCTTTCCGGAGCGGCAGGAAGACTTCAAGCAGAATCCCGACGGACACCTGACGAGGCGGGTTGCAGAATCGCTTGTCATGGATTATGCCGTGAAGAAAGACATCACCGTGTTTCTGGATGCGCGAAAGGGGGAGATGGGTGTCGGCGAATACCGGTTTGCCGGAGGGGTGTTTCACACCCTGCTTTACTATGTATGGCGGGGTGGCTATCCCCGCTGGCGGAAGGGGCCCCGGCCCGACTACGTGGTGAAGATGAAAGAGACCGTGGAGGCGCACCCTCACGGTCTCTTCAGGGGAGTCTGTTTCACCTGATCCGGGTTAGATCTTCAAGGCCTCCCGGAAGCCTTCACGGACGGCGTCGGAGATCTTCCTGGGGGTTTTGGCATCCCCTATGGTGATCACCTCTATTCCGTTTTCTTCCAGTTCCTTTGCGAGACGGTCTTCAGAAGCAACCCCGACGGCCATGACGACCGTATCGGCGGGGATGGATTCGCTTCCCCGGTCTGTTTCCACCTTGACCGAATCATCCGTTATCTCGATCAGCCTGGTCTTTGGCCGCAGGGCGACATTCAGCAGGCGGAGGCTCTTTAGAAGCGACCACCGGGCGGTTCGGCCCACATTGTTTGCAAGGCGGGGCACCATGTCGATGACCGTGACGCGCCTGCCGGGGGTGTGGAGAAGGGACGTGGCGAATTCCGGGTCTTCGGCGTTATGAAACATGATAAAGGAATAGGTTGCCGGGTCGGGGATGCCCATGGACGCGACAAAAAGGGCGGTCTCGCAACCCGTGGCGCTCCCGCCGACGACCACCACGTCCCTGCCGATATCCCACACCTTCTCTGAAAGGACATCCCATGCGTCCACCACGTGGGATTTTTCCGCTCCCGCTACGTCGATGGATAGGGGCCCGGCGCCGGATGCGACAACAACCGCGTCGGGCCTTTCACGGGCCGCCGTCCCGGGGGAAAGGGCCGTATTGAGCCTGATATCAACTCCGCTGGTTTTCATGCGTGCCGCCATGCTGTTGATAAGCTTCCGGAACTCCGCTTTTCCCGGGGGAACCATGGCTAGGTTGACCTGTCCGCCGAGGCGGGTATCCTTTTCAAAGAGGACGACATCATGTCCCCGTTCGGCCGCGGTGAGGGCAAACTCCATGCCTCCCGGGCCGCCCCCTGCCACCAGGATTTTTTTCCGGGTCTCGGCCGGTTCCATCCGCAGGGCGTCTTCATACCCCGCCCGGGGGTTGAGGATACAGGTGACGGGCTGACCGGCGAAAACAGAATCAAAACAGCCCTGGTTGCACGAGATACACGGGACAATCTCGTCAAGCCGGCCTTCCCGGACCTTCCGGGGAAGGTCGGGATCGGTGATGAGAGGCCTGCCCCAGCATATCATGTCGCACGCCCCCGACCGCAGGGCCTTTTCAGCGACAACCGGGTCTCCAAGCCGGTTCGAGGCAAAGACGGGCACGTTGACCTTTTCCTTGATTCCCCGGGCAAGATACAGGAAACCACCGGGCGGCACGTTGGAAGTAAGTTGCGGGATATTGGTTTCATGCCATCCCCCGGTCACATTTACGGCATCCACGCCGGCCTTCTCGGCCTCGGCGGAAAACAGGGCCGCCTCCCTGTTGTTGTTTCCGCCTTCCATGAAGTCATTCCCAGCCACCCTGACGCCCACGGCCGTGTCCGGCCCCACGGCTTCCCTCACCTCCCGGATGACCTCGAGCCCGAAACGCATCCTGTTTTCAACACTGCCGCCGTATTCGTCTTCTCGCTTGTTGGTGAGGGGAGAGAGGAACTGGGTGACGAGGTATCCGGTACACGCCAACACCTCGATCAGGTCGAACCCGACCTCTTTTGCCCTCTGTGCAGCGAGGGCATAACCCTTCTTGACCGCCTCGATATCATCCCTTGTCATCTCCCTCGGGATCTCACCGGTGAGCTTGCTCGGAACGGCGGAAGGGGCCATGGGTTGTTGTCCCGTCAGGAAGGAAAAGGCGTAGCGTCCCATGTGGAGGAGCTGCACCGCCACCTTCACGTCTGATTCCCCGTGCAGTTCATCAATGAACCCCTTCAGGGGTTTCACAAAACCGTCATCATGGAGCCCCACCATGAACGGGACGCTTCCCACCGTATCGATGGAGGCCGGGCCGATGGTCATGAGACCCACGCCGCCCTTGGCTCTCTCCCGGTAAAAGGCCCGGTAACGGGGATTGAAGGAATAATCCGTACTGTAGAGAAGGCCCATGGAAGGCATGACAAGCCTGTTTTTTATTTCCACGTTGTGGAGCGTGATGGGCTCAAACAGTTTTCTGAATTCCATTTCTTCCTCCTAGCCCGCATTTCTCACGGACAATCTACTCCGATGTTGAATTTGCCCGCGCCTACTGCGTTGCACTTGAAAAATATCTTCGACATACTGTTTAAGTATGCCTGCGGGTATTTTCCCGCGCGCGCCTTATATCCCCGGGCAACTTCACCATCTCGCTACGAAGATCCGTGAGAAATGCGGGCTAGAGTCCCATGAATTTGGCAGCGATATTCTTCATGATTTCACTGGTGCCCGCGAATATGGACAGGACCCGGGTGTCCCTCCACGCCCTGGCGATGGGGTATTCCTCACAATAGCCATAGCCCCCGTGGAGCTGGACGCAACCGTCCGCAACGCGCATGGCCATTTCACAGATCCAGTACTTCGCCATGGACACATCGACCACGATGTCCCGGCCTTCCATGTGGTCCACGATCAAACGATCCAGAAAGGCGCGGCCGAGCTTTATCTCGGTGGCCATTTCCACGATCCTGAACCGGGTGTTCTGGAACTTGGAGATGGGCCGACCGAAGGCGTTTCTCTCCTTGCAATAGGCGATGGTTATGTCAAGCATCCTCTCGGCGGCCACCTGCCCCAGGATGGAGCACATCAGCCTTTCCTGCTGGAGCTTCTCCATGAGCATGAGAAATCCGCCCCCCTTCCGGCCGAGGCGGTTGGCCTTGGGGACCCTGCAGTCGGTAAAAAAGAGTTCTCCGGTGTCCTGGGCGTGCCAGCCGACCTTCTTTATCTTCTTCCCCTTTTCAAAACCGGGGGTCCCCGCCTCCACGAGGTAGAGGTCTATGGCCTGGTATGGGCTTTCGACCGTGGGGTCTTTGGTCGCCAGGACCACAAGGTCACAATTAAGCGCGCTGCTGATAAAGGTTTTCTGCCCGTTGATGATCACGAAGTCCCCGTCTTCAACGGCGCTGGTCCTGATGGCCGCCAGGTCGCTTCCGGTGTTCGGTTCGGTCATGGCCACAGCCGTGATGATATCCCCCGACACGCACCCGGGCAGGTATTTTTTCTTGAGCGCTTCCGATCCATAGGATGTGATGTAGGGGACCACGATATCACTGTGAAGGGGCGAGGCCAGGCCGGTGAAGCCGGTCCTGCAAAGTTCTTCGGTCAGGACGACGGAATAGAGGAAGTCCGCTCCCACGCCGCCGTACTCCTCAGCCACGTCCGTGCACAGGAAACCCTGCTCACCCATCCTTTTCCAGATGTCCCTGGGAACGATTCCCGCCTCTTCCCACTCTTCAATATGGGGAATCACCTCCTTTTCAAAGAATTTCCTCACCGAATCCCTGAATATGCTGTGTTCCTCCGAATACTTGATCACATCCATTTCCTTTCTCCTTCCCACCCCCCGTTGTGACCAGAACGGAAACGCATCAGTTTCCGTATTTCCCGATGATGGAAATACTGGACACGTTCATGAAAGGCACCCCCCCGAGGTTGTGGGTGAGACCGTACCTGGGGTTCTCGATCTGGCGTTCCCCGGCCCTTCCGTGAAATTGGAGATACATCTCGTAAAGCATGCGCAGTCCGGACGCCCCGATGGGATGCCCGAAGCACTTGAGCCCCCCGTCCACCTGGCAGGGAACACCTCCGCCGTCCCGGTCATAGAACCCGTCCATTACATCCTTTACCGCCTGTCCCCGTTGAGAGATATGGAGATCCTCGTAGGTCACGAGTTCGGTGATGGAAAAGCAGTCATGGACCTCCATCATGCTTATTTCCTTTCTCGGGTTCTTTATCCCGGCCTCCTCGTAGGCCCTGGTGCTGCACCGGTCGGTGGACATGAAGTGGTCCCCGTCCCAGTTGTTGTACCCCATTTCCTCGCCGTTGCTCAGGGCGATCTGCAACGCCTTCACCGTGACAAAGTCCTTTCTCCCCATGGCCTTTGCCTTCTCCACGGTGGTGACGATGGCGCAGGCGGAGCCGTCACTCACCCCGCAGCAATCAAACAGGCCGAGGGGATGTGCGATAATAGGCGCTCCCATGACCTGTTCCTCCGTCACCTTTTTCCGCAGGTGGGCCTTGGGGTTGAGCACACCGTTTGCATGGCTTTTTACGGATATGTGGGCAATGGCCCTTTTCAGGACATCGTCAGGGATATCGTACTTCGCGGCATAGGCGGTGGCCAGCTGCGCGAAGGCCCCGGGGGCCGTCACATTGGGCCACCACAACCACGACAGGGAGCCCCAGCTCGAACCGGGATTCGGGAGCCCTCCGTAGCCGGTATCCTTCAGCTTTTCCACACCGAGCGCAAGGGCCACATCGTAGGCGCCGGACGCGACCGCGTAGACCGCCCCCCGGAAGGCCTCAGTGCCGCTCGCGCAGTAGTTTTCGGTCCTGGTCACCGGGATAAAGGGCAATCGCAATGTGGTTGACATGGGCAGGGCGCTCTTTCCCACATTGACCTCTTCCACACAGGTCCCCAGCCATGCCGCCTGGATGTCATCCCTTTGGATCCCCGCGTCCTCCAAGCACTCTGTGAAGGCCTCCACCATAAGTTCCTCGGCCCCCACGTCCCATCGTTCACCGAAGCGCGTGCAGCCCATGCCGATGATCGCTACCTTGTCTCTGATTCCTGTAGCCATATCCATTCCTCCTTCAAAATTGAAACAGCTTCTCAATGAGCTGGGACTTCATAAGGTCTCCTTCAACCCTGAGTTTCCCCGATGTGAAGGCCGTCATGGCATTCAGCCTGCCTGTTATCAGCTTCACAAAATCAACATCAGCCATTTTGATGGTGCTGGTGGGACTCTCATGGGTTCCCCCGGTCACTTCACAGGTGCCTTCCTTTACGGTGGCGTACCACGAACCCCCGTCGGGACCGGAAATAACGAACTGGAATAACACGTCGACCCCGCCGGCCCGGTCGGCCTGGAAGGCACCGGGAAGGCCATCAAAGATGGCCTTGACCGTGAGCCCGGCCTCGGCGGCTCCTTCGCCTGACTTCTTTTTCTTTGGGTTGAACGCGTCAAGCATGGGGCCCAAGGCGGCTGTGGCATTGGGGAACGCTTCAGCGCCTTCGAGGGTATTGATGGCCTCCCAGTTCCTGTGGATATCGTCCAGGTCCGGGACCTTTTTCCCGTCTCCCGCCACTGCGCCCGGCCCGGTCAGAACGGCCGCCCGATTGAAGTAGCCCATGCCCGCGTTGATGATCAAGCCTGTATCATCGCACTGCTCGGAACAGAGATAGAGCACGAGGGGGGCCACGAATTCGGGTTTGAGT
>CAYOIU010000200.1:0-7713 GCA_964404085.1 uncultured Desulfobacteraceae bacterium | reverse complement strand
AAACCTCACATCGAAGCGCAGATAGTTAATGGTTTTTTTGCTGAACTTGAATGTTCCCCTTATTTCTCTCAATTTTTAACCTCCTAAGTAATTAGAGCCGATAACCAGACCCACCGTTCCGCAGCAAGTCTAACTTTACCGTTGACCATTGAACGCCCTTACCCTTGCCTCAGCTGATGCCTTTAGCACCCCCACATGAACATCACAGTAATCGAACACCCGCGCCTTGTCCTTCCCTGGCGCCGGTCTTAACACACGGCCAAGATACTGAATGACGCGTCCATTGAAACGGATCGGTGTTAACAAAAAGAGGGTCGTCAGTTGGCTACAGTCAAAGCCTTCCCCGACCAACTGGCCTGTGGCCACAAGAACTTTTACCTTGCCTCTGTCAAGCCGGTCCACAATTGCCGCTCTCTGTGCCTTGGGTACATCGCCGGTCAATAACTCTGAACCTATTTTGTATTCCCGCCATAGAAGATCCTGGATTGTCTCGCAGTGGGCCTTTCTATCGGATAGGACCAGACACACGCCTCCGCCGTTCCGGGCTTCCCTCACCACATCTGAGGCGATAAGTGCGTTCCTCTCCGAGTCCTGTGTTAACTCTGAAAGCATCTTGCTGTATTCCACCGAAGGGTCAAGGGTGGTCCTGAAGTCTGTTTCCCGGATAACGATATCAGCCTTGAGAATATCCCCGTTCGCTACCAGGTTATTCTTGTCCACCTCATGGATGATATCTCCAACGTGCCAATAGATGAGCCTGGACAATCCGTCCCGTCTCCATGGTGTAGCACTCAGGCCAAGCATATACTTCGAGTCAAAGGCGCTCACGGCCTCCGTGAATGTCCTACTCGGCGCCCTGTGGCATTCATCGACCACGAGAAAGCCGGTATGACCCCTCACCTCATCAACACACTTGCAGAGGGTCTGTACTGTGGCAACCGTGATCTTATCTCCCATCCTGCGCATGCCGTTACCTATGATCCCAACTTGGTCCGTCGGTATCCCCAGAAAGGTCTCAATCCTGGCGATCCATTGATTGAGCAATTCCCGCGTATGGACAACGATAAGTGTTGGCTGCTTTCGGTGCGCCACGGCATACAAGGCCATGACGGTTTTACCACTCCCAGTGGGCGCGCTCAGGGTCCCGAAGTCATGAAAGAGGATGTCTTTGACGGCCCTCTCCTGGAATGGCTTCAGCTTGCCATGGAAGGAAAAGCCCACTTCAGGCAAGGTGCGCCGATGATCGTTAATGCGGTATGTGATGCCCCACTTCCTGGACATGGATATCAGGTGACGGACAAAGCCCCTTGGAACGATCAGCTCGCCGTCTTCACCCATCACATACTGCTCCAAGCATTTTGGCGTCTCGCCGTTCCATCGACCCATTCGTTCGTTTTCAATCCACTTGGGGTTGTTGAAGGCTAAGCGGTCCCTTATGGCCTTTTTAAAACCGTCCGGTACGTCCTGGATTGTCAGCCTGTTCTTTATCGTGATTCTCATTTTCGTTGTTTACCCGCCCTTACCCGCCTCTGGGGCCCACTCCAGAGGCACACCAAAATATTATTGGAATAACGCTTCTTGCGATTTGACCGGCTCGGGGCGTTTAATCATCCACGTTGCGCGCCCGCAGTTAGACCGGATACACTCAGGGTCTTTCTCTTCCCGGTGCCACTCACAAACCGCCGGGTGAATCTTCCGAGGCTCGTTCTTGTATTGACACAGGACAGGCCTATATTCATTAGCAATGGCTTTACCCTGCTCAGGATCGACTTTTACGGCCGGCCCTGTATCTTGGATGGCTCTTTATCAAGCCCCGCCATAATCCACGTTTTCAGGTCAATACCTACCTGCATCGCCTCTGCCGGGTCCTTGCCTTCAGGGACAGGCCACCACTTGGCAGGGTAACGCCCTTTCCACCATACAAGGGTTTCCTTTACCCCGGCTTTATCGCTGTCCAGGGAAAGCAATATCTCTTCAGCGCGTCCGAGAAGGCTGTGCGTCTTTTCATCCGGCCTTGTCTGCGCATTTCCAAGTGAAACAGTGGTTACAATATCCCCGGCCTCCTGGTGCAGAAGAATAGCGTCAAGCTCGCTCTCGACCACCACAACGGCTTTATTTGGCCCCGGCAATATCATCGCTTTAGTATCGCTTCCCGGCACAAGAGGATATCGCGCTCCTTTCCCAGGGTCCGGCCTCCGTATCCGCAGCCTTATCAGCTTCCCTTCGACTTGATAGGGAATCACGAGTCCTCCCGGCAACCATAACTTTTTCCCGATGTCCTCAAGCCCCCAGGTGTTACGGTCACGATATAGATCTTTTGGGTTCCATCCAAGGTGCGCCTGTTTTATGGTCTCTTCTGTAAGCCCCCGGTCATTATTCAGCCATTGGTTGACATTCCCGTTTTCCTGCAAATGTTTCTCTGTCCATGCCAGGAAAGCAGAGGCTTTCTCTTGCCATGTCTTTTGTGGCGTTATGGTCTCTCTCGGCGTCCAGACAGCCCTTTCCTGCCTTGTCGAAGGCTTCACCCTCGGCTCTGCTCGCAAGGCATCACAGGCCTGCATGTAGGTCATCCCTTTTGTATCTCTCAGGTATTGAATTGAATCCCCTGCCTTGCCGCACTGCCTGCACCAAAAACGATCCTGTTCAGGCCATACCCTGAAACGGTCATCTCCCCCGCAAAAAGGACACGGCCCTGCATACTCACCACCGTGGGTATTCGATACCTTTTTCAACTGGTTTCCGTCTTGCTGCAGCAGGCCAAGAATGGTCATTTTTTATTTTCCTCTAAAAACAAACGGCTTAAACGGCTTAAATGGCCAGCAGCCTTATTTCATGCGGGTTTCCCGCCTCCATCTAAACGGATAGTAAACGGCTTAAATGGCCAGAACCCTCTCCTTCCTAACCGTTTAAGCCATTTAGCAGCCATTTAGTCCACCTCCTGAATTCCCCGTCATTCCTAGTTCATATCCGTTTAAACCGTTTAAGCCGTTTGTTTTAGGCTCAACTTTAGTTTTGTGAGCAATTCAGGGGTTACTACCGGTCCCCGGAGGTCTGTACGCTTTGCCAAATGCTGGGTATGAAATCCCATCCCGGCAAGAATCCGCCCCACGGATTTTTCTGTAAGGTTCCTTTCATAAGGCAGTATATTTTCATTCGCCAATGCCATGATTCTAGAAGTCGACAACATGCCATCCGTAATCTCATTTTCCAAGTCAACAACGGCCCTGGCTACCCTCTTTTGCAGGGGATTCAGGTTTAATGCCTGTTTGCTGCGTATAACCTGGCTCCAAATGGCCTTTTGATTTGCCTTGAAAAAGTTCACCAACACAATTGCCCGCCTCATGGTTCCTTCCTGGATTGGCACAAGCTCTGAATGGCCCTCTACAGCCGCATCAAGGCAATGAAGGATTAAGGCAACCCTTAAACACTGCGCTTTCAATTTTGCTAAAACAGCCTGATACACCCCCGCCTCCGCATCCTGCCACGGTTCCCTTGCCTGATCATCGAACCATTCTATGAACAGGTTTTTAGCTTGCGTGCTTACGGGTATTCTTCCAGCTTTCCCCTCGTCAGAAAATTCCAAGTCAAGCAATGCCTTGTAAGTCTTTTTGAGGGCCTCCCGGCTCTCATTTCTTACCCTCTCATCAGTCCATAAGGCGGGCGCGTCTTGTTCGACCTTGACAAACATAAATCGTGGAAGAAAGCCAGTCGCGGCGTCCATGTCTGAGAATATGGCAGGCATTGCCCCCGGCTGGATAGTCCCGAAAATGGACACGCAGGCATGGCGAATGAAACATTGCTTGGTCACACGGTTCGTCTTCCACGCTCCGCTGTCGTAAGCAGACATAAGTCTTTGTTTTGTGCCCCCGCCCTTAGTATATTTGTCCATGTCAAGGATAAGGCCCGCCAGTTCGTCTCGATTCCAACTAATACCCCGTGGATTTCCTGACAGGGCATCACTCAAAGCTTCTGTGGTTGAATCGTCAATGACAAGCTGTTTCCACACAGGGGGGTCAGGCGGCGGTCCTAATAAGTCACGGTCCTTTTTCGGCGTGGCCTTGCGTTGCTCTAATTCAAACTGGTATGCCTTCGTTTCATCCTGAAATGTTGCGTGCCACTCGCTCTCAATATCAAGAATAGGGTTTTGAATTTCTCTCGTTGCAGGGCTCTTGCCTGTCCCACTGTCACCAACAAGGACGATCCAGAGGTTTGAACACTCCGCCCATCCCGGCTTGATCTGAACCTGTCTGGTCCTGCCGATGCAAGCCCCTGCAAGGCTCAAGAAAGCACATCCGGGGACCGCCATGGGTACCGCATAGGCCACTGAAACTTCGGATAGAATTTTCTGGTAAGCCTCGTGAAATACTTCAAGAGGAAAGGCATTTGTCCCGATGTCCGGGGCATGCTCTGCTAACAGCTCGAGTTTCTTAGTGCTGACTTTTTTTTTGTATTCTTCGATGTGGGCCATCGTAGGGTCCTTTCAATGAGTTATTATGATCAAGGTCTCCCCTGTTTTCATGACCTGGCCTACACCTCTTGCGCCCTCTCCTCGATCCATCTGACGAGCTCCTCCACACGATATGCAATCAGCCTCCCACAGCGTATTTTCCCCCTGGGTCCGGTGCCCTTGCTGTCGTGGTTCGCGAGCGTGCGAGGATTAAGGAGACCCCCGGAAAACTCGGGGACCTTGCTGCGAACGACGATAGGGCTGGGCCATGCTTTCGCCATTTCGGATAGATCAATCCTGATACTTTTCATTTGAATTCCTCCTGTGATCATTTGTTATCATGGAGGACGTTAACACATGATTTTTTTGGGCGATAATGTACAAATAGCGTTCGCGGTTTGTACATGTAAGGATTTTTGATATGTTATATCAATTAGTTACCAAATTTTTTGGCGTTGAAATTATTTTTCAGGGAAGAGATCGAAGATCGGATCTAATGAAGTTATGGAACACTTCCTTTGTCCGGTCGAAAGGCCGCGGTTATTTTTGTCTAGGCAGGAGTGAATCTGGAGAGAGGATAAAGCATTTGCTTTCCAGATATCGGCTTGCGTGTTTGGGATTTTTCGCGTACATTACGCTTGTTCTTGAAAGGGAACTGGAGAATATCCGAATAAAATGACGCATGGAGAGCGGCCGTTCGTGCGAGAAAAATTGTACCAATACTGTACCAAATGCCAGCTTAATAAAAAAGGACCTACGGCAATGCTCCGTAAGTCCTTGATTTTCGTGGTGGGCCTGGGGGGACTCGAACTCCCGACCAATTGATTAAGAGTCAACTGCTCTGCCAACTGAGCTACAGGCCCATGAATTAATGGTCTTGTCCTTCTGGCGCGCCCGGCAGGATTCGAACCTGCGGCCTACGGGTTCGAAGCCCGGCGCTCTATCCAGCTGAGCTACGGGCGCTCAAGAGAATTTTAGTATCTAGCAAGTTTCCAATTTCTTGTCAATATCTTTTTGGGAGAAATTTCTTGACATGTTGACGAATATTATTTAAAAAAACAACTTCGATTTCGAACAATGATGACTTGCAAAAAGTCCGTCGTCGGACACCCGGCGTTTTCATCAGCGATAGGATAACGACCATGAAGACATTTGTTGCAAAAGAAAAAGAGGTCCAAAAGAAGTGGTACCTCGTGGATGCGGAGAACAAGGTAGTAGGCAGAATTGCGACGCAGATCGCCATGCGATTAAGGGGTAAACACAAGCCCATATACACGCCCCACGCAGATACCGGAGATTTTATCGTGGTGATCAATGCCGACAAGGTGGCCCTAACGGGTAGAAAATGGGACGACAAATACTATTACCGCTACAGCGGGTACATCGGCGGGCTGAAAGAGACATCCGCAAAAAAGCTCCTTGAAAAGAAACCGGAAAATATCCTGCGTTTCGCTGTAAAGGGTATGTTGCCCAAGAACAGCCTCGGTCGCCGCCAATTGAAGAAACTCAAAATATATGCCGGTCCTGAGCACCCGCATCAGGCCCAAAAACCTACGTTGTTGGAGATCTAAATGGCTGAAATATACTATGCTACTGGAAAACGAAAGACGTCTGTTGCGAGAGTCTGGCTGAAGCCCGGCAACGGTGCCATGTTGATCAACAAGAGACCCGCAAAAGAATATCTGACCAGAGAATCCGATAGACTTTTGGTCAGGGAACCACTGGAGCGAACCGATACCGTCGAGAAATTTGATATTTTCGTGAACGTCAGGGGAGGCGGCATAACGGGTCAGGCCGGTGCTGTCAGGCACGGTATCAGCAAGGCCCTCGTGGCTTTTCAACAGGAACTGAGGGAGTCACTCAAAAAGGGCGGTTTCCTGACGAGAGATTCGAGAATGAAGGAAAGAAAGAAATATGGGCAGCCTGGTGCCCGGGCGCGCTTTCAGTATTCGAAACGGTAGGACCTCAAGAACACAAGAGAGTACCGCGTGGGAGCTCAAACGAGCTCCCATTTTTTTGTCTGTGTGAAATTTTTCGGAAGTGCCGTCACGCCGAGTGGATAAGGGAATGTGGTGAGCGAGAAAAAGATCAGACTCGTTATTGCATACGATGGGAGCCTATATCACGGTTGGCAGGTGCAGCAGAACGCCTGCACGCTGCAGGCGGTGGTGGAGGACAGGCTGGAAAAAATACTGGGATCACCTGTGAGGGTTTTTGCCTCCGGGAGGACAGACGCAGGGGTGCATGCCCTGGAGCAGGTCGTCCACTTCGCCACCTCATCCCCCATGGACCCTGAGACCCTGCACAAGGGCCTGAATGCACTGCTTCCTGAAGACATACTGGTCAAACAGGTGGACTACGTGGAGGCCGATTTTCATGCCAGGTACAGCGTCAGGTCCAAGGTCTACGAATATCGCATACTGAACACCGAAGCGCCTGATATCTTTCTGCGGAACTATGTCTGGCACATCAGGAGGAGACTAAACAAAGCCGCGATGCGCATGTCCCTTTCCACCGTGGTGGGTTGCCATGATTTCTCATCCTTCAAATCAGCGGGGAGTGGGAACAGAAACCCGGTCAGGACGATGCACCGGGCGGAACTCATATCACAGAATGACGGGCTGGTCAGAATTACTATGGAAGCCGACGGGTTCCTGAGGCACATGGTCAGGAATTTAGTGGGCACCCTGGTGGAAGTGGGGAGGGGCAAGATGACCGCAACAGGATTTGTTGAACTTTTGGAATCCGGGGATCGGCGCCAGGCGGGTCCCAAGGCTCCTGCTAGGGGTCTTTTTCTCGTAGCGGTAAAATACTAATCCTGATCACCATCAAGGCATCATTCCCGCCGTCGGCGGGATTGCCTTCGTTCGCTCCTCCTTGCGGCGTATTGCCAGATACGCCTCGGTCGGCTTCTCGGCGCCTTGCATCTAATGCCTTGCTGGTGACCAGGAACCATCCCAAACCGCTTGCTTTCTCAAACATAACTGATGTTAGATGGTGGATTTGGGGCTAAGGATTCCCTTTATCTTCTTTGGGGGCCTTATGAAGTGAGCTTTCAATGGTCCCGAATATGTGGTGCCACGCTTCGTCAAAAGAGCTTACCGACAGTCTTCCCACTTCAATGAATTTAACCACGATTTCCTTTGTCGCTTTGAGGGCCAATTCCTTGTCTTCTTTCATGCACATCTCCTGGAACGTCGGGTAACGGCTATTTCACCCCTGATCCACCACCAAGGTATCATTCCCGCCGTCGGCGGGATTGTCTT
>CAYOIU010000199.1:0-7743 GCA_964404085.1 uncultured Desulfobacteraceae bacterium | reverse complement strand
GTGGATATCGTGGGGATTACCCGGCCCTGCACCAAGCACAACTATCTGGTGACCGACATCGCGGATTTGAGCCGGGTGATCAAAGAGGCCTTCCATCTGGCAAAGTCCGGAAGACCGGGACCGGTACTCGTTGATCTGCCAAAAGATCTCATGAGTATGAAGGGCGCATACGGCCCGGGAAAAGATGTCTCGCTGCGCTCTTATCAGCCCACCTATAAACCCCATCCCAAACAACTGGCCAAGGTGGTCGACCTCATCAAGGAGGCGCGAAGGCCCATGATCATGGCGGGGGGCGGGGTTGTCCTCTCAAAGGCCTCAGAAGAACTGAGGAAATTTGCCGGAAAAATCGTCGCCCCTGTCACTGCGACCCTCATGGGTCTGGGATGCTTCCCTCCCCAGGATCAGCTCTGGCTGGGCATGATCGGCATGCACGGCACTTACCGGGCCAACATGTCCACAAGCGGTTGTGATCTTCTCATCGCCATCGGCGTTCGTTTCGACGACCGGGTGACCGGAAAGACCGATGCCTTCGCCTCCCAGGCAAAGATAGTCCATATCGATATCGATCCCACATCCATAAGAAAAAACGTCCCGGTCACTATCCCGGTGGTAGGGGACTGCAGATTGGCCCTTCAGATTCTCAATGATCTCCTTGAAAAGGAGGACCTGAATGGGGTTCGGAAGCTGAGAGAGCCCTGGCTGGACAAGATCGAGGAGTGGAAGAGCACCAATCCCCTGGCCTATGAGCAGGGGGAAAAGATAAAGCCGCAATACGTCATTGAAACGCTCTACAGACTGACCGGGGGACGGGCCGTCGTGGCGACGGAAGTGGGTCAGAATCAGATGTGGGCGGCCCAGTACTACCACGTGGACAGACCCAATGCCTTTATCACCTCGGGGGGGCTCGGCTGCATGGGTTTCGGCCTCCCTGCGGCCATCGGGGCCCAGGTGGCCAGGCCCGATAAGACAGTCGTGGATATCGCAGGAGATGGGAGCATCCAGATGAATATCCAGGAGATGGCCACCGCCGTGCAGTATAAGCTCCCTGTCAAAGTCGTGATCTTGAACAATGGGTATCTGGGCATGGTGAGGCAGTGGCAGGAACTGTTCTACGACCGGTGTTATGCCTGCACCAATATGGACTATGCCCCTGACTTCGTTAAATTGGCCGAGGCATATGGAGCTGTGGGGTTGCGGGCCACGAAACCGGATGAAGTCGAAAAGGTGCTGGAAGAAGGACTTGCCCTTGAGGGCCCGGTGTTGATGGACTTCCATGTGGAGCCTGAGGAGAATGTGTACCCCATGGTTCCGGCCGGGGCACCCATTACGGAAATGCTTTTGGTTTAGGAGACCGACAGATGAATGAGACGATAGATGAGAGGCATATCCTGTCCATTCTGGTGGAAAACCAGCCGGGGGTTCTGTCGCGGGTGGCCGGGCTCTTCAGTGGAAGGGGTTTCAACATTGAAAGCCTCTGCGTGGCCGAAACCACCGATCCCCTGGTCTCCAGGATGACGTTGATGACCGGAGGCGACATGGGCGTGCTGGAACAGATAAAGAAACAGCTCAATAAGCTGGTCAATGTTTTGAAGGTCATTGATTTTGCGGGGGCGGGTTTTGTGCAACGGGAAATGGTCCTCATCAAGGTGCGCGCGAAGCCCGAAAACCGCGCCGAGATCCTGAGGATGGTAGACATTTTCAGGTGCCGGATCGTGGACGTGGGCACGGAATACTACACAGTGGAATTGACCGGTGACGAAGGGAAGATCAGTGCCTTCCTGGGCCTGCTCAAGCCCATGGGTATCAAGGAAATAGCAAGGACCGGGGCATTGGCCCTGGGCCGGGAAAAAAATGGTGGGCAAATGTAATTTGTGTATCTTTTTCAAGCGTAAGCTGTAGATATTGAGGCAGAAACCTCAAAAGACTGAGAAAAAAAGGAGACAATATGGCAAAGATCGATTTTGGTGGTGTGATGGAGGAAGTGGTGACCCTGGACGAATTTCCTCTTGAAAAGGCACAAGCGGTGTTGAAAGATGAGACCGTTGCTGTACTGGGGTACGGTGTCCAGGGACCGGGTCAGGCCCTGAACCTGCGGGACAACGGCATCAGGGTCATTGTCGGGCAGCGTGAGGGAGGGCGTTCGTGGGAGCGTGCGGTAGAGGACGGCTTTGTCCCCGGTCAGACCCTGTTCCCCCTGGAAGAGGCGGCGGAAAGGGGTAGTGTCATCCAATACCTGGTATCCGACGCAGGGCAGGTAGCTACATGGCCTGCCATAAAATCCCGTCTCGAGAAAGGCAACGCCCTCTATTTTTCCCACGGGTTTTCTATCGTCTACAAGGATCAGACGGGCATCATTCCACCTGACGACGTGGATGTGATCCTGGTGGCGCCCAAGGGTTCCGGGCGAACCGTTCGGTCCAATTTTCTGGAGGGAAGCGGGATCAATTCCAGCTACGCGGTTTTCCAGGACGCCACGGGAGGGGCCACGGAAAGGACCATGGCGCTCGGAATTGCCATCGGATCCGGATATCTTTTCCCGACCACGTTTGCAAAAGAGGTGCACAGCGATCTGACCGGTGAGCGCGGTGTGCTGATGGGGTGCCTGGCCGGGGTCATGGAGGCACAGTACGATCTTCTCCGCAGACACGGACACAGCCCGAGTGAGGCCTTTAACGAGACGGTGGAGGAGTTGACCCAGAGCCTCATCAGGCTGGTGGCCGAAAACGGGATGGACTGGATGTTCGGCAACTGCAGTACCACGGCCCAGAGGGGTGCGTTGGACTGGAAAGGGAGGTTCAAGCAGGCCGTAGATCCCGTATTTGAGAAACTCTACCAAAGTGTGGTTTCCGGTGAAGAGACGAGAATCGTGCTCGAGGCCAACAGCACCCCTGACTACAGAGTTGGGCTTGATAAGGAACTGGAAACCATGAGAAACTCAGAGATGTGGAAGGCCGGAGCGGCAGTGCGTGGTCTTAGACCGGAAAGAAGGGGAAGGTAGACTCATTCATAATAGAAAAGGTGGGCAGAAAGGAAGAGAAGTGCGTATGAACAGGACCTATGAAATCGCCTTGATCCCCGGTGACGGTACCGGCCCGGAGGTGGTGGCAGAGGGTGTCAAGGTGCTGGAGGCCGTCTCGAAGGGAGTTGATATTGATTTTCATTTCACGACCTTTGGGCTGGGAGGAGAGGCCTACATGAGGGACGGTTCCCTGCTGCCGAATGAAATACTTGAGCAGTTGAAATCCGCGGATGCCATTTTTCTGGGGGCCATCGGCCATCCTGATGTCAAGCCCGGGATACTGGAGAGAGGGATTCTCCTGAAACTGCGCTTCGAACTCGATCTGTACATCAACCTCAGGCCTGTGGTGCTGTTCCCGGGTGTCACCACCCCGCTTCGGGACAAAGGACCCGCGGATATCGATTTTGTGGTGGTGAGAGAGAATTCAGAGGGCATGTATGCAGGGGGTGGCTGTTTTTTCAAAATGGGCACTCCCGATGAGGTGGCCATCCAGGAGTCCGTCAACACACGCAAGGGCGTGGAACGTTGTCTCCGTTATGCCTACGAATACTGCCGGAAAAGGGGAGGAAAAAAACGCCTCACACTTTGTGCCAAGAGCAATGTGCTGATCTACGAATCGGACCTGTGGCTCCGGGTTTTTCAAGAACTTCATGAAACCTATTCCGACATAGAGACCGACTATCAGCACGTGGATGCCCTTTGCATGTGGATGCTGAAGAACCCGAACCAGTTCGACGTCATTGTGACGAACAATCTGTTTGGTGATATCATCACAGATATTGGCGCGATGATCCAGGGTGGTCTTGGTATTGCGGCCGGGGGAAATATCAACCCGGAAGGCAATGCCATGTTTGAGCCAATTGGGGGATCGGCCCCCAAGTACGCCGGCCTGGGTAAGATCAATCCCATGGCCGCCATTGGTGCTGTCCAGATGATGCTTGAATACCTGGGGGAGGAAGAGGCAGCTCACATTGTCCTAGGGGCGATCAAAAAGGTCGTGAAGGAGGATCTTAAGGGACTTGGCGCCGGCAAGATGGGCTATTCAACCGGAGAGGTGGGTGACCTGGTAGCGACGGCTGTGGAGGGCTGAATCCGGAAAATGGAAGACATAACCATAGCCGCTGTATGCATGCATTCGGAACCGGGGAAAATTGATGAAAACCTGGCGCACATGGCCGGATTCGTGCGGGAAGGGGCAGATAGGGGTGCCGACCTGGTCTGTTTTCCGGAACTGAGTCTGACGGGGTATTACCTGGATCTCGAACCTGGAGGTATCCCCTCGATGGATCTCCAAGAAGCTGTTTCGCTCCTTAGGCCCCTGGCCGAGGGCTACCATATGACACTGATGGCAGGTTTTTGTGAATCATCAGGAGAAAACGGCCCCTTCATTACCCACGTGATTGTGGGGCCTGAAGGCCTGATCGGGCATCACCGGAAGACCCACCTCTCGCCCCATGAGAAGAATCTCTACCAGGCCGGCGAGACCATCGATACCTTTTCATTTTGTGGAATGATCTGTGGCATTCAGCTCTGTTACGAAACCCACTTCCCCGAGATCAGCACCTCTATGGCCCTTTGCGGGGCCGAGATCCTCTTTTGCCCTCACGCGTCACCCCGGGGGACCGGGAAGGAAAAGCTGGAAAGCTGGTTGAGGCATCTCCCTGCCAGGGCCTTTGACAACGGCGTTTTTGTGGTGGCATGCAACCAAGTGGGGACAACGTCAGTCGGATTTTCTTTCCCAGGACTTGCCGTGGTCACAGACCCCTGCGGACACTTGGAAATCTCCTACACCGGAGAGCAAGAAAGGGCCCTCATAACTACACTACGATCTGATGTACTTCGCAAGGTCCGGCAAAACCGCATGGCCTATTTTATCCCGCACAGAAGGCCGTCCCTTTACAAACCCGCTTGACATCAAAAAGAATCCTGTACTATAAGAAATCAATTCTATATCTCAGGAGGTGTGAAGATGGCCGAGTATTGCGTAAATATCTTCTTGAATGAAGAAGAACAGAAGAAAATTGATGAGTTGGGAATGGGGGACCAGATTCAGGACATAGGAGGCAGGAAAGGGGTCAAGGTCGGCATGAGCAAGAAGGACCTGAAAAAATTGCAAAAGGGCTTTTCTGACTTGGCGTTCGATTCAGATGAAGCGTGTGAATTGCCGGATGAATCGAGAAATCAATTACTTGATATTATTATTGATTTAAAAACAACTGACGTGATGAAGTTTGCAATTACAAAACTCTATAATCCGCTGGCAGGCAAGTCACTAAGAAGTAAGAGTCACTGAGACACAATTTCCAGAGACCTCTTAAGATTGATGTAATAGATTGATGGCGCATCCCTTATTGTCTCTAGGAAAAGCTCCTGATTTCTTCAGGGTCTGTGTGAGGTTTTGTTGAGATAGAAAAGGCGCGTCGACCGTCTTACGGTCTTTTGCGCCTTTTTCTTTTCTGGCCTTTCGCTTGCTTTCTTAAACGCAACCGGTAGGTTTCGGCAGACCTGCCATTTTACAGGCGCCTTTGCCCGGTCCGCTGGGGAACAGCTCGTAGATGTACTTCAGCTTGTAGCCGGTGACTTTAGAGAGAATCCTGACCATCGGGGCAATCCCATTTTTCTTGTAGTATTCCTGAAGTACAGCGATGACCTTCCAGTGTTCATCAGTCAGCGCTTCGATGCCCTCTGTTCCCTTGACATAGTCGACCCACGATTCATTCCAATTATTGAAATCATCAATGAAACCGTCTTCATCGACATTGTAGGTGTTACCTTCAAACTCCACTGTTGGCATACCCTTTTTCCTCCTTTTGTTTAGCGATCATGAGACCTTATAGAGTTGTATCCTTATTTAGACAATAATATATAGGACAAAAAATATTAGATGTCAATTATTGTTTTCGGTGATTTCGAGATTTTTGCAATTTTTTTTTCAAGGCCATTCCAAAAAAGGCCCTGGCCCAGGTATCGTTCCCGCCCGCGTGGATGTGGGTATAAGTGGCCAGGAGATTTTTCTTGACCAGCCCGTCTTTTTTGCCGTTCACCCCGTGTCCCCGCTTGACCCTGAAAGCAAAACGTACCTGTTCAGAAGGGACGGTAAGCTGGGCCCGGGAATAATGGAACTCATGCCCCATGATACGCGTTCCGATGGGGTAGTAAGGGTTGGTTTCCTGAACTTCCATAATCGTATACCCGTGACCTTGGGGTTTTTTCTCCAGAAAAAAATTGACAGGCAGGGCACCGACCATAGGGTAAGCGTTGCCTTGGAGGACCAGAGATTCACCAAGGTACATGAGCCCGCCGCATTCCGCATAGACCGGGAGGCCCCCGTCAATGGCCTTTTTCAAGGTGTGTCTGAAGGCCCTGTTATCGGTTAATGGTTGTGCCTGGGTTTCCGGAAATCCTCCGCCAATGTAAAGGGCGTCAATCTCAGGTAGTGAAGGGTCGGAAAGGGCATCAACCTGAACCATTCTGGCTCCCATCTGTTCCATCTGTTCCAGGTTTTCAGGGTAGTAAAACCAGAAAGAGCGGTCCAGGATGTAACCTATCCTGGGTTTTTCACTTGTGATCCTGGGGATATCAGGGTGAGTAGACGAGGCGGGAGGTTTCTCCAGAGGGGCTGTTTCCCGGGCCAGCCGAAGGATGTGGTCCAGTTGCAGGTTCTCCTGTACGGCTTCTTTTGCCCATCGAATGGCCTTTTCGGCGTGGTCCCTTTCCTGAAAGGGTACGAGCCCCATGTGACGCTCAGGAAAGATGTTCCCCTGCAATCTGGGCACCACCCCCACCACCGGAATGGAACAGTATTTCTCAACGGCCCTGGTAATCAATGCAATCTGCCTGGGCCCGGCAGCACGGTTGAGTATGGCCCCGGCAATATGGAGTTCAGGATCAAACACCTGGCATCCCTTGATGATGGCGGCTACGGTTCTCGTGGACATGGAGACGTCCACGATCAGGATCACAGGGGCCTTGAGGACCTTGGCTATTTCTGCTGTGCTGCACCGCCCTTCTATGTCCAGGCCGTCATAGAGGCCACGGTTCCCTTCCATGATGGATAGTTCCGCATTTTGAGAACGGAATATGAACGAATCGACGATCTGGTTTTCACTCATCAGGAATGAATCCAGGTTGTAGCAGGTCCGACCCGCCGCAAAGCTCAACCATCCGGCGTCGATGAAATCCGGTCCCTTCTTGAAAGGGGCTATCTCATAGCCCATCTCACGCCAGGCCGCTATGAGGCCGAGGGTGAGAATGGTTTTCCCCGAGCCCCCTTTGAGCGCCGCCAGGACGATCCTGGGCTGAATAATCGATGTCATTGCTGAAATCCTTCCAATGATGTATCCACAAGACCTTTAACAGACTCTTTTGCTGGTGTCATCAAAAATGACCACCCGGCATGGCGCTCAACACCGTGGAGCCGGCGTCTTTCACAGAAGCTTCTCCTGGTATCACCCTTTCCCTGCTTTTCAAGAAACTTAAGACGAAGGGCCTTAATAATTCGCTCCATCGGGTTCCTTTTTTTTATTGACAATGTACCGGACTTTTGATTATAAGTTAAACCTTAACTATTTGAAAAATAAACTAATTACAATATTCACAAGTAGTTATGATGACTTCGTGAGAAGTCATCAGCGTGCCCATGGAGGGGCACGCAAATCAATGGGGCAAATGCAACCCGTTGATTTGTAAGGAAACCGAAAATCGCACTTTTCGGTTTCCGTCAG
>CAYOIU010000198.1:0-7755 GCA_964404085.1 uncultured Desulfobacteraceae bacterium | reverse complement strand
TGGCTCATTATGTTAGATATAGAATCCAGTTAACAACGCACACATTGGATTGCGGGCACCGGGTCCATGGGCACGATGATGACTTTGCAAGGGCTGAATGATGAAAGATAACAAGGGGGGGCAGACATCCCGGCCAAAGAAATGGGCACTTCTTTTTTTCTTAGGGGCAATGGTTGTGGGTTCAGTTATCTCTCTGAAATACCCGCATATTTTGCTCATTCCGCAGAGGGTTTTTCAAAAGGCATACAACGCTTCTAAAACAAAAGGACAGGTGAAATGCTC
Organism: uncultured Desulfobacteraceae bacterium; assembly: GCA_964404085.1. GTDB lineage: Bacteria > Desulfobacterota > DSM-4660 > Desulfatiglandales > Desulfatiglandaceae > CAYUCJ01. The sequence continues at coordinate 7,473 of CAYOIU010000198.1, read as the reverse complement.
CGTGGCTTACAACGTTGATGAAAGACATTATTTGAGATTGAAGCTTGCAATTGCCTGTGACGGAAACAGGCAACGACTGGATTTGACACGTAATCTTCCGCGGTTTAAACATGAACTGTTGATGGAATTGGGCAATCCGGAAATGAAAGATGCTGTCGATAATAGGGATTTCAAGACCATGAAGGCAAATTTTATCCGAATCCTGAATGGGTTTGTGAAAAGACCCGTCAAAAAGGTATATATCGAGAACTTTATCTACGATTGACCGTCAATCCCGGAATGGATTTCTTACAATCCCTTGGAAAAAATTGGATAGAAGTGCCCTTGCTCTTCGAGGCCGTAAAATGATCTGAAAATGCCTGCCATTTGTATCTCGTCTATCCCCAGCTCTTTCGTCATCCTGGCACTCAAATTGCCCGCTACATCAGCATCTCCGGAGGACTGGGGAATATGGACCTTGAAACGGGAGCCCAATTCTTGAAACCCGTTTTCATTATTCTGAATTCCCTTCAGATAGTCTTTCAGTACATCGATACCTTCAGCATAGGGATAGGTTTCAGCAAACATTTCCCCCCAAGTGTTTCGATAGACCACGTCCAAACTGGCTGGGTCTTTCAGCTTGGAGATCTCTTCCATATCAATCACGACCATAATGCGGTCCATGGAGGCCTCGTCTTCCAACTGCGATCCTTCTGTTAAATGGTAGTATGCCGGCAGGAAAAAAGACTGGATATGTTTGAGCAGGTCCACCAGGTCTGTGAGTCTCACCCCTGATGGGTTGGGAGGCATTTCCACCGCGGTCGTCTGAAAGTCATAGAGCCCATTATTGACCAGCCATGCAAGGGCCTTTACTACACTTTCCGCTGAAAATATTTTCCACCGTCGCGTGCCCCTCTCTCTGGGATACAAAGTGGCATCGTAGAGATCCCACCGTTTTTTTCTGGAACGGTTCTTTGCATATTGAACGATGCATCGGCCTAGAATCAACCTGCGCCCGGTAATGAAAGGGGTCAGTCTGAGTTTGTTGCGTTTTCTGGAGAACAGTGCCATAAGCTTTCTGCCCAGGATGTCCAGATCATATTGGTCAATAATCTGTCTCTCTTCGGAACGGAGACGCACGGAGAGGCTGCGATATGTGGAGGAAAAAAAACGGTTGATTTCTGAAGAGAACTTCAATTGGCGCCCATAGCTCCAATTCCCGATTTGATTCAAATCTTCCACCAAGTCCATGGGCCAGTCCCAGCGTTCCATCAGTTCTGCAAATACCTCGACTTTGTAGTCTTCCCCCATGGCCCTTTTCTTGGCCCTCGTCATACCTGGCAGGGCCTTCAAATAAAAGGCCCTTTTCATAAGATCCATCTGGGAAATCCTGTCCTGCTCCCTGTAGAAATCCAGTATTGTTTCCACCATGAGAAGATAAGGATCCATTTCTCTCAGGAAACGACATCCTTGCAATACACGTCCTTTGAGTGTTTCACAGAGCAAGGGCCTATCGTACTGGTCTGAGAGGTAAAGCTCCATCATAGCCATTTTGAGAAGGGCCTTGAAGGGGGATTTGATTCCTTTACTTAGCTGCCAGAGGGCGTTACCGAGGAATTCATTCCTCGATACACCTTCAAGAAATCCAAGATCAAGAAAATCAACGGCATCAAGAGGTGCCTTTCTGGTAAAGCGTTCCCATGTCTTCTGATACTCTTCCTGACTGAAACCGGGAGGCACCATCCACCAGTAGGGTATTTTACCCGTAACCAGAAGCATGGTCCTGTAGCATTCCTCTTTAAGAAATTTTTTCTGACTTGATCCCGAGCTTTCCTCATCTACTTTGCCGAAATCATTCAGTCGGACCTGCTCCAGGTCCAAGATGAAAAAATGGACATCCATGCCAAAAGCAGACTGGCACCAATACGCTATCTGGTTGGTCTTCTCTTCCAGGGCCTGGACACTTCTGCGACTACAGCGCCTCTTGTCCACACACACCCAAAAATCAAAGTCCGAATCAAATGTCTGCGCGACTGTCCCCACGCTGCCCAGCAGGAAAAGCGATTCTATGAGGGGTCTTCTTATCAGGTAGCTCTGGTACTGAATATTGCGGCGCCTGGTTTCGGGAAAATAGTCCTCGACCACAGCGCTCAACTGGTAGGATGAGCCCACCCCGTACAACCCGCACCCCGAATCCCCTCCAGAAACATATCCAGGCAGATCAACCTCATTAATCGTTAACAACGCGGGGATAATCTCAAAGACGACCGACGCCTTCTCAGGATCCAGGTCATAGGCGTACTGGCATCTGAGCCGATTGTAGTTCACGAATATCTTTTTGTTTTTTTGGATTTGACGGACACTTAAGTTGTTGGAAGGCCCGTTCATGCTTTCATTACCCCTCAAGAAAAAAAGGCCATCCATTTGAATGACCTTTTTCTAAGATGTTTAAGTGTCACTTCATGATTTCAGGACTTCGGACAACCCTTCCGTTACCATTTTTTCTGCAACCCGCGATGCATCAACGCGATATTGCCCACTTGACACTTTGTCCCGAAGCTTGTTCACAAGTTCGATCCGATCTGTCTGCACTCTGTCAGCGGCCTCGGAAACCTTATTAAATTCTACAGAAGCTTCAGAAAGGTCAATTTTCTCACCAGCCTTATGGGTAACAGTACCATCGGTGACATTGCGCTCTTCATTTGCAGCTCTTTTCCCTGAAGCAGATTCAGAGGACCGCGATATCAGACCTATGTTATTGGAAATGTCATCAATCTTCATATTAATTCTCTCCTATTCTTTCGCACATTCCCCGGGGACGCTCATGGGCCGATTCAGGGTCTATCTCCGCTCACTTTTTCCAGTGACTCCTGGTGTCTTTCTTTTGGAGCAACCTGTGAAATCAACTTGGCGGACAACTGACTAAGCACCTGCCTTTTCCGGGCCTCGATTGAAATATCCACCGAGTCGGGCGATGGCTGAATCGGCGCCACGCTTCCTTTGGGCATAGTGGTTCGGCGTTTCAATTGATTTCCATACGTCCTCAACACATTGCGAATCTGGTAGGTGGTAATCGTCATATTTTTTCTCCACTTTTCATATCGGCACGGCCAAGAAAAAACTTAAAACTATTTTTTCTTAATTCACGAAAAATTTGGATCATCAGGTGATTGGGAAAAAATGGATAATGAAATACTGGTATGAATTAACAATGGATGCTATAGACAAAGTTTACAGGGGAGATATTCCAATGAATTTTGAAATGAGCGAATCGGACTATACCAACTTCAGTACACTTATCTATAAAAAAGCGGGAATCAACTTACATGAAGGGAAAAAAAGCCTTTTGAAGGCCAGGCTGACCAAGTATTTACGCAAGACCCGGTTTGGTTCACTCGAAGAATATTATCAATACCTCATGAACGACGACACGGGAGAGGAGATGGTCCGTCTCCTGGACGTCATTTCCACCAATCTGACCTATTTTTTCCGTGAACCAAAGCATTATGATTTTCTCAGAAGCAAAGCCCTCCCTCAAGTGCTTGAATTCTCTGACAGTCTAAATAAGCGGGCCATCCGTGTCTGGAGTGCTGGTTGTTCGAGTGGGGAAGAAGCCTATTCCCTGGGGATTGTCCTGAATCAGTTTCTTTGCTCCCACGAGGGACTTCAAATCCAAATACTGGCGACCGACATTTCGACAAGGGTGCTTAAGAAAGCAACAGATGGAATCTACGAAAAGGAAAAACTGGAAAAGATCCCTTACGACCTAAGGAGCCGCTACTTCCAGAGGGGTATCAATAAGCGCAGCGGGTATTACAGGGTCAAACCACAACTGCGTAAAATGATCTCTTTCAGACGACTGAATCTCATGGAGCCCTTTCCGCCCGGAAGAACTTTTCAGATCATATTCTGCAGAAATGTAATGATCTATTTTGACAAACATACCCAGGAACGGATAGTCCAGAAATTCTACGGTGCACTTGAAAAAGGAGGGTTTTTCTTTATTGGACACTCGGAAAGCCTGACAAATATCAAACATGCCTTCCAGTATATACAGCCGAGCGTCTACAGGAAATAATTCTTATTAATTGCTAAACCGCGAACGTTCTATCCCCTGTTTCTTGATTTTTTCCACCAGAGTCGTGCGATTCATGTTCAGCAGTTTCGCCGCCCGATTCTTTATCCACCCTGTTTTTTCGAGAGCATTAACGATCAACTGCCTTTCGAATTCATTCACGGCGTGGCTCAGAGAAAAACCGTCGTCAGGCACAAATGTCTGAATCATTTGGCTGTTGCCGCTTTTCCTGGCGATCTTTTCCGGCAGATCTTCGACCCCGATATAGTCTCCTTCCGAGAGGATAACCATTCTCTCTATGATATTCTCCAGCTCCCGGACGTTACCCGGCCAATCGTACAGCTCCAGAGCCCTGATGACATCCTTGGAGATACCTTTAACCATCTTTTTCTTGGCCCTGGTCATTTGGTTCAGGAAATGGTGCACAAGGAGTGGGATATCGGTTTTCCTTTCCCTGAGGGGCGGCAAGCCAATGGGAATGACTTTCAGTCGGTAATAGAGGTCTTCCCTGAATCTTCCGTCTTCCACGGCCTTTTCAGGATTCTTGTTTGTGGCCGCGAGTATCCTCACATCACATTTTATCGTTCGGGTCCCGCCCAGTCGTTCAAATTCATGTTCCTGCAACACACGAAGGAGCTTTACCTGGAGATGGGGGCTCATTTCCGCCACCTCATCCAGGAAAATAGTTCCCCCGTTGGCCATTTCAAACCTGCCGATGCGGGTTCGAATGGCGTTGGTAAAGGCACCCTTTTCGTGACCGAAAAGCTCACTTTCCAGCAGTTCCTCAGGAATGGCCCCGCAGTTCACAGGAATCAACGGTTTATCACGTCTGGAGCTGTGGTAATGAATCGCCCTTGCTACAAGTTCCTTTCCCGTTCCGGATTCGCCAAGGATAAGGACTGTGCTGTCCGTGTCGGCGACTTTTTCGATGATTCTGAAAACCTTGTGCATCGAGGGACTATCACCAATAAAATTGTGGAACTTATACTTTCTCTTTAGCTGTCGTTTCAAGGCGAAATTTTCCCGCCTCAGGTCTCTCAATTCCATGGCCCGCTTGATAACCAGCAGCACCTCATCCATTTTTATCGGCTTGGCCAGGTAGTCAAATGCGCCGGCCTTCATGGCCTCTACGGCGTTGCGAATAGTGGCATATCCGGTCAAAATGATGCCGATTGAATCGGGATCATGTTGTACCAGATGCTTCAGAACGGCCATGCCATCAACTTTGGGCATGTTGAGATCAATGAGGGCGACATCAAAAAAATCCAGATCAATCTTCTGAATGCCCATCTCGCCGTCACTGGCTGTCTCCACTTCAAAGCCTTCCTTGCGTAAGAAATCTGAAAAATGATTCCGGATTTCTTCCTCGTCATCCACTACCAGGACCTTCAAATCGGACATATCAAACTCCCTATTAAAGCCAAAAATTTGGCTTTTTTCCTTTCACCCGCCAAATTTCTAACACACAATGGTTGCCAGGTTCAACATCTTTTTCCCGATTTTCCCACTTTAAATGATTTCATGAAGAAACCTTGCCGGGTAAACCGAGGAGTACGCGAGGCGTCACCGGGTGTTGCAAGTCGTAAGTTTGTCTTAAAAGCATCGGTACTTTTATCTGGCGCCTCTACTGCTCCAATGGTAAGATCCAGGAAAAACATGTTCAGCGACACATCCTCGGTAAGCCCCAATGGACGAAGAGACCCTCCTGAATCAACTCGAAGAATTGGCCGAAAGGCTGGATATCGCCGTCCGCTACGAGACGACCCTGGAGGGTTTTCCGCTTTCTCATGGAGGGCTTTGTCGCCTGAAAGACCAGTACGTCATTATCGTAAACACGGATATCAGTACCGCGGAAAAGGCGAGGACTCTCGGCCGGGCCATAGCACGCTTTGACCTGGAAACCATTTATGTCCGCCCCGTGCTGAGGGCTTTTCTTTCAGGGTTTCGTGGCGGATGGCCGTAAAAGGAAGGTTAGGGGGCATCCGCTTCTATCCATCGTCGAAGCATCCTGATGATCCGGGATGAAGCGGTGAGGAATACCCTTGTGCCTGTTTCGGCAAACGCTTCGGCCCTGGAACCCATCTTGTTGGAGGGGTTTTCAAAAGCATCGCTTATATCAGAATGTTCGTTTTTCTCAAAGGCACCAGAAAGCCCGTCCCCTTCTGATCGGCCCTTTCGGGTCCCTGAAACCCGCACTCTGGCTCGTGCAGACAGAAAAGATGTCAGGGTATCGTGGGCCTCGTTAATCTCTTTCAATTTTTTTTCGGCCTTTTTTTTCAAACGGGGATTATTGGCAAAACGGTCAGGATGCCACACATTGACGCAATCCCGATACGCCTGTTTTACGTCTTCAATTGAGGCTTCCACCCCCAGATCGAATATTTCAAGGCAGCGCCTTAAATCCGTCTCCTTCATAGATGCAATCCCATCACTTCCAAAGAAGCGGAACTTTTCAATACTGAGACAGATACATCCATTTAGAAATCCTGCTAACTCAAAAGGAAAGGGTCGCTCAGAAATACCTTGATTTATCACTCTTGCCCAACATTCCTCGAAGAACGAGAAGGGTCTGATTTCTGTCTTCCATGTTGAGGGCCTGTTCAAGGCCACCCGCATCAACATTCATGTTGATGGCTTCTTTTGTCAACCTCAGGCCCATGGGGTTTTTGCTGTTCATCGTCCTTGCCAGTTCTAGGGCCGTATCCAAAAGCTGGCCTTCCTTGACCATCCGACTGACCATCCCCAGGTTCATCGCCTCTTCCGCTGAAATATAATTCCCGGTGAGCATAAATTCGTAGGCCCTCCCGGATCCGATGAGGCGTGGCAGAAAATAGCTGCAGGCCATGTCGGCCCCGCCCAGACCGACATTGATATATGCCGCTCCAAATCTCACATCCTCCGTGATGACGCGAACATCAGATGCCAGGGCAAAACTGAAACCAAGACCCACGGCCGCACCGTGGATTGCCGCGATGACAGGCTGTGGTGCACGTCTCATTGCAAGATTCAGACGCGCGAGCCTCGCCTGAAAACGGTAAAATTCATCTGGGCTCCAATCGGGGGCCATTTTCATCATCTCCTTCATATCCAGCCCTGCGCAAAACCCCCTTTTTCCATTTCCCTTGAGGATGATTACATGGGTCTCGAGATCATGCAAACGGTCAGCCCAGAATCTTTCCAGCTCTTTCATCATCCGCGAATTTACCGCGTTATATTTTCTTGGTCGATTGAGGGAGAGGATGCCAACCCCTTCTTCTCTCACTTCATATTCAATGGTCTCAAAATCCATATTTCCTCTCATCCAAGCCACCCGTGTAATGGCCTTTTTCCGTGGCATCATGCCCTATCGACTGGAATCGAAATGCTTAGTTAGATAATATGAAACGGGCTGCTCCCAGGTGTGGTATACACCTGGAGCA
>CAYOIU010000197.1:0-7829 GCA_964404085.1 uncultured Desulfobacteraceae bacterium | reverse complement strand
ATCCCCTCCGGAGTGTTTAGAAAGCATCTGAAAAAGATTGTCAGGTTCGGTTCCCCTTCGTTCCTCATAGGCTGCCGCTCGCGGCACAAACCAGCTTTTTACAAAGTCATCAATATTGATGGAATCGTAAAAAGCACGGCCCTCAGACTTTTTGCTCACGTAACCTCTTTCATTCCCTCTCCCTTACTCTAACGAGGTAATCCACTGTGACGGTATCTCTCGAACCCGGCGCGACTTTGAGCGTGGCGGGACTGAGAGCCAGCTTCACCTTGATTGATCCCGATTTTTCGATTTGGCCCAGGCCCACTTTTTCCGTATACACGGTGGACATGCCCTCCAGTACCCTTTTTCCTCCCACCACCTTGACGCTTCCCGGGATAACCCCGGCACTGGTCAGAATGAGATCATTTCGAAGCCTCCCCGACCAGTCCACCTGCACGGGCAGGAGTTTTTCGATGGGGACATCCAGTGTGACCTCCACGATGGAGGGTTTCACCTTTCGAAGTTTCACCCCGGGCGGGAGGGCGATATTCTCTGCCGTGATGGTGAATGAATTCTGCCCAACCACGGCCTTGCCCAGGTCCAACCTAACCTTCACCTGTTCGGGTCGAATGGACTTGATAAAGGCACCCGACCCGCTCAAGCCCAGGCGAACGGAATTGACGGATGTGTCGACGATCTGCGTACCGGGATCGCGATTCACATATTCAACAGGCACGTCAAAGGCAACCAGGCTTTCCTGCCCGCGCGTAAAGCTGAACCATACCGCTGTGATCAACACCAAGGATGCCAGGGACGCAATGACAGTTCACGCCTCTCCTTTTTTCGGACGCCCCACTGCCTTTCCGTGAAGCCGACATGCTCTTCCAGCGCCTGGACAAGTCCCTTCCTGCCGTGGACCGTCAGAACTCTGGACCCCTTTGCCATGGCGATGGATCCTCTCTCCTCGGAAACAACCAGGACAAGGGCATCGGTTGTTTCAGACAGACCTACAGCGGCCCTGTGACGGGTACCGTAATAAGAGGGCAGATCGCTTCGACGGGAGAGGGGCAAGACGGCACCGACTTTCCTGATGCGATTTCCCTCGATGACGGCGGCCCCGTCGTGAACGGGATTGTCGTGCCAGAAAATGGACGTGATCATCTCCCTGGAGACCAGGCCGTCCCAACGCACGCCGCCCTGAATCATTTCATCCAGACTGTCCGTGCCCGGAAATACCAGGATGGCTCCCACCCGGTTTTCCGCCAATTCGAATACGGTCTCGACAATTGTTTCTATGGGAGTCTTCGTGGTCTGATAGGGAACGCCCCAGAAAATGTTCTTCAGGTTCCTTGCCTGGAGAACCGACCTGATCTCATTTCTGAAAACGACGATGATAATGAATGCAGCAGCGGCTGTGATGCCCTGAATGGCCCAACTGGTCAGGATGAGCCCAAGGGCCACGGCAATCCTCTGAGAAAACCAGAGAAGGGCGATCCCCATCAGCACGCGAAAGACGTGGGTCCCCCGGAAAAGCACGTAGAGACGAAAAAGGATGTAGCTGTTCAGGGCGATATCAACGAAGTCCTGCCACCGAATGCTGGATAGGAAGAGGAAGAGTTTTTCCAAATCGATTATTCCGTAACGCTGAAACGCACTGTCTTGAAAAGGTCGCCTTCCTGGTCCGTAATCTCAACGCGCCATGGCCCTTGATCGCGGCCTTTCATACTCCAACTGCTGAAGGTGGTCCACCTCGGCGGCTTCAAGGTCAGTTTGGCCGTTGCCTTGAGCCGGTCCCGTTGATACCACTTGTGGAAGATGGGCATCTCTTCAGGTACGGGATCGAACGACGTGAAACAGTAGATCTTACCCAGGTTTCTGGAAAACACTACGGCGCGGTTTACGGCCTTGTTACCCTTTATCACTTCACAAACGACCCCCTCCGTGAGGGCCAGTTTCTTCCCACTGGAACCTGCGGGAGCACTTTCACTCTCCTGGGCAAACGCTCCCGATGAAACAACGAGCACCAGCCAGCACAAAATGCAGGATAAAAAGAAACTCTTTAGACGCATCACCGGATTCCCCATGTGACCTTCCAACAAAGTCGCTTTATTGAACGCGTTTAAGGAAGCGAAGCTGAGAATCTTTTTCATGTGCTTTCTCAAAGTGCACTTGGCAACTCACTTTTACATGGACGGCTATTTGGGGCTTACGCCTCCCAACCCATGCGCATCTCCAGTGCGTCGCGTTAAACCCCAAATAACCGTCCATTTCCTCCGGAGTGTTTAGAAAGCATCTGAAAAAGATTGTCAGGTTTGGTTCCTCTTCGTTGTTCATAGGCTGCCGCTTGCGGCATAAACCAGATCGAAGGGCCTGTCTAACAACTTATTTTATTAGAGTATCATGATTGAGGATTTTATCAAAAGCTTTTTGACCTTTCTCCGTCATCTCGGCCTGAAAATCGCAAATCCACCGAAAGCAAGCCCTTTGTGATGACTCCTGATCACCAGCAAGGCATTAGATGCAAGGCGCCGAGGAACGACGACTGAGGCATATCGAGACATAGGCCGCAAGGAGGAGCGAGCGAAGGCAACGCCGCAAATGATGCATTGATGGTGGATCAGGGAGAATTTTACCCCTTGACACGGGAAGCTCCATATTGTTGAGTAAGGCGTCATGAGATCTGACTAATATCCTAGGGGGCGTAACTGTAATGATCACCGTTGGAATCGATGTCGGCTCCATCACGACCAAAGCCGCGCTGATCCGCGATGGCAGACTGGAAGGTACCGCACTCATCAACAGCGGCTACAACACAAAACAGGCGGGGGAAAAGGTTTTCGGGCTGCTTATGGACGAATGCGGCGTGAAAGAGGAAGCGGTGGACCGCATCGTGGCCACCGGATACGGGAGAAACAATGTGGAATTTGCCCAAAAGGCCGTCACGGAAATCACCTGCCACGCGGCCGGCGCCCACTTCCAGGATCCGGGCACCCGGTCCGTCATCGATATCGGCGGCCAGGACAGCAAGGCCATTGCCCTCGATCAGGAGGGCCGTGTCATCGATTTTGCCATGAACGACAAGTGTGCGGCCGGTACCGGCCGATTCCTGGAGGTCATGGCACGCGCCCTGGAGGTGGACCTGGATGCCTTCGGAGACATGTCTCTTGAAGCGGACGCGCCCGCATCCATCAGCAGCCTCTGTACGGTTTTCGCGGAATCGGAAGTCATCTCCCTCATATCCCGGGGGGAAAAGCGCGAAAATATCATAGCCGGCATACACGAATCGATCGGAGCCAGGGTCGTTGCCATGGCAAACCGCATTGGCCTGGTCAAACCGCTCATGATGACTGGGGGCGTTGCCAGAAACAAGGGTGTGGTCAAGGCGCTCGAAAAGAAGTCAGGCCTGCCCATTACGGTGCTGCACCTGGCCCAGGTCAACGGGGCGATTGGGGCTGCGTTGATCGCCGCTACCCACTTGCAGGCAGAAGGCTGAGAGGGTCCATCCCAACCACATGCACGATCCGGGGGCCGTGAACCCCGGAGACCAGCGTCAGTTCGATATCGGCCGTGCGGCTGTGGCCCGTAATAAGGGTGACGGCACCGGAAAGACCGTCTTCTTCGGCCCAGTAGCGGATGAGTTCCGGCAGATCTCCGAGCCTCCAGAGGCGGCGGTCGGCGGTCACGACGGCCAGGTGGACCGGCGGCAGCAACGAGGTGGCGCGGCCCCATCCCGCCCGGCTCCTCAGGACGATGGTCCCGGACTCCATCACAAACGCGTCCGCAGCGGTGATTCCCAGATCGGCTTTTTCAGAGAGCGCCCTCCCCTTTTTTTCCCTTGCAGGAATGGTCACTTCAACGCCACACTCCCTGAGTGACGCGTCCATCTTCAGCTCTTCGAGTAACGGGTGATCCCAACGTATGGCACATGAGATTTGATGTTCGCGGACAATATCCACCAGCACCCGGTGAAGTTCCCGGGGGTTGCGAGCCGGGTGAAACTTGTCGGAAAGGGTTTCCAGTTCCCTTGCGGCTTCATCCCAAGGGATCTCGTACGGAATCCAGGCCGGTCGGGCCAGGGAGCCATGTTTTTTCCCTGGTCCATCGTCTCCGTGCCGTACCGTTGTGGACCGCTTCACCTCTGCCAGAATTTGCTCTCGAGCACCCGATCTCAATGCTTTTTCCTCCCCTTCCGAATGGCTTTTTTCAACCCGGGCCATCTCGTTCTGAAAGGTTTTTTCAGTAGTGGAATCCTGCGTTTTTCTCCCCAGCGGGCCAGCGTGCCGGGCAACCATTTCCACTCCCCGGAGGAGGTCATCAGCATTTGGAAGATTCTGGCCAGCAAGGCAGCCGAACGAAAGAGTGCGGGATGGAGGGAAAGGCGGGCATAGACCTTTACGGGGAGGGCCTTCTCCAGCGCAAGGCGACCCTTCCATTCAGGGTCTTCCGACAGCCGCCTCCTGATATCCAGGATGAGCCTGGGATGGTCGATCATGACCGGGCACACTTCTGCACAGGCGCCGCAAAGGGTGGAGGCAAAGGCCAGATCCCTCGCCTTTCCGGGAGGGAGGAGAGCGGAATTGAGCAGCATGCCGATGGGTCCTGAATACACCCATCCATAGCTGTGCCCGCCTGCTCGCTCGTAGACGGGGCAGACATTGAGACATGCACCGCACCGGAGACAAAAAAGGGACTCTCTCAGTACGGTATCCCCCAGGATTCTTGATCGGCCGTTGTCCAGCAGGATCAGGTGAAAGGCCTCCGGGCCGTCTTCTTCGTCCGCCTTCTTCGGGCCGGTGATCAGGCTCAGATAGGTGGGCATCTTCTGGCCGGCTGCACTGCGGGGAAGAAGGTTCAGAAGGACTCCGAAATCATCCCAGGTCCCCACGACCTTTTCCAGGCCGATAAGCGCCACATGGACCCTGGGGAGCGAGGTGGCAAAACGGATGTTCCCCTCGTTTTCGAAAAGTGCCAGGGTGCCTGTCTCGGCCACGGCCATGTTGCCCCCTGTGATCCCCATGTCCGCATCCAGGAACTTTTCCCGGAGCACCCGGCGGGCTGTCATGGTCAGTTCTTCCGGGTCGTCCGTGTAGTCCACGCCCAGTTTTTCTTCAAAGAGGCGGGCCACTTCCTGCCTGTTCATGTGAATGGCAGGTGCAATAATGTGGGAGGGCGATTCGCCCGCCAGCTGGACGATGAATTCCCCCAGGTCCGTCTCCCACACCTCGATGCCCTTTTCGGTGAGAACCTTGTTCAGCCCAATTTCTTCGGTCATCATGGACTTGCCCTTCACGATGGTGCGGACGCCGTACTGTTTGACCAGGTCCATGATTACCCCGCGCGCCTCACCCGCGTCCCTGGCCCAGTGGACAATGCCCCCCGACTCAGTGACCTTTTTCTCAAGCAACTCCAGCAGTTCGGGCAGGCGGGAAAGGCACCGGTCTTTGACTTCGTGCGCTTTGCGTCGGGCCCCTTCCGGGTCTTCCATTTGGGAAAAACCCCTTTCTCTCAGGGCCCGAAAACTTTCTCCGGAGTGGCGAAGCGTCCGGCTCAGCGTCTGATTGCGGGCGGCCTTTGCGGCCATCTCTTTGAATTGTTGGGTCTTTACTTCCATGATTCTCCCCTGATCACCATCAAGGTATCATTCCCGCCGTCGGCGGGATTGTCTTCGCTCGCTCCTCCCTGCGACGTATTGTTCATACGACTCAGTCGTCGCTCCTCGACGCCTTGCATCTGACACCTTGCTGGTGATCAGAAATTTCGCCAAATCACTGCTTGTAACTCACTATGAACGATTTAGGCGGTGGATTTGGGTTCTCCCGACTGGCTTGCGAGGACTTCCGCAATGTGAACAGCCTTCACCCTTTCGCCCTGCTTTTCGAGGTAACCTCCAATGTTCATTAAACAGCCCGGTTCAGCGCTAATGAGGAATTGGGCGCCGCTTTTCACCACTGCGGCCGCCTTGTCTTCCACCATCTTTTCCGAGATCCCGGGAAATTCCAGACTGAAGGCGCCTCCGAAGCCGCAGCATATTTCGGCCCTCTCCAGTTCCATCATTTCCAGCCCATGCACCCCTGAAAGGAGGGTTCTGGGCTCTTCCCTGACCCCCAGGCCCCTTGAAAGCTGACATGAATCGTGATAAACGCCCCGGCCCGGCCAGGTAGCACCAAGATCAATTGAACCCAGGACCTTTACGAGAAATTCCGTGAGTTCAAAGGTCTTCCGGCCCACTGCATTCACACGGTCCAGTTGGATCGCATCTCCTCTGAAGAGAAGCGGGTATTGTTTGCGCACCATTCCCACGCAGGAACCTGAAGGGGCCACCACAAAGTCCGATGCCTCAAAGACCTCAACAAAGTGATGGGCCATCCTTCGCGCCTCCCTTTGATGACCTGCCTTGAAGGCCATCTGGCCGCAGCAGGTCTGGGCTTTCGGATAATCCACTTCCACCCCGGCACGGGTCAGCACCTTGGCAGTGGCCTCTCCCACATGGGGGAGAAAATGTTCCACGAGGCATGGAATGAACAGACTGACTTTTCTCGGTGTCTTGCGGTCGATCATCAAATTCCTTTCTTGAAATGCGCCGATCCAAATGCAATAGTGATGACTCAGTGAAAACCTGATTTATGCCGCAAGCGGCAGCCTATGAGCAACGAAGTGGAACCGAACCTGACAATCTTTTTCAGATTCGCTTCCTTAGACACATAGGATAAAGTGACTTCGTTGGAAGTCGTTTTGTTCGAACGATCATGAGACGAGGTGTTCCTTCGATGCAGTTCTGCGACCTCAAATGCCGCTTTGCAGCGTGGCCCGAAAAAGGCGCCCTGGACGGTTCAGGGAGTTGCATGACGTTTCAGGCCATCTATTGCAGGAAAAAGAACCGGGCAGTCCACAAAAACAGGGTCTGCCCTGAAAAAGAAATCCGGAAAGACCCGGCTAACCCCGCTAAAGCTTCACGGTTTTGAGATACTGCGTAATCGCCCCGTCATAGTGGTGCGTCAGGCGAAAGACTTTTTTGGCCAGACGAAAGCGGGTCTTGAGGGTCGTGTTCCCGGAGTGCAACTTCATTTCCTCTAAGACCCGCTCATAGTCGGCCGGATCCACGACGATGGTCACGTCTCTGAAGTTTTTGGCGGAAGAGCGCAGCATGGCAGGTCCGCCGATGTCGATATTTTCAATGGCCTCCTCCAGGGAAACGCCTTTCCGGGCCACGGTGTTTTCGAACTGGTAGAGATTGACCACCACGAGGTCAATGGGCTTGATTCCGTACTTTTCCATCATTTCCGTGTGCTCCGGGTTGTCCCGCAGGCCGAGGAGGCCCCCGTGGACCTTTGGATGGAGGGTCTTCACCCTTCCGTCCATCATCTCAGGGAAACCCGTGTAATCTGAGATATCCGTCACGGGCACGCCCCCATTCCGGATGGCCTTGGCCGTCCCCCCCGTGGAAATGATCTTGACCCCCAATCCCGAAAGGGCCCCGGCAAAGTCTGCGATCCCGGTCTTGTCGGTAACACTGATCAATGCATACTCAATCCTGCTCATCTGCTTTGCCCTCCTTTTTTGTGGTCATCATGATTGATAACTGCAAGGTACCTAACACCACTGATCTATAATCCAAACCGCGGGAATTATCAATCCCTTTGACCTTTACGAGAAACCTGTTATCATACCGGCGTCCGAGTGGTTTTTCCCTGCATATCCAATCTGAAGGAACTGTAAAAAGTCCGTCCATGGGCACGTTGATGACTTCCAACGAAGTCGCTTTATTAAACGCGCATAAAGAAGCGAACCTGACAATCTTTTTCATGTGCTTTCTCAAAGTGCACTTGGCAACTCACTTCAACATGGAC
>CAYOIU010000196.1:0-7837 GCA_964404085.1 uncultured Desulfobacteraceae bacterium | reverse complement strand
CCGATGAACGGGCCTTCGTGGGAAGCCATTAACTGTTCAACATCGAATTTTAATTGGTGAGTTTGAAGCAGGGAGGATGGTATGAAGGAAAAGACCTATCGACTGGGATGTGACATCGGCGGAACCTTTACGGATTTCGTCCTGCTGGATGACCGGACAGGGAAGATACACATCAACAAATGCCTCACAACCCCCAGTGACCCTTCCGATGCGGTGGAACAGGGCATCAGGGAACTGGAGACAGGGACCCCGGGTTTTGTGGAGGAGCTCGATGAGGTGATCCACGGCACCACCCTGGTGATCAATTCCATCATCGAGAGGAAGGGGGCTCGAACAGGGCTCATCACCACGAAGGGTTTCCGGGATGTCCTGGAACTGGGGCGGGAGATACGCTATGCCCCCTATGATGTGTTCGCTGAATTTCCGAAACCCCTGATAGAGAGGCGTTTCCGGTTCGAAGTGGACGAGAGGATCAGGAGTGACGGGACGGTCCTGAAACCCCTCGATCCCGGAGAGGCCGGGGAGGTGGTAAGGGAACTGCTCAAAACGGGTGTGGAGTCCATCGCCGTCTGCCTGCTCAATTCCTTTGAAAATCCCGAGCACGAATTTGCCATTAAAGAAATTATCGAGGAGGAGGCCCCGGAAATCACCGTCTCCATCTCCTACGAAGTCCTGCCGCAGATCCGGGAATACGAGCGGACCAGCACCACCGTAACCAATGCCTATGTCAAGCCCTTAACGGGGAAATACCTCTCCAAACTGTCCAATCGCCTGGCCTCCATCGGTTTCGAGGGGAGGCTCTTTATCATGCTTTCCAGCGGCGGCATCACATCCATCCAGACAGCCTCTGAATTCCCCGTCCGGATTATCGAGTCAGGTCCCACAGCGGCGGTCATTTCCGGACAGTATTACGGGAGGCTTTTTGACATCCCGGAGATGTTCTGCTTCGACATGGGCGGCACGACCGCAAAGTCCTGCCTGATCCAGGGGGGCGTCGCAGGTGTGGTCCCCACCTTCGAGGTGGGCAGGGTCCAGCGGTTCATGAAGGGAAGCGGACTGACCATCCAGGTCCCCGTGGTGGATCTCATGGAGATAGGCGCCGGTGGCGGCAGTATCGCAAAGGTCAGCAAGATGGGCACGCTCCAGGTGGGGCCGGAGAGTTCAGGGGCCGATCCCGGTCCCATATGCTATGGAAGGGGAGGGACGCAACCCGGGGTTACGGACGCCGATCTCCTGCTGGGATACCTGGACGAGAACTACTTCCTGGGCGGCGAAATGAAGCTGGACAAGGCGGCGGCGAAGCGCGGGGTAGAGGAAAAGATCGCCGGTCCCCTTGGGGTTCCCTTTATCCAGGCGGTCTGGGGCATTCACGATCTCATCAACGAGACCATGGCCGGTGCCGCCAAGACGCACATCGCGGAAAAGGGCGGCAATCCCAAGGTTGCCACGGTTATTGCCTTTGGCGGCGCGGGTCCCGTACACGCCTACGGCCTGGCCAAAAAGCTGGGGGCACCCAGGCTCATCGTGCCGCCCAATGCGGGCGTGGGCTCCGCCTTGGGCTTTTTCACCGCCCCAAGGGCCTTTGATCTCCTTAGAAGCCACAAGGTGGCGCTTGAAGATGCCAATTTTCAAGAGATCGAAGGCATCTTCCGGGAAATGGAGACCGAAGGGGCGCGTACCCTCCAGGCGGAACAGACAGGGGAGGAGGTCGTCTTTGAGCGTTCCCTGGACATGCGGTTTGTGGGCCAGGGCTCAGAGACCAATGTTGCCGCACCGCAGGGCCTTTTCAATGAGGTGAAGCCCGAAGAGATCCGGGCACGTTTCGATGAAGTCTATAAGAAACTTTATGGACGGACCTATCCCGATTCCCCGGTGGAGTTCATAAATTTCAAGGTGCGGGCGACCCTTCCCCAGAAGCTCCTTGAGCTCCCGAAGATGAAGGGTGGCGGCAGATCCCTTGAGGATGCTGTAAAGGGGGAGCGCCCGGCCTATTCGGGTATTTCAGGAGAGTTCATCCCCTACCGGGTTTATGACAGGTATGGTCTTTTCCCGGGAGCGGAGCTCAAGGGGCCGGCCATCGTGGAAGAGCGTGAATCCACCGTGATTATCGGGGAAGATGCCAATGCTACCGTGGACGATTACGGGTTCCTGTGGATTGATTTTGAATAGTGTCATATGAGATCAACATCCAGAGAGAACCGAACCTGACAATCTTTTTCAGACGCTTTCTAAACACTTCAGAGGAGATGGAGACTATTTGAGGTTTAAGCGGTACGCAATAGAGAAGCGCGAGGGCACCAGAGGCATAAACCCCAAATAGTCGTCCATGTAAAAGCTGGATGCCAAGTGCACTATGAGAAAGCATCTGAAAAAGATTGTCAGATTCGCTTCCTTAAAACGCGTTCAATAAAACGACTTCGTTAGAAGTCATCATCGCGCCCAGGGACGTGAGCAACAATTCCTGAGGACCGGACTTTTTACGATTGCATCAAGGAAATAAGGAGAAAAAACATGGCGCAGCAATTCGATCCGATCACCCTTGAGATCCTGTGGCGGAGGCTTATTTCCATCGTGGACGAGGCGGACGGTACCGTGGCCAGGACGGCCTTCTCAAGCCTCTTGCGGGATGCCCACGATTATACCTGTATGTTCACGGACCGGAAGGGGAGGGAACTGGCCCAGGGGTCGTTCGCTACGCCCGGGCAGTCCGGCGCCATGGCCCTCGGGATAAAGAACCTCGTCCATAAGATACCCCTGGATCACTACCAGCCCGGAGATGTCCTGATCACCAACGACCCCTGGGCCCTGGCCGGTCATCTGAATGACGTCTGCGTCATGAGTCCTATTTTCTACAAGGGCCGGATTACCGCCTTTACGGCCTGCGTATTCCACCACTCCGACATCGGCGGGAGGGTCTCTTCCGACAACCACGATGTGTTCGAGGACGGTCTTTTTATCCCTCTGGTCAAACTCTACGAAGGCGGGGTGCTTAACGAAGCGGTCATGGAAATGATCCGTTGGAACGTGCGGACCCCGGACGAGGTCACCGGCGATATCCGTTCCCAGATCGCGGCCAATCACGTGTGCGCGGAAAAGATCTGTCAGATGCTGGATGAATACGACCTGGAGGGCCTGGACGGACTGGCAGATGAAATCATCGGCCGGACCGAAAAGTCCATGCGAACGGCCATCGATAAGATCGGTGACGGTGTATACCGGGCCGAAGGGATCGTCGAGCAGATGGAGGGAAAGGAGGATATCCACATCGAGATGTCCGTGAAAGTGAAAGGAAGCGATATCCTCGTGGACCTGGCCGGTTCTTCACCCCAGGTGGACTGGGGGGGAAATGTGGTCTACAACTTCACCTATGCCTATGTTTTCATGGCCATGAAGAGCATGTTCGATCCGGATATCCCCAACAACGATGGATGCGCCAGGCCCATCGCCATGACGGCGCCCGAAGGAAGCGTGGTGAATTGCAGGTTCCCCGCTGCCGTGGCCGCGAGAATGCAGATCGGCCACTTTATCACCGAGATCATCTACCGCGCCATGGCGCAGGCGGTGCCGGATCGCGTCATCGCCGCGAGCGGGGGGACACCCGCAACCATGAACGTATTCTACGGCAGGAGAAACAATGGCAGTCCATGGCATTCGGTCATCATTCGCGGCGGCGGTATGGGCGGGAGCGCCACCAACGACGGATACTACGACTACATCTTTCCTGCGAACGGGGCCAATACCCCCGTTGAAATCTTTGAGAGCGATACCCCTCTGATCGTTGAAAAGAGAGAGTTGCTTCAGGACTCCGGCGGTCCCGGGAGGAGGAAAGGCGGGCTCGGCAGGCGCGTTGTGTTCCGGATTCCGGATGATCATTACGCCCCCCAGCCGCCCGTCAATCTGGGCATCCAATCCGGGCGTTTCCGTTACCCGCCGGAAGGTCTCTTCGGGGGTATGGAGGGTGCCAAGGCCCAGTTTCTGATCAATGGAGAAAAGGGAAATCCCTATGGCTTGAACCAGCTGAAACCGGGAAACGAGATCGTCATGGACGCTGCCGGAGGAGGAGGTTATGGAGCCCCCGTGGAGCGGGATGAGGAAATGGTTCTGGAGGACGTGAAGAACGGCTACGTGAGTATCAGAAAGGCCCTCGAAGACTACCAAGTGGTGGTTGACCCGGATACCCTCGAAATTGATAAGGGAAAAACCTTGGCCCTGCGTGCTTCTATTGATTCTGAAGGTTGATCACTTCCTCTGCCTTTCTGAGAGTCCACGCTCTCCAGACGAACCAATGGCATTTCAAAAGGAAGTGTTGAAAAACCCTCCTTTCAATGATACAAGGATACCGAATTTCCACCCCACCCGATGCTGCGCCAAGCTCCAGAGGACAGGAAAATGAACAAGAACCCCAGCTATGAAGATCTGGAACTGAGATGCGAGGAGCTGGAGAAGAGACTGGCATCCAGCCTGAAAACGGAAGAGGATCTCCAGTTCAGCGAAGAGCGCTTTGCCGCTTTCATGGAGCATCTGCCTGCTGCAGTATTCATAAGGAATGCGGAAAACCGGTACCTTTACGTCAACAGGTTTTATGAAGATATTTTCGGGCCACGCAAGGGGTTCATCGGCAAGACCCTTGTTGATGTGTATCCCCAAGAAATCGCCGAAGCCATGATCCAGGACGACAAGAAGGTGCTCCTGAAAGGTCATTCGCTCACGGAGGATACGTATCTGGATCAGTCGGGTGAGGAACGTGTTTATCAGACCCACAAATTCCTCATGAAGAGGAAAGATGGATCGAAATTGATCGGTGGTTTTGCACTCGACATTACCGAACGGAAAAAGGCTGAAGAGGCCCTCAGAAAGAGCCAGGCCACCCTGGAAAGGGTTTTTCAGGCAGTGCCCGTGGGTCTCGGCCTTGTCGAAGACCGTGTGATGCAATGGCACAATAAGGCCATGACCCATATACTTGGGTACGCGTTGGAAGATCTGCGAGGGAAGAGCGCACGTATGCTCTACACTGATGAGGAGGAATTCCGCCGGGTAGGGCAAGTCATAAACCAGTCGAGATTGGACAGGGAGACGGCTGAGGTGGAGACACCATGGATCCGAAAAGATGGATCGACCGTGGACTGCCTGGTCCGTTATACCCTCCTGGATCCTGAGGCGAAAGGTTCTGCGATCCTTGCCATGGTGGAAGACATTTCTTTTCAAAAGCGGGCGGAAGAAGAAAAGAAAAAACTGCAGGCCCAGCTTCAACAGGCCCAGAAAATGGAGGCCGTGGGTACCCTTGCAGGTGGTGTGGCCCATGACTTCAACAACCTGCTACAGGCCATACTGGGCTATACCCAGATGCTCCTCATGGACATGGCCGGGTCTGAAGCGGAAATTTCCAAGCTGAAACAGATTGAAAAATCCGCACAAAGGGCCAGTGAACTGACCCAGCAGCTTCTTACTTTCAGTCGCAAGGTGGAGAGCAAACTGAGACCCATCGATTTGAACCAGGAGGTGAGTCAGGTCGGGAAGCTCCTCGAAAGGACCATCCCCAAGATGATTGAAATCGACGTGCATCTTCAAGATGGCCTGTGGAATATCAATGGGGATCCTGCGCAGATAGAACAGATCATGATGAATCTGGGGGTGAATGCCAGAGATGCCATGCTGGAGGGCGGAA
This sequence comes from uncultured Desulfobacteraceae bacterium, assembly GCA_964404085.1. Lineage (GTDB taxonomy): Bacteria > Desulfobacterota > DSM-4660 > Desulfatiglandales > Desulfatiglandaceae > CAYUCJ01. The sequence continues at coordinate 2,172 of CAYOIU010000196.1, read as the reverse complement.
AGCTGGTGTTCGAGACGGGAAATGGGGTCCTTGATGCGGAATACTGTCATACCCATCTGGGGGCAATGCCGGGGCGATATGTCCTCCTGAGTATTTCCGATACGGGCGTTGGGATGGACAGGATCACCGTGGAGCACATCTTTGAACCCTTTTACACAACAAAGGAGGTGGGGAAGGGAACCGGTCTTGGACTCGCCATGGTCTACGGCATCGTGAAAAACCACGGCGGCTACATCATGTGCTACAGTGAACCCGGTGAAGGAACCACCTTCAAGATCTACTTTCCCGCCCTGGAAACCGAAAGCGTAAAGGCGGAGGAAGACTCTGCGGAGGAAGATCTCAAGGGAGGCAATGAAACCATCCTGCTGGTTGACGATGAGAAATCCCTGAGGGACTCGGGAAAGGAACTCCTGGAAAGGTTCGGCTACAGGATTATCACCGCTGCCGACGGGGAGACTGCGCTTGAAACATGGAAAGAAAAGGGTGCAGATATCGCGCTCGTTATCCTGGACCTCGTCATGCCCGGGATGGGTGGAAAACTTTGTCTTGAAGCGCTTCTCCAAATGGAGCCGGGGTTGAAGGTGATTATCGCCAGCGGCCATACAGTCAGCTGCCACACGAAAGAGGTCCTGGATGCCGGGGCCAAGGGTTTCATCAGGAAACCCTATGAACTCAAGCAGATGCTCAAGGAGATTCGCGAGGTTTTGGAGTCTTAATTGCCTGTATTGTTAGAGAATGGAGAAAGGAGTAAGGAGATGGAAAAAGTCAGACTGGGACCGGAAACCCTGCTTTACCCCATGCCGGCGGTGCTGGTGGGTGCAAAAGTCGATGAAAAACCCAATTTCATGACGGCGGCATGGTGCGGCATTGCCTCATCCAGCCCACCTGCCTTATCGGTCGCGATCCGGAAGGAACGGTACACCTTCAAGGGTATTGAGCAGCAGGGAACCTTTTCAATCAATGTCCCCTCTGTGGGCCTGGCCCAGAAGACGGATTTTTGCGGAATCCGGTCGGGCAACAAGAGGGATAAATCCGAAGTCTTTGATGTCTTCTATGGGGAGCTCGAGACCGCACCCCTCGTCCGGGAATGTCCGGTCAACCTGGAGTGCAAGGTGATTCACTCTCTCGATCTCGGGAGTCACGTGCTGTTTGTGGGGGAGATCAAGGAGACCTATGTGAATGAAGATTGCCTGACCGATGAAAAGCCCGATCCGGTCAAGATTGACCCGCTGATCTACACCACCGTGAGCCAGGAATACCGGCGGCTGGGCGAGGTGGTCGGGCAGGCCTTTCACATGGGAAAGGCCCTGAAGCCCTGAAGAAAATAATATGAGGAGGGAAAAAAGGTGAAATCCAAGAGGCCGCCGGTCCTGCCGGCTCTGGTGTTCTTGTGTTGTGTCCTGCTGTTGCCCGCCGGGAGTTTTGGCGGTGAGAAACGCGGAGTATATACCCTGAATGCAAGTATCCAAGAGGCGCTTTCCAACAACTGGTCCCTCAAGGCGAAGCTTGAGAAGATGGAACAGGCATCTCAGCTGAAGAAACAGGCCAGGGCCGACTTTATGCCCAAACTGAGCACCTCCTATGGTTACACAAGACTGAGCGAAACGCCGACCATGGATCTCTCGCTTCCTCCTCCGCTTGCCGGTGGCGAGGTACAGTTGGGTTCGAAGGACAACTATCAGTGGAAAGGCACCATTACCCAGCCGCTATTCACCGGTTTCGCCCTGACAAGTTCCTACGAGTTGGCAAAGCTCGGCATAGATCAATCCAGGCTGGAGGTGGAGCAGGCGAAACTCGACCTGGCCCTTCAGGTGAAGGAGACCTATTTCGGTATCCTGAAGGCTGACAAGGCCCTGGAAGTGGCCAGGAGTGCTACGGAGGCCCTGCAATCCCACGTCAAAGTGGCTCAAAATTTCTATGACGTGGGGATGATCCCTATCAATGAACTTCTGAAAGCCGAGGTGGAGCTTGCCAATGCCCAACACGACCTGGTCCGGGCGCAGAACGCCTCCCAATCGGCGCGTTCATCTTTTAATGCGGTCCTGTCCAGGCCAATAGAGTCACCTGTCCAGGTCGAAGACATCCTGGGCTACAAGCCGCTCGCTGTGGAGTCAAAAGGTTTCTTTGAGAAGGCACTGGAAAACCGGCCTGAGCTAAAAGCCCTGGAGATGC
>CAYOIU010000195.1:0-7884 GCA_964404085.1 uncultured Desulfobacteraceae bacterium | reverse complement strand
TACCCCCTTATAGGGGGTTAAATCAAAGCCCCGTCCTTTGGGCGGGGTTTTTTACCTTTGGGAAGTCATAACCTGGGCGATTTTTGAGTATTGTGATGCTAATCATAATAGGATGGGGACCGTTGGAACTGAGCCATATGGCAAAAAACATGCACTTCTTCGGAGGATAGATCAGGCACAAGACATAGTGGTTGGTATCGCCTCACTTCAGTCCCGCCTTGTGCAAAGAGTCAAACAAAAGCTCTGCATCGGCTTTATCCTTGAAGGGAAGTGTCTTTAGAAAAGGCTCCAAACTAAATTTGGGCTCCACCCTGAGGATTTGTGCGGCTTGCGCACGGGCTTCTTCCTCCCGGCCTAACAAACTGTAAGTAGCAGTCGAGCCAATGAGGGCGCGTATGTCGTCGGGATAGCCACGAAGCACTTGCTCGAATGCCGCGAGGGCCTTCTCATGCTCTCCTGCCAAACAATAAGCTTCACCTAGGCTGAATAGGTACCAGTTGGGCGGGATAGGGTTTAGACGTATCGCTTTCTCAAGGGACGCAATTGCTGCCTCTCGTCTGCCCGCGTAGTTCAGAATCATACCCAAATGGGCTTGGGCATCTGCCCCATTGGGACTGAGGGCGACCGCTCGTTCCGCCTCGGCAATGGCCATCTCAAACTGCCGTTTCATGAGGTACACATAGGCCAATAGGGAGTGGGGTGAGTCAATAGTATCATCCAGGGAGATGGCCTTTTGCGCCAGTTCGGCAACGCGATCCACCAACTTGCTAGGCGATTCACTCGAGCCGAACCACACTTCCATCAGGTAAGTCCAACCGAGCATAGTGAGGGCATGTGCATTCTCCGGTTCCAAGGCAATAGCTTCCTCAAACATCTGCCGGGCCTGAAGGTTACTTTCTCTATTAAAGCGATAAAAATACGGCCTCCCCTCCAAGACCTTCATAAAGGAATCGAGGTTTTTTGCACGTTTGCCATACAAGCGGGCTTGCTCGCCCTCAGTCAACTTCACTCGCACAGCCGTCAGGATTTTCATCGTGATCTCATCTTGGAGAGCAAATATGTCCTTCAGATCCCGATCATACCTTTCTGCCCACAAATGGTTATTCGTCTGAGCATCAATCAACTGGGCCGTGACCCGCACCTTATCGGCGGCTTTCCGAACACTCCCTTCCAGAACATACCGCACTCCCAACTCCCGTGCCACGGTTGGGATAGATACTGACTTGCCCTTGTATGTGAATGAGGAGTTACGAGCGATCACAGACAAATCTGGCACTTTTGATAGAGCCGTAATGATCTCCTCAGTAATCCCATCACTGAAATACTCCTGGTTAGGGTCTTCACTCATGTTGGCAAAGGGCAGCACGGCGATAGATGGTTTGCCAGGTAGAGGAGACGCCATCCTCTCAATCGAGGCGGGCTCTATGTCTGGCCGCACATAGAAGTTCCAGATCAGCCCTCCAGCCACCATTGCCAGTACCGCGACTGCCGCTATGGATGCCCATGGCCTTTTTCTCGGTCTAGGCTCCTCCTCACCAATGACCTTCCCGGCTGCCTCTGCCTGCAACAGCACTTTATACCCCCGCACGGGATCCGGTATGTTTTTTACGCCCTGCTTGCCTCGATACTCGTACCCCACGGAGGCCCTGTTCTTCACTTGATCAAAAGCAGTGCCGGATATACAAATGCCTCCGCCCTCGGCCAATCCCTCCAACCGGGCCGCCACATTGACACCATCCCCATAGATGGTTCCTTGTTCCTCAATCACATCCCCCAGGTTGATCCCGATGCGGAACTCCATCCTCCGGCTCTCCGGCAGCTCTGCATTCCTCGCCTGGAATTCCTTCTGCACCGCCACCGCACACTGCACCGCATCCACCACACTGGGAAACTCAGCCAGCACATTGTCACCCTTGGCGTCCACTACTCGGCCGCGGTGGTCCTTTATGAGACTAGTCATCAATTGACGGTAGGCATTGATCGTGCGCACGGTGGCCTCTTCATCATCCGCCATGAGACGACTGTAACCCTTCACATCCGCACTGAGAATAGCAGCCAACTTCCGTTTGATCTGCCCCTCGGTCATGAGCCTACCTCTCAAACACAAAAGCCTCCAAAAGGGTGCAATGGTCCCTTGGAGGCTTCACTTTCAAAACCTTCAGATAGCGTTTTTTCATGGCCATGTCAGCAAGGTTAGGGTTATGGTTTTGATTGATCGACAGACAGGGCTGGAAAACTGAAAATCAGAGTAGCTCTTTTTGGAGGAGGTGTCCATATTTTTCATGTGCTTGAAATCGCCTAGGATTAACGACTTGGTCTATTAATCACTCTTTTTTGAACCCGGCCCGAGCACTGCTTACGATACGAATCATTCGCTCCCCTGCGTATATGGGTCGGACCGCGGCAAAACTTGTGGTCACTGCCATGTATCACAATCTCACCCAATCCTGGGATATGAGAATAATATCCGGGTTGGCAACGGGCGGAGGATGTGCATGTCACGGAAAGATAACTTAGATCTGACCATCAGCGCACCAAGAGCACATAATGATTTTTTTCATAATCCTAGACCGTATAACGTGATTTCAGTTTGACATATCTTGATTTTTTTTCTAATGTCAAACGAATCTAAAGATTAGTCCCTATTGTGAAGTCAAGGCCGAATACCTGTGGCAAGAACGATCTGATGCATATGGGAGGTTCTATGCTTGAGGTTAAGGGGTTATACAAGAGCTTTGGCGGCCTCATGGCCGTATGCGATTGTTCCTTTGAAGTTCAAAAGGGTTCTATTACCGGCCTGATAGGCCCCAATGGGGCGGGCAAGACGACACTCTTCAACGTTGTTGCAGGCCGCTACAGGCCTGACAGGGGCAGGATATTCTTCAAGGGAGAGGCTATTGACGGCCTTTCTCCTCACCGGATTTTTCACAAGAAACTCTACCGAACCTTCCAGATCACACGAGAATTTTCCCAGATGACCGTTCTCGAAAACCTCATGCTCATGGCTGATAATCAGATCGGGGAAAAGATCTGGAATACCTGGTTCAAGAGCAGAAAACTCAGGAAACAGGAAAATGAGGTCAAAGACAGGGCCCTTGACGTCCTCGAATTTGTCGAGCTGTCTGATCTGAAAAACGAATATGCCGGGTCCCTTTCCGGGGGCCAGAAAAAGCTCCTCGAACTCGGAAGGAGCCTGATGGCCGACCCCGAGATGGTGCTCCTGGACGAACCCGGTGCAGGCGTCAACCCCACACTGATGAAGAAGCTCGTGGCAAACATCCGACGACTGAGGGACGAAAAAGGGATCAGTTTCCTGCTCATCGAACACAATATGGATCTCATCATGGAACTCTGCAACCCGATTATCGTGATGAGCCAGGGCAGAAAACTGGCGGAAGGGAAGCCGGAAGAGATCAGGAAAGACGAAAAGGTCCTGGAGGCCTACCTGGGAGGGCAATATCGATGACAATCCTGAAGGCCGAAAATATTACTGCAGGCTATACGGAACTCGATATCCTTCAGGATGTGCGCCTCAAGGTCGAGCCAAACCAGATTGTCTCAATTATCGGACCCAACGGAGCGGGAAAATCCACGCTTCTGAAGAGTATTTTCGGTATTTTGAAACCCAGGAAAGGCCATATTTTTTTGAAAAGCGAAGAGATAACCGGTTTGAAACCGAATAAAGTCGCGAGAAAAGGGATCAGTTATGTGCCCCAGGTGAGCAACGTATTTCCCTCCCTGACGATTCAGGAAAACATGGAAATGGGGGCCTTTATTCGAACCGATGATTTCAGCAAGAGAATTGACGAAGTATACGATCTGTTTCCTACGCTCAGGGAGAAGAGAAAACAGAAGGCCGGCCAGCTTTCAGGCGGGCAGCGACAGATGGTTGCCATGGGCAGGGCCCTGATGCTGGACCCTCTTCTTCTGCTGCTCGATGAACCGTCCGCGGGTCTTGCCCCTTTACTGGTTTCAACCATTTTCGAAAAAATTGTTGAAATCAACCAGACGGGCGTCTCGATGGCCATTGTGGAACAAAATGCCAAGGAGGCCCTGAATATGGCAGACTACGGGTATGTGCTGGCCATGGGCCGAAATGTTCTGGACGACACGGGGGACGCCCTTTTGGCCAATGAAGAGGTTGGTCGTCTCTACCTGGGGGGTTGAGAAATATGGCGGAGCTGATTGTCTACGGTATTGTCCTGGGAAGTATTATAGCCCTGGGTGCCATAGGGATTACTTTGGTCTACGGGATCGTCAGAATGGCGAACTTCGCCCATGGGGAGTTTATGACATCGGCAGCCTATCTCGCCCTGTTCATGGTGACCGTGATACTTCCATGGCTGGGTGTGCCGGACAGCACGTTCGGACCCTTGTCTTTCGGATGGAGGATGCTTATTGCCTTTCCTTTGACCATGGCCGCTGTCGCATCTATTGCCATTTTTTTCGACAGGCTGCTCTACAAAAAGCTGCGTCTCAAGAAAAGCAACGCTGTCATCCTCGCCATGTCTTCCCTGGGTGTGTCGTTTATCCTCAGAATGATCATCCTCATTATATGGGGAGCCGACTACCGTTTTTTCAGACCGGGAGTCATGCGTCCGGCCCTTGAATTGCCCCTTGGAATCAAGATCAGGCCGGACCAGGTTTTTATACTCGCCGTGGTACTGGTTCTGGTCGCTTTGCTATATCTATTTCTTCAAAAGACCAAAATGGGGAAGGCCATGAGGGCCACTGCGGACAATACGGAACTGGCCTTGATTTCCGGTATTGATACGGAAGGCATTGTGATGTGGACGTGGGGCATTGGCGGAGGGCTTGCGGCCGCCGCTGGTATCCTCTACGGGATCGATGTGCAGATTCATCCAGGAATGGGATGGAATTTTCTGATTCCCCTGTTTGCAGCCGCCATTTTGGGAGGTATCGGCAACATGTATGGGGCGCTTGTGGGAGGCCTCGCCATCGGCATTGCCGAGCAGGTCTCCACCGCTTTTCTCCTCCCCACCTACAAACTGGCGGTGGCCTTTATGATCATGATCCTGATCCTGTTTATCAGGCCCCAGGGGATATTCGGAGGGGGTAAAAAATAATGGAATGGGGCGGTGTCACAGCATACCTGGTATCCCTGGTGATCATGGCGAGCATCTACGGCGTATTTTGTCTGGGATTGAATATCCAGTGGGGCTATACGGGACTGTTCAATATTGGAATCGCCGGTTTTTTCTGCGTGGGAGCCTATACCTCGGCCATGATCACGAGACCCATGCCCAGCGGCATACTGGCAAACTATGTGCATCAGCTCTTCGGCCTCAACATGCCCTTTCTATTCGGTCTGCTCGGGGCGGCTGTGGTCTGCGGTGTCGTCGCCTTCATTATCGGCGTTCCCACCTTGCGACTGGATGAGGATTATCTGGCCATAGCCACCCTCGGGATTGCCGAAACCTTTCGCCTCGTCTTCAACAATGAACGATGGCTGGCAAACGGCCCCCAGGGTCTTATGGGACTGCCCCAGCCTCTGAGCTCATGGGTCAGTGGCCGACACTATGATTATGTGTACCTGGTCATCGTCCTGATTGTCATGGTGCTCGTTTACCTGCTGATAGAAAAGGCCATCCGTTCTCCATGGGGCAGGGTGCTACGGGCTATCAGAGAGGACGAGATCTCTGCGGCGGCAAGCGGAAAAGATGTATTTCGATTCAAGATGCAGTCCCTGGTATTCGGATCCATGGTCATGGGCATAGGGGGTGCCCTTTACGCGCACTACACAAAGGCCATTTCGCCCGACGTCTTTACGCCCCTTTATGGGACATTTATCATATGGGTGATGCTCATGGCGGGCGGGAGTGGAAACAACAAGGGAGCCCTGTTGGGTGCATACGTCATTTGGGGGATCTGGATCGGCAGCGATTTTCTGATGGATATGTTGCCCGATGTCATCAGGGACAAGGGTCCTTACCTGCGGTTTCTCCTTGTGGGAATCCTCCTCGAGATTATCCTCATCTACAGACCCCAGGGCATTCTCGGAGAAGAGAAGAAGGTTTCAAAAGTGGCAGATTAAAGCAGACGTTTATGTAAAGAGGGGACTTGGAATCAAGTCCCCTCTTTTGTTTGGCTCATCCTGGTTCTAATTTTTTGGGATATCGTATTCCACCCTCACAGTCACTATCTTCCCGTGGGAATACTTCCATATTTCAATGGGTGTTGTGACATCTCCGTTTTCGTCAAAATCGACCGACCCACCTGCACCTTCGTAATTGATGCTCTTGCCCTGTTTCAACAAGTCAAAAGCCTTTTTGAACTGGCCCGGCATGACAACTTCACCCGGCGGATTAGCTACTTTCCGCAGATTGTCCCTGATGTTCTTGGCCGTCATGGGAAGGCCCTTGGCCTGTGCTGCGTATGCGGCCAGCCCGATGACCGCCATGCCGTCATAGGCATTGGTGATATAGGGAAGAGGCGGAAGCTGGCCATAGGCTGTCTTATAATCGGCACTGAAAAGGACCAATGCCTGGCCTCCCGGGGAAGCGGCCACCGTGCCCAGCTGTCCCTCCACATTCTTGGCGCCCACCGCCTTGACGATATCCTGTGATTTGGTACCGTCACAGAAAAGGAAGTGCTTGTAGTGGAAGAACTCAATGGCCTCCTTGAGATAGATCTGTGCATGCTGGGGATAGCTGAAGGCGCAGAGCCTGTCCGGATTTCCAGCCAGGGCCTTTTTGAGTTCCGCAGTGTAGGATTCCGCGGCCTTTTCATCGTGCGGAACCATGGCCAGTACTTTACCGCCGCGTTTTTCAAATGCACTCTTGAATCGTTCGGCCAGACCCTGACCATAAGGGTTGTTTACGTAAAGGACGGAAGCTGTCTTGTTGTAGCTGGCAGCCAGTTTACCTGCTATGACGCCCTGGAGGGCATCCGATGGGCAGGTCCTGAAGAGGAAATCCTTGCCCTGGTCTGCAGGGAGCACGCTGATCAATGGAGAGGTGGAGGAAGGAGAGATCAAGACGACACCGTTGGGAATGGTAACAGACTCGGCGACCGGAACGGTGACACCGCTGGCTATGGCCCCCACGATCGCAGGCACTTTTTCAACTTGAACCAGCTTTTTGGCAGCATTGACGCCCGGGATAGCGGAAGTTTGCGTGTCCTGATTGATGACTTTCACGGCGAAGCCTGCTTCGTTCATCTGCTGGGCCGCAAGCTTGACCCCATTGAGGATGTTGGGACCAAACTCCTTTAAAGGCCCGGTCATGGTCATCAAACTTCCTACCTTTAATTCCTGGGCTTGGGTGCACGGGACAAGGGCCACAAAAAACGCTAACACGCTTACTAGAACAAAAACTCTTTTCATAACGACCTCCTTTAGGTTAATGTTGACCTTTGTTTTTCATCCAGCTGAAAAGTTAACAAAAATCTTTCCACCTGTAGAGGGGGGACCATTCCTCCCCTCCCATTTGACAGTACATTAGCCCCCGGCATCACGTGAGGTCGAATTTCCGCTGTTCCAGCACGGGAATCAGAGGCAGGAAACCACTATATTTCCTAATTTAACGGATTTTTCCGGTGATTGCAAGTCTAATTTTGGTTGATCATGAGTCAGATAGGTTTTATTTGAATACAATGCGAAAAGTAAGCTTGAAAATGAGATATCCGTGATATTAGTTGACAAACAATCATAAATTCGTGATGCAACCGCCTGTCTCCATGCCGCAAAAATCCTTCCTTTGGGGTTGTCCTACGGAGGGTCCCGGCCATGTGGAGCCTCCTGAAATCAGGAGATTCATTACCTTTTGTCTTGACTAGAAGACGCAATTGGATTAATTAATCCTGTTTAATCTTAAGCGCGGATTTCTCATCCCGCCATGGGCGGGACTCCGACTCCCCACGAAG
>CAYOIU010000194.1:0-7908 GCA_964404085.1 uncultured Desulfobacteraceae bacterium | reverse complement strand
CGCAGTAGTGAGCGCATGGGTTTAGGAGGAATAAACCCCAAATAGCCGTCCATGTTGAAGTGAGTTGCCAAGTGCACTATGAGAAAGCACACGAAAAAGATTCTCAGATTCGCTTCTTTATACGCGTTTTATAAAGCGACTTCGTTCGAAGTCCGTTCGTGGACTTTCTACCAAAATATCAATCTTCTATGGAAGCAAAATGATACCGTCCTTTCATAAAATCTTCCACAAAGCCTTCAACCTGGGTTTCGTCTTTTAGATACATGTCCATCAATCGCGTCGCTCCGAGGAGCCGACCCACCATGTCCAATTTATCAAGGATTGTCCTCCGGCTGCCCTCATCTAACTGGCCGTCAATCAAATCTCCTTTGATATTGACCCCAAATCCAAGACGATCCAGGATCCCGCCGATAAAGGCGGCTCGTAGAGATCTGCCGAGGGAATCCCCCCCTCCACCGGTGAATCTGAAAAGAACATAGTTTTCTTCTGCTTTGTCTCCACAAAGAGTGTCCACAATGACAAAATGGTATCCGAAGCGAAGGTTGAGATTCATGTAATCACTTGCAATGACGGCATAACTTCCGAATTGTGACGATTCAGCACTGATGATACCACCACTCATGACAATTCTATCATAGGATGCCCAATCAAAATGGGTGAATTTCGACCACCGTATATGGGGGTGAAGCATGCCTTTCAAGAGTGCTTTCATGGGAGCACTTTTGATCTCTTCAAGCTTTACGGTTTTACTGTTGGGGAGGCCCTTTTCCAGGCCCCCACCCACATCAAGCACATAAAACAGCATGGGGATCTTTGAAGAAAGCTTTCTTGCCCCCTTTTTTCGGGTTACTTTTCCGGTTCCCAAAGTGAACATTTCCTGAACGGCCTTTTCATGGGAAAACCGGATGATATCGTGAAGCGATCTACAGCCTTCAGGGCTAAAGGATTTTAGGTCCGGGCTGACGAGTCTCAGTGGGGAAATAAAACTCATGATGGATTCCAACTTGCGCATGAAAGGGCTGTTTGACAGGAGGTCTCTTCGGGCACACTGGCTCTCCATTAATGAGTTGACGATGCCCTCATAGACGACTTTGGCGTCGGCGTGAACGGTAACCTCAATTCCCGAGGGCAGATTGGAGGTGGCATCACCCGTATTCACCAGGGTCGGAACACCGAATTCCCTGGCAACCGACGAAAAATGCCCGGCTGTACTTCCCTTATCGATCACCACTGCATTTAACTTTCCCATAACAGCTACATAGTGAGGAGAGGCGGTTCTAGCGACGAGGACGGCGCCCTGCGGCAGGCTCTTCAAATCGGAATCGCTATCGATCTGAAAGACCCTTCCCCCTCCGATTCCGGAGGAGGCGTTCTCTCCCCCTGAAACGAGCACCCGATCTTGAACCTTATCGAATTCGCACGCCTTATCCTGTGTTGGAGACTCTTCAAACTTCAGTGGCCTTGATTGAAGAATAAAGAGTCGGCCTGAATGATCCCTGCACCATTCAATATCCTGAGGTTCCCCGTAAAATTTTTCCAGATCCACACTCCACCTGGCCAGAGTCATGAGTGAGGCATGATCAATGGAAGGTATCTGTTTCCTGTCGGCATGGACCGCTAGGACCTCGGGTCCATGGTCCTTTGAAAGGATCATCTCTTTGTCTTTATCACCAGCTTTTTCCAGGACAATCCTGGGCTTTTTCTCTTTTGAAACCGTAAAGAGGTCTGGAGAAACGCTTCCGCTCACCAGTAATTCTCCCAGTCCCCACACAGAATGGATATTGAGGTGACATGACAGGGGATTTTCCATGTCCCGGGTGTAAATGATCCCACTTGCTTCTGCATCAATCATTTCAAGGGCCAGAACAGCCATGGGTGTCTCTGGATCTGAAAGGCCGTAGTTGATTCTGTAATAAAGGGCCCTGGGTGCATATTTACTCGCAACGACTTCCTTATAGGCATTGAGGACACGGTTTTGTTTTACATCTAAAACGGTTGTGTACTGTCCCGCAAACGATGACGGCCCGTCTTCACCCACGGCACTGCTCCTCATGGCGATACGGATGTCATCTTTGTTGGCCCATTGACAAGCTTTGTATGCATCAAAGACAGCATCTTCAAGGTCCGGGGGGATTCGGGCGTTCATGACCAATGCGATCAGTTCTTCGGATGTCCTGTTCAGGGATGAATGGGAATTGATGTCGAGATCGGAAAGCTTGGTATCGATTGCTTTTCTCAAATGGTTATGTTCAATGAAATAGTAAAAAGCATTGGTACTGATCACAAATCCGCTGGGTACGGGAAGCTGAATGTTCTTTCTAATAACAGAGAGTTGCAGTGCCTTTCCCCCGACCAGGGACAGCTTGTCTGACGAGATTTGGTCCAATTGAATGGTGTAAGGCGGATCGTAAGGGTACACCGGGGGTGTCAGCATGAACCGTATGTAGGAATCGAATTTCTTGGAATAGTCCCGTAGGGTGAGATAGCGCGACGGGTGTATCCCGGAGAGGTTTTCTATGATGCCGGAAACACAGGAAGAGAGTTGATCATATTTCTTTGCTATCAACTGAAAATCGACCCTGACCTGGCCATAATAGATTTCTTCCAGCTCCGCAATGACTTCATGGGCGCATTTGTCATGGGCAAGAAGAGATCTAAATGCTTCGTACTTCTCCCTCAGGACCGTCCCGGGTGAGAATATCTGATAGGTCCAATATCTTATGAATTTGGCAACGCTCGAAAGTGTCTGCATGGAATAGGCACTAAATAGACGGCGATTGCTTTCCGATGTTTATGGACCGGCGCTTTTTTTCTTCAATTCACCGTCGATGATGGTAAAGAGGTCGAAAGGCTTGCTGACCATGGCGCGCTTACCGTTCACAAAAAGGGTCGGCGTGCCGCGGACGCCTATTCGTCTGCCGTTGACCATATCTCTGGTCACGAAATCCCTGACGGAGCGGGAGTCCTTGTCTTGATTGAACTTTTCCATGTCAAGCCCGAGACCTTCGGCGATCTCCTGGATCTTGGCATCATTGACGGCCCGATAGTTTTCAAAAAGCTTGTGTCGGAACTCCCAGAATTTTCCCTGGGCATTTGCCGCCATGGCAGCATGGGCCGCCTTTCTCGCAAACTTGTGGCTTGTGAGGGGAAAGTTTTTCGGAACCAATCGGACTTTATCGGGGTATTGATCCAACACCTGCTGGATAAGGCGCTCCATCCGCGCACAGTAGGGTCACTGGTAATCATCGAACACGGCAAGGATGACCGGAGCGTCGGCAGGCCCCTTGAAGGGGTGGCCGGAAATATCGATCTCCTTGACCGGTTCCACGCGGATCATCCTGAGCTTCCCGGATGAACCGCTTGTCAAAATGAGGAGTTTGCTGTTTTCAGAATAGCTGATCCTATCGAAGGACGCATCTACAACAATGCTATCAGTGGCCCTTTTTTCAGGCACGGAATAGACCAGAAGTTTACCTGGAGCCAAAAGAAAGACAAGTTTGCCGTCTGCCGATGCGGCCACATCCAGCGGCTTTACTCCCAGGTCCGTTTGCGTGAAGGGAGTGAGTTCCACCTTTCCATAAGCCGCAGGGCTTGAAGTGAACACCAGCATTGCGGGGGCAAAAAAAAGAAACTTCATAAGAGCCCTTTTTGTTGAGACTGCGTGCATGGTACTACTCCTTGCCTTCCGGGGATTTCGCGGCCATTCGATTCAAGATTCCCTCCAGTATCTTCAATTCCTTTCCATATCCGGCCCAATCACCCTGGCGCAGCAGATCCCTGGCCTTGATGAAGTGATCGAGGGCCTCCCTGGCTGATCCGGAAACCGCGGGGAACTTCATGAGTTCACCGGGGGGCGTCTCGGCAAGGGTCTTGGCTTTCCTACCAAGAACACCGAGCAGGGCGGTCTCCAGGTCCTCCTCCATCACCACACGGTTGCCGAAGGAAACGATCACCCTTTTCAATTCAGGCAGGGCTGCTGCGCCCAGGTTTCCCGTTCCGGGAGAGAAATCGGCAGTCCTGGCCCCGGGTCTCCTCGATCTTCTCCCCTGGGGCGAAGCGGGCTGGGCGGGTTTCATATCAGACTGCTCGGCCTGCAGGTACACGGGCTCCACGTAGATGAAGGTGTCCTGCAAGGGGATAGCCAGGAGATTGCCCCGGATCACGTTGGAGCCCCTCTGACTCCAGAGTGACAATTCCTTCGAAATATGCGTCTGTTGATCGATCCTCGCCTCGATCTGCATGGGCCCGAAGACGAGTTTCTCTTTCGGGAGCTTGTATACGATCAGGTTCCCGTAATTGGGAACGTCACACCTCGCAGCGAGCCAGGCAATCATATTGTCTTTTTTTGAAGGGGTGAAAGGGAGCATCAGGACATACTCCTCGGTTTTTTGCTTCGGGAGCCTGATGATAATGTAGTAGGGCTCCATTTTCTGCCGGCTGCTCCCGTAGATCTCGTCAGGCATCTGCCACAGGTCTTCCTGGTTGTAAAAGACCTGCACGTCTTTCATGTGATAGGTCCTATAGATGTCGGCCTGGACCTTGAACAGGTCCTTGGGGTAGCGGACATGTTTTCTCAGGTCATCAGGCATCTCACTGAAGGGCTTGAAAAGGTGGGGGAAAATCTTGGAGTAGGTCCTGACGATCGGGTCCTTTTCATCCGTTATGTAGAAATTCACGTCCCCATTGTAGGCATCGATGCTGATCTTTGCGGCATTGCGGATGTAGTTCAGCCGATTGCGGGAATAGAGAAAGGTCCTGGTAGAATAGGGAAACATATTGGATGTGGTGTAGGCGTCCTGGATCCACATGAGCCTCCCCTGTGAGACGACGAGATAGGGGTCTCCGTCATAATCCAGAAAAGGCGCAATGGCCCGCACCCGTCGGTCAATCCTTCGATTGTACATGATCCTGCTGTCAGGCCCCAGGGAGGTGGTAAACAGGATCTGGGGATCGAGGAATTCCAGGGAAAAGAGGGCCCGCCTGATAAATGACGAGACGGGGACACCTCCTGTTCCCTGGTAATGGGTGTAGACGTTTTCATCGCCCTTGGGGTAATCAAATTCCTTTGTTTTGGATTTCACCAGAACGAATTCGTCCGTCTTTTCGCCGTAATAGATTTCAGGGCGGTCTATTTTCATATCCACGTTGATGCTCGGCGGCAGATCCTTGATGATGAGATCCGGCAGGCCTTCACTGGTCACCTTGTTCACAAGACTCGCCGCCAGCCCGTACCCATGCGTATAGGTCAGATACCTGTTGACCCAGGTGTTGGCCTGGGGCGGCAACTGGCTTACGGCGAGTTCCCTGGCAGAGAGCATGACCTGTCTGTAGCTGCCCTCCAGTTGATAGCGATCCACGTCCACATCCTTGAACTCATAGTAGAGCCTTATGGATTGGAGCTGGTTGTAGGTCTGGAGCAGAGGGCGTTTGTCCCATATCCTGATATTCTGGATCGTATTTTTGTGGGACGAAACATCTTCTTCGGTCAATGTGTCGGCAACGGGAAATTCGACTTCTTTAATCCTGTTGAGATTATAGGCCTGGCGGGTAGCCTCGATATTGTACTTTATGTAAGGGGATTCCTTTGCCAGTTCGTTCGGCTTGACAGCAATCTTCTGCACAGCCATGGGGAGCAGGGTGCTGAGGAGTACAATCAATCCAATCCAAACTCCTCCACTCATCAAGAGCAGTCTGGTCCTGGTTTTGAAGACACTGACAAACAGGAGCAATGCAAAGGCGATAGAAAGAAAAATCAAGGCCCCATAGACCGGAAGCCTGACGTGGATATCCGTATAGCACGCCCCGAAAGCGGCTCCCGAGGTCGAATAGAGGAGCGAAAACATTTTGAGCCGGTAACCCCAGGCCAGCAGCAGGACGACGATGCCGCCGAGAAAAATGAGGTGTTTTATGGCACGCGGGTCAAGCACTATCTTTGGTGCCGAGATCTGTTTGCCCTCAGCCTGGACGAGTTCATCGAGGTTGGTCACCTGGATGGCACCCTCTTTGAGATACCAAACAACCGTCATGATGGCTGCAAAGACGAACAGGACGATGAGCCCGTTTTGCAGGAAGAGGTAAAAAGGAAGAGAGAAGACGAAAAAACCCATGTCCTTGCCAAAAACGGGATCAAATTTGCTAAAGGGCACTTGGTGAAAAAAACGGAGAATCATGTCCCATTGGGAGGCGCCCTTTTGGGCAATGACAAAACTGATCACAATCACCAGTGCGGCCAAAAGAAAGCCGGCTGATTTTCCTGAAAGCCCGAATTGGGCAAGAAGGTCGCCTCCCGATCCCGGGGCCGGTCTGGGCCGCGACAGGGCCCTGGAACGACCGGCCAGCCAGATGTTCAGGGCAACCAAGATCATCAGGAAGAGCCAGATCCCCACACCGATGCCGAACTTGCTGAAGATCATCGTCCAGAAAACGGAAGAATAGTGGAGTTTCTCGAACCAGAGCCAGTCTGGGTAGATGGAAAGGCCCCACCAGATAAGGATCAGGGCGATGAGGATCAGGCCGATCGTTACTCTTTTCTTCATAAAAGGTTCTCCTCGATTTCTGATTTCACGATGATAAACGCAATTTATCCATCATATTCCTTTCACCTTTCCGGCGCAAGATGTTTATTGAGCCCCAAATCCAATCAATCCTTTCGGATGAGCGCGATCAATACCGTCGCAATGCCCGCCATCAAACCGCTAATCAGAAAAGCGTGGTGATACCCGCCCGTGGCGTCGCGAAGCAACCCGCTCACCCAGTGGACGGATATGGCCCCGGCCCCGTAGAACGGTGTCCAGACTCCGATCACGGTCCCCATGACCTCTTCGGGAAAATAGTCTCCTGCGCAGGCTCCGTACATGGGAAAGGTGGCGCCGTAAAAGACGGCCATGAGTCCCACAAGGACATAGAGCAGAACCCATGAGTTTCCGCTCAGAATGATTCCGGAAATGCAGCCGAAAATGACGGCATTGGAAAGAATGAGCGTCTTTTTCCGACCGAGATAATCGGATAACGGCAGGACGGTCAGGACGCCAAGGACCTGTGCTATCCCGTGAACCGTGGCCAGGAGGCTTGCCTTTTGAAGCGGCAACCCGAGCTGGTGCTCGGCGTAATCCACCATGAATGTGGTGATTCCGTAAAGGCTGTAGGAAACGCAGTAATAGGAAAATCCCACCAGCCAGAAGGTCCTGCTCGCGAACAGGGTGGACAATGTAAATCCGGAAACGTCGCGTTTTTTTCCGGAGAGGATGGACCTTTCCGTGTCCGTCCGGCCCCAGGGCCGGTACCCGGCCGATGCAGGGGTGCTCTTGAGGAATATCCCGTTCACGGCGACCATGACCAGGGCGCCGGTCCCAAGGAAATACCACGAGTAACGCCAGCTGAAATGGTTCACGATCCAGGGAAAGGCCACGCCCATGGTGGCGAAGCCCAGCCCGTATCCTGTGGAAAGCATCCCCAGGGCCAATCCTCTGCGGCTGGGGCTAAACCACCGCTGGACAACGGTAATGACCGGCGTCCACATGCCGGTCGCTCCGATGCCCGCAATGGCGTAAAAAGTGCAGGCCGCCCAGAGGGAATGAATCGTGCCCATCATGATGACGCCCCCACCCAGTATGAAAGCGCAACCGGTGATGACACGCCTGGCACCCAGCCGGTCCGTCATGAAACCGGTCAGGGGGGTAAGCAGGATGTAAGAAAAGAGATAGGCGTTGAAGATGGAACCACCGGCCGTCCGGCTGAAACCCAGGTCCCTGATCATTTCGGGAAGGACAACACTGTATCCGAGGCGGACGGAATAGTTGATAAAGAGGTCCACAAAACAGGTGGCAAGGATGATCCAGGCCCAGTGGATTGATCCCTTTTTTTCCATGACTCCTTCACCTCTTGGGCGTCGTTCAACAGCAGGTGATT
>CAYOIU010000193.1:0-7917 GCA_964404085.1 uncultured Desulfobacteraceae bacterium | reverse complement strand
ATAAATAGCACAAAAGGCCAGATATTATGGGCCGCTCCGACCTTATTTCCCACAGCAGGCGGCAATCCAAATGGATTTGAAAATTACTTTACATTATGCTATGAAGCATGGCTGAAACATCAGCTGAAACTACCATGGAACGAAACAGACAAAAAGCCGAACCCCCCTCATCCGTGCAGGAAAATCTCTTGCAACTGGAGGAATTGGTCGCACAGATGGGGGTCCATCTTCACTATGATCGGCTGGAAGCCGGAGGCCTGAAGTTGAGGGGAGGTATCTGCAAGATCAGGGGAGAAAACCATCTCTTCATTGACAGGCGAAAATCCCCTGCTGAAAGGGTGGATATTCTCAAAGATTGCCTCACCTCTTTCCCGCCGAAAAAGGCTCCCTGAAAGGCAGGGCGCAGAGGCACCATGTTGACCTGTCATCTCGGAGGCTGAAGGTTTACGCCACACTCTTTCCGGCTGGTTCCGGCGGGGCATGAAGCCTCACCGCAGCTGCACGCGCTCTTTTTCTTGCCGGTAAACGATCTGTATAAGGATCTTCCGCTCAGGAAAGCGGCAATAGCCACCAAACCCCAGACTGTAATCGATTCTAAAATATTCATTATGAGAACCAGGCTTTTTTTCGTGTTTGATGATGTTTTAAAAGATAAGGACGCGCAAATGGAAATACAAGTGGGAATTTCTCATCAGCCCACCCATACCTTTTACAGGGAAACCAGAGGACAATATCAGGATGACCCGTCCATACCATGATGCCGATATCTGGGGCGAAGCCTCACAACCTGACAACCACCCTTCCATCAGAGTTGTTTCAAAGGCTCTTCCCTTACTGGTCCTTTTACTCCTTTTTGTAGCCCCGTTCCTTCGTGCGGGCCTCTGCCAGGCCGGCTCTCCCCTTGCCTGCCTCGAGAATATCCCTTCTCAGGCTGGATTCATTGTCGCCGATGGTGACGGAAAAATCCTGGCAAAGCGGCATGAAACCGATAAATTCATTCCCGCCTCAACCTTGAAGATCCTTACCGCCCTTGCATCCCTTCACTACCTGGGTCCGGCCTACCGATTCACCACCGAGTTCTTCCTTTCGCCGGACAGGGATCTTATCGTGAAAGGCTATGGGGATCCACTCCTCCTATCAGAGGTTTGGATGAAAATCTCGGAGCAGCTTGCCCTGAAACTCCATGATTTCCGGGATCTCGTTCTCGACAGCTCCTATTTCTCCCCGACAATCCGTATTCCCGGACTGAACACCTCAACGAACCCCTATGACGCCCCTGTGGGCGCCCTTTGCGCAAATTTCAACACGGTTTTCTTTGAGCGCAACACCACGAACGGCATCGTATCGGCCGAACCCCAGACCCCCATGATCCCCTTTGCGAAAAACAAAATTCGACAACTGGAGGAGAAAAAGGGCCGCTATACGTTTTCGCACGACAGCCGGGAAGGGGCCAGATATGCCGGGGAACTTCTCCGGTACTTTCTCGATAAAAACGGCGTTGAAGGGAAGGGCTGCGTTCGACATGGAATCCGAGTGCCCGGGGATTCCCTGATCTATGTCTACCGGTCCAGATTCACCCTGGAAGAAACCCTTAAAAAAATGTTCAAGTTTTCCAATAACTTTATGGCGAACCAGCTGCTGATCAGTCTGGGAGGGCGTGTTTACGGGGCTCCCTCCACCCTCGACAAGGGACGAAAAGCCGTTGTTCAGTATGCAAGAGAAACCCTGGGTCTCAGGGATCTTGAATTCGTGGAAGGATCGGGCATCTCAAGGAAAAACCGTTTGTCACCCGAGGACATGCTCATGGTCCTCAAACAGTTCACACCCTATCGCCGGCTCCTGCAGCGAATGGGCCCGTTTCGCTATAAGACGGGCACCCTCAGGGGCATTCACACGCGGGCGGGTTTCTACGAAAAACCAGCTGCAAGTCCCGGTTATCTCGTTCTTTTCCTGAACCACAACGAAGTTGATGCGGATCGTTTCATGCGTTGTCTTGGCAGGCTTTTTTGACGGATTACAAAGCGCCTTTTGATTTGCGTACACGTCCATGGGCACGTTGATGACTTCCAACGAAGTCACTTTATTAAACGCGTATAAAGAAGCGAATCTGAGAATCTTTTTCATGTGCTTTCTCAAAGTGCACTTGGCAACTCACTTCTACATGGACGGCTATTTGGGGTTTATTCCTCCTAAACCCATGCGCTCACTACTGCGTGCCTCTAAACCCCAAATAGCCGTCCATCCCCTCCGGAGTGTTTAGAAAGCATCTGAAAAAGATTGTCAGGTTCGGTTCCCATTCGTTGTTCATAGGCTGCCGTTTGCGGCACAAGTTACATCTCTGGGGAGTCATCATTTTTTGAAAAGCGCCTCAAGTGCCTGTTTGGCCTCATCAGATCGGTTCATGTTCCGCCGGGCCCCACCCCTGGGTACAAAATAGTCACAGAAATTAGACCTTTCTTTGTCCACGACCCTTTCCGCCGATACTTCCCTGCACTCATTGTAGGCGTGGACATCGTAGAACCGGCACTGCTTGCAGCACCTCAGGTCCCTGCCGCAGTGAGGACAGGTGTCCCTCCGGCCGATCTTCTTACGGGCCTCTATTTCCTTCTTGCAAAAAAAACAATGCATCTTGGCATTTCCTCCAATATTGATTTAATCAGTTGACTGTTTTGACAATTTTTTGGGCAAGCGTTATCATAACAGCGAAAAAGACGAACCGCTAAAGTCAATAGCGACCCAAAAGGAGCATCCAATTGAGAACCTGAGGGTTCGCCGGGTGTTGCTTTATTCACAAATCTTTTCAGGGTATTCAATCATGTCGAATTTCAGCATCATTGACCACACGGCCGATATGGGTCTGAAAGTCCGGGGAGAAACCCTTGAAAAGCTGTTTGAAAATGCAGCCGGATCCATGATCCGGCTCGTCGTTAAGGTCCCCGATGCACATCCGAGCGAAACCGCCGAGGTCCACGTTTCCGGGAGTGATCTGGAAGATCTCCTGGTTCGGTGGCTGGGGGAAATCCTCTATTTTTTTGAAGGTGAAAAAAAAATAGCCACCAACGTTCGTATCACCTCAATCTCCCCGCAACACCTGGACGCGACCCTCCAGATCATCCCCTATGATCCGGACCTTCATGAACTCCTTTCTGAAATCAAGGCGGTTACCTACCACCAGATCCGGGTTTCCCGGAAAGATGACCGACTGTGGGAGGCCCAGGTTATATTTGATCTTTAACCGGAATTTTTCATGGACATCCAATTGAAAAAACTGGATTCCTCCAGATGGCTCATTCCCAGAACAGGTGCCATGCGCGTACCCGGCCTCATCTTCTCAAACGAGCATCTGATCAAAGATATCAAAAAGGATCAAAGCCTTGTTCAGGTCGCCAATGTGGCCACACTTCCCGGGATTATCGGCCATTCTCTGGCCATGCCCGACATTCATTGGGGATACGGCTTCCCCATCGGAGGTGTGGCTGCATTCCGTCCTGAAGACGGCATCATCTCACCCGGCGGTGTTGGATACGATATCAACTGCGGGTGCCGTCTTATGACCACCATGCTCCGGGCCGACGACGTTGCTGAAGACATGGATCTGCTGGTGTCTGCCCTTTTCAAAAATATCCCGGCAGGGATCGGTTCCAGAGGGGCCATTCGACTCTCCAACAAGGCCCAGAACAAGGTCGCGCTTATGGGTGCTGCCTGGGCCGTTCAGGAAGGCTATGGCGAACCTGATGATCTCGAACGAACCGAGGACCGCGGGACCATGGCGGGTGCCGATCCATCGGTCGTGAGTGAACGCGCACGCAAGCGGGGTTCCGATCAGCTGGGGACACTGGGTTCAGGCAATCATTTTATCGAAGTCCAGGTAGTGGATAAAATACACGATTCGAAGAAGGCCGACGCCTTCGGTCTGCACAAAGGCCAACTCACCATACTCCTCCATACGGGTTCGAGGGGCTTCGGGCATCAAATTTGCGACGATTTCCTGAAAGAAATGAGTGGCAGGAATCTGACTGGATCATACCGGATTCCGGACCGCCAGTTAGCATGCGCTCCCATTTCTTCAGAACCGGCGCGCCGATATATGGCTGCAATGGCCTGCGCGGCAAACTATGCATGGGCCAATCGGCAGGTTCTGATGCACTGGATCGAAAAGACCTTTCTTGCCACTCTGGCCATCACACCTCGAGAGCTTGGCATGAAATTGCTTTACGATGTCTGCCACAATATTGCCAAGCGCGAACAACACACATGGAAAGGAAAGCGCATCCCTGTTTATGTTCACCGCAAAGGTGCCACACGCGCCCTTCCCCCACACCACCCCTTGCTACCAGAAGACTTCACCCATACCGGACAGCCTGTACTTATCCCAGGTGACATGGGAACCTTTTCCTATGTTCTGGCTGGGGCTGAGGGGGCCATGGAACAGAGTTTCGGCTCCACCTGCCATGGTGCAGGACGTGTCTTGAGCCGCTCTAAGGCCGTCAAGTTGGCGAAAGACAGGTCTATTTTTCGCGAATTAAAAAATAGGGGTATCTTCGTTCAGTCCCGTGGCAAAAATACACTCAAAGAGGAAATGCCAGACGCCTATAAAGATGTATCCCAGGTGGTGCAGATTGTGCATGAAGCCGGCCTGGCGACTAAAGTGGCCAGGTTGAGGCCATTGGGCGTTATGAAAGGCTAAGACCCCAGGCCCGGTTTCAGCTGAATGCTTTGAAATCCTTACAAAGACTCTATCAGGACGTATGAGGTCCGTCAACCAAAAAGCAAAAGCCTGATTCCGGCGTCTGCCGCAATGAAAAATTCTTGTCTAACACGCCATTATGTCCTATAGGTGGACCTCTATCATCCAATGTAGATGGTATCGTAAGATGACTTTTTGCAAAGTCATCTTACGATTCCGTGAAAAAGGAGCGGAATATGTCCTATGAACTGAGCGATGAACAGATCATGCTGAAAGAAACCGTTTCCCGCATAGCAAGAGAACAGATTGTCCCGGGTGCGGAGATGAGAGATGAAGAGGCGACATTTCCCTGGGACATGGTGGAAATTCTCAGGGAAAACGGCCTGTTCGGTGCGGATTTTCCTGAAGAATACGGCGGCGCTGAAATGGGCCTGCTGGCCCTGTGCCTCGCCATTGAAGAAATCGCGAAGGTCTGCGCCTCAACGTCGGTCGTCCTCCTGGTTCACGAACTGGGTTCCACGCCCATCTTCCTGGCCGGGAATGAGGAGCAAAAACGCCAATATCTCCCTCGGCTCGCCACAGGGGAAAACCTGATTGCCTTTGCACTGACAGAACCCAATGCCGGATCGGACGTTTCCGGACTGAGGACCAAGGCCGTGAAAGAAGGGGATTCCTATGTACTGAACGGCACCAAGATATTCATCTCACATGCAGATGTGGCTGATGTCATCTGTGTGGCTGCAAGAACGGATCCCGGGGTTCCAGGGACCAAGGGAACCAGCGTGTTCATCGTGGACAAGTCGACCCCCGGCCTGAGCATCGGAAAAAAAGAGAGGAAAATGGGAATTCGCGGATCATCCACCGTGGAAGTCATTTTGGAAGATGTGCGGGTTCCGGTGGACAAACTGCTGGCCGCTGAGGGTGCAGGATTTCCCATCATAATGAAAACCTTGGATATAACGAGAATTCCCGTTGCCGCCCAGGCCGTAGGCATCGGACAGGGCGCCCTTGATTATGCGCTCCAGTATACCAAGGAGCGTGTCCAGTTCGGCAAGCCCCTCTTTTCGTTTCAGGGCCTCCAGTGGATGCTGGCGGACATGGCTGCCCAAGTGGAAGCTGCCCGGCAGGTCACCTACAAAGCGGCCTCCCTGTTTGAGAAATTGCCCAAGAACCTGGACAGGTTGTCCAAGGAGCTCATTCGATACTCTGCCATGGCCAAATTGCTGGCTGGAGAAGCGGCCATGAAGGTGACGACCGATGCAGTCCAGCTCCTTGGCGGCTACGGTTTTGTCAAGGACCACCCTGTGGAACGGATGATGCGGGACGCTAAGATAACCCAAATCTATGAAGGGACGAGCCAGATACAGAAGATTATTATCTCAGGAACGTTATGATTTCATTTTTTCTGTACAATATTTGCTGATGGACGACAAGACAACCGAATTGAAAAACAAGACTGCCTCGGTGATCATGGCCGCCGGCAGAGGCAGTCGCATGAAGGGATTTCAAGGGAACAAGACCCTCCTGCCACTCACTCCCGGCAGGTCTCCTCTCGAGGGACACGATCCCATATTGCTCCACATCCTCAAGAACCTTCCAACGGGGCCCAAGGCCATTGTGGTTCATCACCGGGAGCGCGCCGTGATGGAAGCTACAAGAGGCCTTGACGTGACTTACTGCCGTCAGCCCGTACTGAACGGTACCGGAGGTGCCCTGCTGGTCACAAAGGATTTTCTCAACGCCGTTGACAGCGATCGAATCATTGTGACCATGGGAGATATCCCCCTGGTTCGATCGGCTACCTACTCCCGACTCATCAGGGAACTCGAGCATGTGCATCTGGCGGTGCTGGGCTTCAAGCCCTCGGACAGAAAACAGTATGGTGTCCTGGAAATGGCCGGGGATCGCGTCATTCGAATCATCGAATGGAAATACTGGAAAGATCTTCCCGAAGGGACCCTGAAGGCCTATGATGTTTGTAATTCGGGCATCTATGCCGCCAGAAAGGAAACGCTCATTCCGTACCTGGACAAAATGGCCTCACAGCCTCACATCATCCGGAAAGAGATTGACGGCGAATGGACCCGGGTGGAGGAGTTTTTTATTACCGACCTGGTGGCGCTGATGCACGGGGATGGACTGGACGTCGGGTGCGTCATGGCGGAAGAGGAATTGGAGGTCATGGGCGTGGACGATCTTTCCGCTCTCGGCAAAGCGCAGTCGGTTTACCGAGGGCGTTTTTTTTGATCAGTGTGTGGTTCAGACAGGAGCCTTTCCAGGGCTTCAAGATCGTCTTTATTGCCAAGGGCGATCAAGGTATCTCCTGCCTCTATTTTCGTTAGAGAGGAAGGGTTGAATGTCATTTTTCCATCACCTTTCCTGATGGCGACGATGATGATATTGAGGTCCTGTCTTATTCCCGATTCCACCAGGTTCACCCCGGCAAGCCCTGATTGATCCTTGACCTGAAGCTCCTCCATCTTGAGTTCAATGTCTTTGTCGTGGACCGTCAGGTCCAGAAAATCACTCACCGCCGGCTTTACGATCGCATCCGCCATCTTTCGTCCGCCGATCAGGTAGGGAAGGAAGGCGCGATTTGCCCCGGCCCTGAGGAACTTCTTCTGGTTTTGTTCCTCCTCGGTACGGGTCAGGATGAACAGGTCCGGATTGAGCCCCCTCGCCGTCATGGTGATAAACAGGTTGTCCGCATCAGATGAGACCACGGTTACCAGACCTTTTGCGCGATCGATGTGGGCCTCCATGAGGACATCCTCACTTGTCGCATCATCAATGATATAGGCAATACCGAGCTCTTCAAAGGGTGCCTTCATTTCTTGTCTCGCATCGATGATCAGCACGGGAATATCATGGGCGATGAGTGCCTGGCAGATGGTCTTTCCGATGCGGCCGTAACCACATATGATATAATGGTCTTTCATGGTTTTCTTTATCAGTCCCAATTTCCGCCTCCCCAGAATCTCTCTCATCTGAAACAAAACCATCGACTGGGCAACAAGGCCCAGGGAATAGGCGACGATACCAATGCCAAAAAAAATAAGCAGGATGGTAAACATCTGGCCTGCTTCCGAAACCGGGCGAATTTCTCTGAAACCAACGGTCGTAATGGTAATGACCGTCATATACAGGGCATCCAGAAAACGCCATTTTTCGATCGTCATATAACCGACAGTGCCGAAAAGGAGAATTCCGAATAGTACAAAACTTGCGAT
>CAYOIU010000192.1:0-7923 GCA_964404085.1 uncultured Desulfobacteraceae bacterium | reverse complement strand
GAATACATCCTCAGCGGATAAATTCACTTCCTTTATCCGTTTTGAAACTGGCTCTTATGCCTCTCAGTTTTCCCTTGAAAGTGCATGGCGCTGTTTTACATAGATGTTATTAGTCTCTATTGTGGGGTTGTTTTATGCCAAGATACCACATATGGCCGGGTAAACGTTACCCATTGGGCGCAACCTGGGACGGGCACGGAACCAACTTCGCCTTGTTTTCGGAGCATGCTTCCGCTGTTGAGTTGCTCCTTTTCGATAACTCAAAGGCCGAAAAGCCCGAAGCGGTGATTCCATTGAGGGAACGAACTGCTTTTGTGTGGCATGGCTACCTTCCTGAAGTCGGACCATCTCAGCTTTATGCCTACCGTGTCCACGGCCCCTACGAACCCGAAAAGGGCCACAGGTTCAATCCATCCAAGGTGCTTCTCGATCCTTACGCCAAGGCCATTGCCGGGAAGGTTCATTGGAATGATGCATTGTTTGGATATCGGATTGGAGACCCCAATGCGGATCTTTCCCGTGACGATCGGGACTCCTGCCCTTACATTCCAAAGTGCGTGGTTACGGACCCGTCATTTGACTGGGAAGGTGACGGGCTTCTGAATACCCCGTGGAATGAAACAGTTATCTATGAGCTGCACGTGAAAGGGTTTACAGCAAGACATCCGCAGGTGGAAAAAGGCAAGCAAGGCACATATGCGGCGATAGCCACTCCCGGTGTCATGGAATACTTGAAAAACCTGGGGGTCACGGCTGTCGAATTGCTTCCTGTCCACCAGCATGTGGACAACAAACCCTTGATTGACAAAGGGCTCACGAATTACTGGGGTTATAACACGATTGGTTTTTTTGCCCCGGATTGCCGCTATTCCAGCTCCGGGGTAATGGGTGAACAGGTCCGCGAGTTCAAACAAATGGTCAAAGCCCTCCACAAGGCGGGCATTGAAGTAATACTGGATGTGGTATATAATCATACTGCCGAGGGGAACCATCTTGGTCCGACCCTTTGCTTCAGGGGAATCGACAACCTTTCATACTACCGCCTCAATCCGGATGCCTCTCGATTTTACGTGGATTTCACTGGCACCGGTAACAGCCTGAATATGCCACATCCGATTGTCACCCAGCTTATCATGGACAGCCTGCGCTATTGGGTAATGGAAATGCATGTTGACGGGTTCAGGTTTGATCTCGCCTCTACGCTTGCAAGGGAACTCCATGAAGTGGATCGGCTATCCGCATTCTTCGATATCATCCAGCAGGACCCCATACTTTCCCGGGTCAAATTGATAGCCGAGCCCTGGGACCTCGGTGACGGAGGTTACCAGGTGGGGAACTTCCCGCCGCTCTGGGGTGAGTGGAACGGGAAATACAGAGACACGATCCGCCGTTTCTGGAAGGGCGAAGCAAGCCAGATGGCCGAACTCGGCTATCGCCTGACCGGTTCAAGCGATCTGTATCAAGACGACGGACGGAACCCTTACGCGAGCATCAATTTTGTGACGTGCCACGACGGCTTCACGTTGAATGATCTCGTCAGCTATGAACAGAAGTATAATGAGGCCAATAGGGAGGACAATAAGGACGGTACCGACAACAACATGAGCTGGAACTGCGGGACGGAAGGTCCCACCAACGACTCCCAAATCAATGGATTGCGAGATCGGCAGAAAAGAAACTTCCTCGCCACGCTTTTCTTATCCCAGGGTGTTCCGATGCTCCTCGCCGGCGACGAGATCGGCAGGACCCAAGGGGGCAACAATAATGCTTACTGCCAGGATAATGAAATGAATTGGCTCGACTGGAGCCTTGACGATTCAAAAAAAGAGATGCTCAGGTTTACGCGTGAACTCATTCACCTTCGCCACGAGCATCCGGTCTTTCGAAGAAAAAGATTTTTCATGGGGCGCAAGCTCTTCGGCTCGAATTTGAAGGATATCGAATGGATGAAGCCCGACGGCAACGAAATGACTGAACAGGACTGGAATCAGTCCTCTTTTCGCACCATCGGCATGGTCCTGGCGGGAGATGCCATCGGGGAGTTTGACGAGAAAGGTCGAAGAATCACAGACGCCACTTTCATGCTTCTCCTCAACGCGCATCCTGATCCCATTCCGTTCAAATTGCCGGCGTCTGCTCAGCCGTGGGAATTGATCCTTTACACGTTGATGCCGAACCCGGCCGACCCTAAGACTGCTGTGAACGCGGGAGCCGAGTTCCCCATGGAGGGGCGAACTCTGGCTCTCTTTCTTGAAAAAAGCTGAGGCTTTTGTTGAAGAGCAGGCTTAAAAATTCGAGGACCGGAAAGATCACCTGGTAGAGGTAGGGGATCAGAAATCCGCAGAAACGACAAAGACTTCAGGGTGAATCAATTGTAATTATCTATTACCATAGAGACTCTGTGCTTAAAGGCGCTTTAGGTTAGTAAAAGGAGAAAGAAATTATGGATGTGGATGTGAGTATTCGAATAGGAGGCGAAGCAGGTCAGGGGATGCAGTCCATCGGCTTCATTATGGGAAAGGTATTCACGCGTCATGGCTACTATACGTTCATAAATCAGGATGTGGAATCCAGAATTCGCGGCGGACATAATTTTGTTCAGATAAGAATCCAAGACAGCCCTGTCTATGCCATCAAGAATGAACTTAATCTCCTGATTGCCCTTGATAAACAGACAATCACGCAAGATCTACCTGATTTGATGGAAGATGGAGTAATGATATTCGATGGGCCAAACACAGGTTTTGAGTCTGATAACCCAAACCATTTTTCCGTGCCCCTGGAGCAGCTTGCGCAGGAGATAGCCAGGAACAAGATTATGATTAACTCGGTGGCAACGGGCGCGGCATTTGCCCTGCTGGGATTCGATCTTGAGCCTTTATTGGGCCGGCTTGAAGAAGAGTTCTCCGGCAAAAATAGCGAAATCGTCGAGAAAAACAAAGGGTGCGCTTCTGCTGGATACGACTATGTCCATGAAAAATTCAGAGGAAACATGGCCCATAAAGTACCCCCTGCACCGCCTACCAGAAAGAAAATGCTGCTGAACGGAAGCCAAGCAATGGCCCTGGGAGCAATCTTTTCCGGGCTCAAGTTCTACTCGGGCTATCCCATGTCGCCGTCCACCCCGATTATGGAGTTTATTGCCTCAGTTGCACAGGAATACAACATCATCGTAGAGCCTGCCGAAGACGAAATAGCAGCGGTTAATATGGCCATCGGGGCATCTTTTGCAGGTGTGCGAGCAATGACGGCTACGTCGGGAGGAGGCTTCTGCCTGATGACAGAAGGCCTGGGGCTGGCGGGAATGACCGAAACGCCCTTGGTTATTGTTAATGCTCAAAGGGCAGGGCCGTCTACCGGTCTTCCCACAAGAACCGAGCAGGCAGATTTAGGATTTGTCATCCACGCATCCCACGGAGAATTTCCACGGGCAGTGTTTGCTCCCGGAACCCCCGAGCAAGCCTTTCATCTAATGTCAAAGGCTTTTGACTTTGCGGATAAATATCAGACCCCGGTAATTGTAATGGGTGATCAGCACCTTAACGATTCCTATTTCACAATAGATGAATTGGATCTGGATCAGGTTGAAATCAATCGTGGACGCATCCTTTCTCATGAACAGATTTCATCCCCAAAAGACTATAGGAGATATGCGTGGGACGAATCGGGCATTTCTCCAAGGATTTTACCAGGGCAAGCAGATGCAGTGCTCTATGCGGATAGTGATGAACACACGGAAGCGGGCCATATCACGGAAAGTGCGGATGTCAGAAAACAACAAATGGACAAACGGATGAGGAAATTTGAAAGAATGTCAGAAGAGATCGAGCCACCCGAAGTCTATCCAGAGCCGAAGTCTGATATTGTGCTTTTGGGTTGGGGATCTACCTACGGAGCGATCAAGGAAGCCGTGGATGTTATGAATAGGGAAGGCATTAAGGCCCAAATGATCCATTTCAGTGAGATCTACCCATTCCCTTCCCAGGAATTCTTGCGGAAGATTTCAAGGAATACGAAGATTTTTGCCGTAGAAAACAACTTCACTGGACAATTTGCGGATCTGTTTAGCAGCAAGACGGGTGTTTCCGTTCTTCAAAAGGTTGTCAAATACGACGGAAGGCCGTTCTCTCCGCGGGAAGTTGTAAAAGAGGTGAAAAATTCAATTGGTTGAATGGTTGAAATATTAAGGATTAGACAAAGTCGACTGGGAGGAGGAGATGGTGACCTTAGAACAGTATCACAGCGATGATCCGATAGCATGGTGTCCGGGCTGTGGAAACTTCTCGATTTTAGACGCACTCAAAAACGCCCTGGTTATGTCAGGGAAAGAGCCCAACGAGATCGTCATTGTCTCAGGCATAGGCCAGGCCGCCAAGATGCCACATTATGTCCGGTGCAATATCTTCAATGGATTGCATGGAAGAACGCTTCCTGTGGCAACGGGGATCAAGTTAGCGAACCACGAATTGACTGTCTTGGCTGAAGGTGGAGACGGGGACGGCTATACCGAAGGCGGGAACCATTTTATCCACGCCATGCGAAGAAATATCGATATCACCTATCTTGTTCACAACAATCAGGTCTATGGACTTACAAAAGGGCAGACTTCTCCCACGAGTGAGTTGGGTTTTATATCAAAAACCACCCCAATGGGAGCTCTCAATCCGCCCTTGAACCCTTTGCTGCTGGCAATAGCATTGAATTGCAGTTTTGCGGCGAGGGGATTTTCGGGGGATACCGAACACCTTACCCACCTGATTAATCAGGGGCTTTCTCACAGGGGCTTTGCATTAATCGACATTCTTCAGCCTTGCGTTTCATTTAATCGCGTCAATACGTTCACGTGGTACAAGAGCCGGGTCTACAACATAAATGAAGACCCCCAGTATGATCCTCATGATCGGAGCTTAGCGTTTTCGAGGGCCCAGGAATGGGGTGAAAGGATACCCATCGGCATCATTTATAGGGAAGATAGGGTGACGCTCAATGAACAGCAAACAGCAATCAAAGACACAAGCCTGGTAAAGCAAAAAATTGATCACAAGTCTTTTGAAAGCTTACTGGATAAGTTCAAATGATACATGTGCATGGATGGGCACGAGCTACTCCGATGGCGAATTTGCCCGTGTCTAATTCTTATACGTCGGTAGCATTCTCAAACTTCCGGAGAGACCATGCAGAACGATTCTGATACCCCCTCACGAAAGGAACCACCTGCCGGAACCCTGGGAACTTTCGGCGGCGTTTTTACTCCCAGCTTCCTGACCATTCTCGGTATTATTCTCTTTGCCAGGCTCGGCTATGTTGTGGGCAGCGCCGGGCTCGGTCGGGCCCTGGTTATTCTTTTTATCGCAAACACGATATCGGTTTTAACCTCCCTTTCGCTTTCGGCCATTTCAACCAACATCCGCGTTAAAGTTGGCGGTGTCTACTACCTGATTTCCAGAACGCTCGGCCTAGAATTCGGCGGTGCCATCGGAATCGTCTTGTTTCTGGCTCAGTCGGTTTCCATTGCATTCTATTGCATCGGCTTCGGTGAAGTGCTGGCGACGATTGTGTCCGCCGGAAACGTGAAGGTGTTTGCCCAGGTCGTGGCCGCCGTCTCGGTCATCGTTTTATTTGCCTTTGCCTGGCTGGGGGCCGACTGGGCCACCCGGTTTCAGTATGCGGTCATGGTCCTTCTCATTGCCGCCCTGATTTCTTTTTTTATCGGTGGCATCAGCCATTGGAATGCGGAGCTTCTTGTTAAAAACTGGTCGCCGCCTGAAAACGGGCTGCCGTTTTGGGTCCTGTTTGCCATCTATTTTCCTGCCGTAACCGGGTTTACCCAAGGGTCCAGCATGTCCGGGGACCTGAAAGACCCCGGCAAAAGTCTTCCTTTGGGCACCTTAATGGCCGTTGCCTTATCCATCCTCGTCTACTTCGTTTCGGCGGTGCTACTGGCCGGATCTCTGCAAGGAAGCACGCTGATCAATGATTATTCGGCCATGAAACAGGTATCACTGATACGGTTTCTGATAGACTGCGGCGTCATTGCCGCGACCCTCTCGTCCGCCATGGCTTCCTTTTTAGGCGCGCCACGCATTTTACAGTCTCTGGCCACCGACCGGATTTTCCCTTTTCTCCTTCCTTTTGCCAAAGGATCCGGACCGCTTAACAATCCGCGAAAGGCGGTGCTGCTTTCTCTCGGGATTGCACTGGCAACGATCGGACTCGGCCGGCTTAATATTATCGCCCCGGTCGTATCCATGTTTTTTTTGGTGTCATATGGCCTGTTAAATTATGCGACTTATTATGAGGCACAAGCCGCCAGCCCTTCTTTTCGGCCGCGTTTTCGATGGTTCAATGCCCGCTTGAGCCTTGTTGGCGGTTTGGCCTGCCTGGGCACCATGATGACCATCGATCTTACGGCAGGCGTCATCGCCGCCTCGGTATTGTTTGCCATCTATCATTACTTGAAGCGTACGTCCGGTCCCGCTCGCTGGGCGGACAGCCAGCGATCCTATCATCTCCAGCAGGTCCGGGAACATCTTTTTGCTGCAGCGGCTGAACCGGAGCATCCCCGCAATTGGCGTCCTGTCGTACTGTTGTTTTCCGAGGACGCCAATCGCCGCACGCCGCTTCTCGATTTTGCTTCCTGGGTTCAGGGAAGCAGCGGTTTCTCAACCGTGGTCCGCCTCCTCGAGGGAAAGGGTGTTCAGATGCTCAAACAAAAAGAAGCGACTGAATCAGAACTGCAAAAAAGCGTGCAGCAAAACGGCATTTCGGCCTTTTCGCTCGTGCTGGTCGCTCCCGATCTTTCGGTTGGGATCCATTCACTGGTTCAGGCCTTTGGTATCGGACCGTTGCGCGCCAATACAATTCTATTGAACTGGATGGAACAGCTTCCACCGGACAGCTCTGAGGCCCACAAGGAACCATACGGCCGAAATTTACGAACCGCTTTTCGGCTTGGCCGCAACATCGTGATCTTAGATGCCAAGCCGGAGATCTGGGAAGGGCTCGAATTTATTTCCCCGAAAGAACGCCGAATCGATATCTGGTGGTGGGGAGATGCCACCAGTGAGTTGATGCTCCTGTTTGCTTATTTAATGACCCGTAGCGATAAATGGGCGGAAGCAACCATCCGGATTCTGGCTGCTTGCTCTGAAGAAGACTCGCGGCAAACGATTGAAAAAATTCGCAAGAGACTCGATGATGTCCGCATTGAAGCGACGCCTGAGGCAGTCACGGAACCGACTGCCGCAACCTTTTCCGAGCGATCGATGGATGCCTCTCTGGTATTTCTTCCTTTTCGCCTGAAGGGGAACCAGCCCTTGGATCCTTTCGGTGGTTTCCTGGAAGCGCTCCTCCCCCGCCTGCCTTCGGTGGCGCTGGTGTTGGCAGCTGAAGATATTGACCTGGACGCTGAACCGGAAGAGGGTAAAGCTGGCAATATTGCCGCGGCCGTGGATGCAATGGAAGACACCCGAAAAAAAGCCATCAAACAAAAAGAAGCTGCCGATAAAGCGCAACTGGAGGCTGAGCAGAAGTCGCAGGAAGTACAGAAAGCCATCCAATCTGAAGCGAATTCAGATAAGATCGAACGACTCAAACTGAAAGCCGAAGAAGCGCAGAAAACCGCGAAGCAGGCATCACGAAAAGTCGCCAAGGCAACGGCAAAGGCGAAGGACGCCACAAAGGACGCTGCTGCTGCCGGTGTGCAGCTCACAGACCCCAAGAAGTGAAAATCTGAGATCTGGATACTTGCGGGCAACGGGGCAATGATCGGATTCGCGCATTACGCAGCAGCCATCACCATCACGCTTTTCGCTGTGGTTATTCTCGTGGGCATTAGCCTTCTTGAAAACAGAGTCGCATTTCTCTGAAGAGGAATCCATTCTAAAAAAGAGTCGTAATTCAAGAGCTATTCCCAACTTGGAT
>CAYOIU010000191.1:0-7944 GCA_964404085.1 uncultured Desulfobacteraceae bacterium | reverse complement strand
TGCCGCAGCGTGGAAGACTGCGCCCTGCTGCTCAACACCATCTGCGGGCACGACGAAAAGGACACCACATCGCTCGACACACCCAAACCCGACTACCTGCAATCACTGAACCAGGACCTGGAAGGAATTCGCATCGGACTGCCCAAGGAGTATTTCATCGAGGGGATGGATGCGGCTGTCAGGGAAAAGATCATGCAGGCGGTCTCACGGCTGGAACGACACGGCGCCGAAGTCATTGAAGTGTCCCTTCCCCACACCCGTTATGCCATCAGCGCCTATTATCTCATTGCCACTGCTGAGGCCAGCAGCAACCTGGCCCGTTTTGACGGCGTCAAATACGGTTTCAGACCGTCCGACTCCATGGAAGACCTCATCGCCATGTACCACTCCACAAGAAGCAGGGGATTCGGCCGCGAAGTCAAACGGAGGATAATGCTCGGCACCTACGTCCTTTCGGCCGGTTATTACGACGCCTACTACCTGAAGGCCCAGAAGGCCAGGACCTTGGTCAGGGAAGATTTCCGAAAGGCCTTTGAGCAGGTGGACTGCCTCGTAAGCCCCGTGTCACCCTGTGTCCCTTTCAAGCTCGGCGAAAAGGCCGGTAATCCTCTCCAGATGTATCTTGTGGACATCTACACGGTCTCGGCCAATCTCGCAGGCGTCCCGGCCGTCAGCATCAACTGCGGCGAAGTGGAATCCCTTCCCGTGGGCCTGCAAATCACCGGCAGACCCTTTGATGAAACGACGCTCATCCGCGTGGCCCATGCCTACCAGCGGATTTCAGGGGGTGATGCCTGATGGAATTCGATACAATCATCTGTTTTGAAGTGCACGCGGAACTCAGCACGAAGACAAAACTCTTCTGTAACTGTGCTATCGATTACGAAGCCCCTCCCAACCGCCAGATCTGTCCCGTGTGCACGGGACAGCCGGGCTCCCTCCCGGTATTGAACGAGAAGGCGCTTGCGTACTGCATCCGCGCAGGACTGGCCCTCAACTGCACCATCAGCCCCCACGCCCGGTTCGCCCGGAAGAACTATTTCTACCCGGACCTGCCCAAGGGTTACCAGATCTCCCAGTATGAAGAGCCCCTCTGTGAAGACGGCTATCTTGAGATCCCAGGTTTCGACGACAGGCCCTACCCCGTGGGCATCAAACGGATCCACCTCGAAGAGGACGCAGGCAAGCTGGTGCATGCATCCAAGTCCTTTGAATCCGCAGACCACAGTTTTGTAGATTACAACCGGGCAGGTATTCCCCTCATAGAAATCGTCTCCGATCACACGCGAAATCCGGTTCGATCACTCCAGGAGGCCAGGATTTTTCTGGAAAAGATGCGGCAGATCCTCCGCTATATCGGTGTAAGTGACTGCATCATGGAAAAGGGACAGTTCAGGTGCGACGTCAACATCTCGCTTCTCCCGAAAGAGAGTCGCAAATTCGGAAATCGTACGGAAATAAAGAATATGGCCTCTTTCAGGTTTGTCCTGGAGGCACTCGAATACGAAATCAAAAGGCAAAGCGAAATTCTGGAATCCGGGGGACAAATCTCCCAGGAAACGCGCCTTTTCGACGAGATCAAAAGGGTCACCCTGCCCATGCGCAGCAAGGAAGATGCCCCGGACTACAGGTACTTTCCGGATCCTGACCTGGTTGAACTGGAGGTCGGCAGGTCCAGCGTGGAACAGATACGAGAGGCAATGCCTGAACTGCCGGATCAAAGGGTCAACAGGTTTATCGAGGCCTACGGCATCTCAAAAAATGACGCAGCCCTCCTGACCAAGGACCACCAGGTGGCGGAATATTTTGAGAGCTGCGTCCCCCATTGCAGTTCGAGCAGAAAACTCTGCGCATGGATAGCCAAGGATCTCTTTCGCCTTCTCAATGAAAAGGCCGTCCCCATGGACGAGTGTCCGGTCGACCCGCCGGATTTCGGGCGGTTGGTGGACCTCATGGATTCAGGTGAGATAACGGAAGGTATCGGCCGGATGATCCTGGAGGAGATGTTTGAGACCGGGAAGAGCCCCGAGACCGTCATCGAGGAAAAGGACTTGCGGCCCATCCAGGAGGGAAAAATCCTCGACGACCTCATCGAAGAGGTCATCGCCCAGAACCCGGACAGCGTTCAAAAAATCAACCAGGGCAGCCCCGAACCGGTGAACTTCCTCATCGGGCAGGTCATGCGAAAAAGCAAGGGCAAGGCCAATCCCAAGAAAGTCAAGGAGATCATCCGGAAAAAACTCTCCGCTTGACGGGTGTGTGATTTGTGATGTGCGATGTGCGTTTTGTGATATGAGCTGTGGGATGTGCGATAAAAGCACAGAACAAATCAAGCATCGCGACCGTCTGGAGGCTCTTGCTTTTGTTTCGAATTTCGAATTTCGTGCTTCGAGCTTTGTCTTTATCCCACATCCCATATCTCATAAGTACCTCATAATCTCCCTGAAAGCCGTTTCGGTGCCCCCCTTCCTCTCGCGAACGTAGTCCCAGGCTCGTCGCACGACCGTTTCCCTGGGCTGCGGCGCCTGGAGATTCCTGACCAAGGCCTCTACCAGTTCTCGCCGGTCCCGGACCTGCTCAACCAGCCCCCGTTTCAGGATCTCTTCCCCCACCCACAGAAAATGTTCCCAATGGGGTCCTATGCAGGGGATGACCCCCTCCCCCATGGCCTCGAGAAAATTCTGTCCACCACAGGGTTTGAGCGTTCCACCCACAAACGCGGCCCGGGCAAGACCGTAAGCCGCGGAAAGCTCACCAAAGGTATCCCAAAGGACAACGGTGCCGGGAGCTATGGGCCCTGTGGCCTCAGACCGCAACATCCAGTTCAGACCGGACCCTGCCAGAGCTTTTTTCCAGTATTTGATCCGATGCATGTGGCGTGGAAAGACACCCGTCACCGTTTCCGGCACCAATACAGCCAGGGATTTCAGGGCCTGCAGCACATCGGGCTCTTCCTCCTTCCTCACGGACCCGAGTACCAGGAACGGCCCGTTTTCCGGAACCATCCAGCGAAGTGGATTGGCCTGGACCGACCCGGAAGGATCAAATCCCATCCTGTCAAACTTGATGTTGTGCATCTGTTTCACGCGCCGGGATCCGAAGAGGGCGCCAAAACGGGTCGCATCCGCCGGAGACATTGCAAATACCTTTTCCGGCCGCACCTCTCGCCAGAAGCGTTTCAAAAGCCTGTAGGTCCGGAGGCTTTTCGGGGAGAGCCGGCCGTTCAGGATCAAAACCGGGAGTGACTCTTTTCTTGCAACCGCCAGGAGCCCCGGCCAGATCTCCGTTTCAAGAAGAACCACGAGACGGGGTGTCCATGATCCCAGCGCACGATGCATCAGGGATGGTCTGTCAAAGGGAAAAAAGGCGATCTCCACGGCGTCCTGGAGGGACGGCGCCATCTCTGAAAGGCCTTTTTCCAGGATGGCCAGGCCTTGGGTAGTGCTGGATGTCACCAGGAATTTCGGAATGCGCGAAGGGTCGAACCCTGAAATGATTTCCAGGGCCAGATAGGCCTCACCAACCGATGAAGCCTGCATCCAGACGTCCACCGGACCTTTTGGGCCCTCCTTGAGAAGCCGCTCTCGCCAGCCCTCCCGCAGCCGGGGAAAGGCATAGAGACCGGGAGTGACGACGGTCCAGGCCAATTCATAGATGCCCATCAGGAAGCGGGTTTTGATTTTAAGCGGCATGTCTTATCTTGTCCAAGATCCTCTCGATGAGGTCTTACATAGGAAACAATCCGTTCAACGAACTATAGGGAAGCGGGCCGAGAAGGTCAAGAGGGTCTTGGGGTCATTGGGTCGGAGGGCCCTTCCGCATTCCGCCTTCCGCATTCTCTTGTTTACCGGACGCAACAAGGCAAACAGCATTATTCCATTGTGAAAAACCCTAAATTAGATTAAAAGTAACTGGGTTCCCACTGAAAAATTCCATGTTTCCTGAACTGAACTGCACCTCAAGGTGAATGACAAGCTGAAAGACCATGCACACTTCCTTCCAGAATTCGAAGACAGACAACCGTTACGGAAAGGGCATCAAAATTACCCTTGTGGGCTCCGGCGTCAATCTGTTTCTTGTTCTTATCAAGTTTCTGGCAGGTTTTGCGGGGAACAGCCAGGCCCTGATCGCCGATGCCGTCCACTCCATGTCGGACCTGTTCACCGACGCCGTCGTCCTTGTTGGTCTGCACTTGGGGCGGAAGGCCCCCGATGAAACGCACCACTTCGGTCATGCACGCCTTGAAACCCTGGCTTCCTCCATCATAGGCATAATCCTTGTGGGGGCAGGAGGTTACATGGGATTCAAGGCGGGATGGAGCATCTACTTTCACAACGCATACCACCCCGGCTGGCTTGCCTTTGCCGTGGCCGTCGTCTCCATCATTTTCAAGGAGGCCCTCTACCGCTACACCATTGCCACCGGACGACGGCTAAAGAGTGTCGCCCTCGTGGCCAATGCCTGGCACCACCGATCGGACGCCTTGTCATCCCTGGCCGTGGCCCTGGGAATCGCCGGGGCCAAGATCCGTCCGGGGTGGTACATCCTCGATGCCTTTGCCGCCCTGTTAGTCTCTTTGCTGATCGTCAAGGTCGGTTTTGAGATCATGTGGAAGGCCTTGAACGAACTGACAGACACGGCCCCTGGGCCTGACGTCCAAAAAAAAATGAAGGACTGTGCGTCGGTCGTCGAAGGCGTGCTCGATGTCCATGACCTGCGGGCGCGCTCATCCGGTGGCCTTTTTCAGATGGAGCTCCACGTGGTGGTGGACGGGGACCTGACCGTGGTGCAGGGGCACCAGATAGCCAAAGATGTTGAGACCTGTCTCATCGAAGAATTGGGAAACGTGGGAGAAGTTATTGTTCACGTTGATCCTGCCAGGGTTGGGAGGATAGACGAGAGGGAGAACGTACGATGAAACCCTTTTCACGCGAGGGCTGGAAAAACAAGTTGGTGAGCACCGGGGAAGTTCTGTCAAAGATCAGGCCAGGCATGAGTATCTTTCTGAGTACGGGGGTAGCTGAACCCAGGACGCTGGTCAAAGACCTGATGGCTTCGGAAAGTGGGAATATCCAGGACCTTGAATTGGTTCAGCTGGTCAGCCTGGGCCAGGCTGTTTCATCCGAAGAAAGGTATGCTCCGCAGTTTCGTCTCAAGACCTTTTTTGCCGGGTGGGTTGCCAGTGACGCCATAACCGAAGGCCGTGTGGATCTGATTCCCAGCAGGTTCTCAAAAATCCCCCGGCTGATCGAGTCCGGGACCATCCGCATTGATGCGGCTTTCGTCCAGATCACACCCCCGGACAGCGCGGGATATTCGAGTCTGGGGACGGCCATCGATGTGGCCCGGCAGGCCATGGAACAGGCGACCCTCGTGGTCGGAGAAATCAACAAGGACGCACCCCGCACCATGGGGGACACCTTCGTTCACATAAACGATTTCGACTACCTGGTTGAGGCAAAGGAACCACCTATCTATTTCTCCCGGTGGCCGGTGGATGAGGTCTTTGAAAAGCTCGGCGCCAACGTGGCTTCCCTTGTCCGTGACGGATGCTGTATCTCCTTTTCCATCGGTCCCCTTTTTGAGTCCCTGGCCCGCCACCTGGTCCACAAACATCACCTGGGAATCCACTCCCAGTTTTTTACCGACGCCCTGATGGACCTGGTCAAGAGCGGTGCCGTGACCAACCGGAAAAAGGGAATCTTCAAGGGAAAATGTGTGGCGGCCTATGCCCTCGGAACCTCCGAACTTATGCACTGGCTACACCGCAACCCCCTGGTGGAGTTTCAGGGGATCGATGTTGTTGCCGATCCCAAACGCATTGGAAGCAACGACCATTTCATCCTGATCCTGCCTGCCCGGAAGATCGACCTCACTGGAGGCATCGCCCTTCAGACCGGCCGTGGGAACGTGACCGCAGGGCCAGGCGAGGCCCAGGAATTCCTCACAGGGGCATCTTTCTCAGCGGGTGGGCGAACACTTTTCGCTCTTCCAAGCAGAAATTTAAAGGGTGAATCCAACATCGTGCTTTCCGTGGAAGATCTTCCCAACCAGCTAACCGTCAGGGAATCTCTTGATCTGGTCGTGACGGAATACGGTGTGGCCTCCCTCACCGGAAAGACCATCCGGGAGCGGGCGCTTGCCCTGATCGACATCGCCCATCCCGATGACCGTGAGAACCTGGTCAGGATAGCAAAGGAAAACCATCTCCTGTTTCCCGAACAGATCTACCTGGCGGAATCAGGGCACTTCTATCCTGAAGAACTCACCTTCACCGAGACCTTCAAGGGAGGCCAGACCGTCCGGTTCCGGCCCATCAGGCCATCCGACGTGGACGAGATGAGGCGCCTCTTTTATCGATTTTCCGATGAGGGCGTCTATTACCGCTATTTTTCACCCATCAAGACCATGCCCCATGCCAAGATGCAGGAATACGTGAACGTGGATTACCGTAACACCATGTGCATCGTCGGACTGAT
Source organism: uncultured Desulfobacteraceae bacterium (assembly GCA_964404085.1). Lineage (GTDB taxonomy): Bacteria > Desulfobacterota > DSM-4660 > Desulfatiglandales > Desulfatiglandaceae > CAYUCJ01. The sequence goes on along the minus strand of CAYOIU010000191.1, from coordinate 1,465 downwards.
TGGGGAACCCGGCGAGGGGCGGATTGTGGCAGAAGCGAGGTACGTTCGCATTCCGGGCAGTTCTTTTGCCGATCTGGCATTCGTGGTTGACGAGGCCTACCAGGGCCGGGGAATCGCTACATTTCTCTTTATGACACTGATCAAGATCGCGAAAAGCCGCAATATTGGCGGACTGCAGGCGGATGTCCTCGCCACCAACAAATCCATGCTCAAAGTACTGGAAAAGGCCCCCTACCCTGTAAAGGCCATGCTGGACGGCGGTATTTATCAATTGAAAATCCCGCTCTCCGAAAAGATCACCACTGAGTAAAGAAGTACATGTGTTTGTTACTCATAGCGCTGGATCAGCATCCCCAGTACAGGTTTGTCCTGGCCGCCAACCGGGATGAATTCTACGATCGGCCCACACAAAGGGCCGCATTCTGGAAAGATGCCCCTGAACTCCTTGCAGGAAGAGACCTCAAGGCCGGTGGGACCTGGTTGGGGATCACCCTTTCGGGAAAGCTGGCCGCCGTCACCAATTACCGCAACCCCGCAGACACAAAAGCTCATGCACCCTCTCGCGGCAGCTTGGTATGTGAATTCCTGAAAGGAACCGAACCTGCCGTGAGCTACCTCGGGGAACTCTCTGGAATATCCCATCGTTATAACGGCTTCAACCTCATTGCCGGATCCGTTGACGAACTCTTCTGGTATTCCAACAGGGGTGGAGAGATTAGCCCCCTCCCAAAGGGACTCTACGGGTTGAGCAACCACCTTCTGGATACACCCTGGCCAAAAGTCGAGAGGGCGAGGAACGATCTGAAACGGCTCCTCTCTTCCGGGGACGAACTCAGGCCTGAAGACCTCTTGACACTGCTCCGGGACCGGACACAACCACCGGACAAAGATCTCCCTCAAACGGGAGTGGAAATGGAATGGGAAAGGGTTCTGGCTCCCATCTTCATTTCCAGCCCCACCTACGGAACCCGGTCTTCAACCATCATTCTGGTGGACAGGAAAAACAGGGTACTGTTCACGGAAAGGACCTTCCATTCCGGCCAGGAAGATTTCAGGGATATACGCTATCGGTTCCGGCTTCATCACCTTTCATGAGGTGGATAACATCATTTTTCAAAACACACTTCGATTGTGAACTCCCCTTTGTCGGTCGAAAAGGGAATGGCTATGATGGGACGGCTGGTCATATGGGTCAGCTGATGGTTCTTTCCCATGATCACGGTAGGGATGGCCGCTTTCAGGGATTTGCCCATCTCTTCCAGTTTCTGCCGGGCATGGCCGGAGATCATGTTGGAGATCTCACCGACAGCATCGCAGATCTCATTGTTCAGCTTCTTCATCTCTTCTCCGAACATCTTTGAAACTACATCCAATATGCATGGTTCTGTAAAAGTCACCGAAATGGTCCCTCTCGCCTGCCCGGTCAAACCGATCACCCCGGTCACATCACCCATGGCAATGCGAT
>CAYOIU010000190.1:0-7964 GCA_964404085.1 uncultured Desulfobacteraceae bacterium | reverse complement strand
CGATGTGGATGCAATTGTTGAAATCGAGGAAATGAATCTCGGTGTAAGGCGCCGAAGCTATTGGGAGAGAGAGCTTCAAAAAAATAAGGAAGGCCGTTTCTTGGGTTCGCGAATAGCTGAACTGGATGGGAAAGTGGTTGGTTTTGTTTTGGGAGATATTGGTTCGCGGGAGTTTGGTATGGCCGAGAATATGGGCTGGATCCATACCATAGGCGTTCATCCGGATTACCAGCACCAGGGGATTGCAAGGACCCTGTTTGAAGATTATAAGAGTCGATTTATGGAGCTCGATGTGGATATCATTTATACCATTGTCTCGCTTTCCGATACCATGCAGCTCCCCTTTTACGAAAAGATGGGCTTTAGACCAGGGAACCGCGTGTATCTTGAACTTGACCTCACCAAAGAACCGCCGAAAAGTGATAGAGTGACTGATTTTGATCTGAGGCGGATCATTTAGTTCTGCACGAGGATTGAAAGGATCGAAAAAGCTGCATCTGCAGAGATGAGAACCGTAATGGAAAAGAGAGACGTGATTGTCATCGGGTTCTGTCATCTTTGGGCCAAAAAATCCCAACGCGGTGGTTGGGAGACACTTTCAGATGGAGGTGAGGTGTGAAAAAAGGGATTTACATAATAGGATTGCTGTTGGTGACAGGTCTTCTCACCTTTGTCGTCGTCACTTGTGGCACAAAAAAACAGGCCGCAAAACCAAAACCCGCAGTGGTGAAGTTTCCTGTAAGCGAGAAGGAAGCACGCATTGAAAACATGCACGCGCGGGTTTTCAAACAACTTGGAGGTTACAAAGGACCGGAAGCGTGTTACGCCTGTCATCAGAAAGAATATCTTGAAATCAGTCACAGCTATCATGTTCATCAGGGTCGGATTACGGCCGAAGGAAAGACGGCCTTTGACCCCACCAAGGCCGTGGATATGGGAATGTACAACCGCTGGTATTCTCTTTCAAATACGGATCGCGTCAAGACGCCTGAAAATCAGTGGAAACTTATGGAAGCGGCATATTGTTCCCAGTGTCATCCTGGCGGCGGTGTGTTGAAACAATATGGGATGGACGTGGACTGCCTGATTTGCCACCAGCAGAGTGGTTACAAGGGGGGAAAGGGAATTGGAAAAACGCCTGCGGGGATGGATGGCCACGGCTTTATGATCCAGAGCAACGGAGCCAGACTGGCCGCCTTGATGATGGCGGGCGCAAAAGCAGCGGGAGATGTAAAAAAGCTGGATCTTTCTCATATTGCCATTAAGGCCATGGAAGGCGTAGAGCTGCGGATTGGAATGCCCAAGCCCGACAATTGTAATTTTTGTCACTGGAAATCAAATGGCAAGCGCGGTACAAAATACGGGCCCTATAAAGGTAAATCCACCGACGTGCATTACTCCGCCGGGATGCTGTGCCAGGATTGCCACATAACAAAGGGGCACCAGATGGGTAAAGGAAAAATAGTGGATACGGCTGGGACGCCGAATCTCCGTGGCACAATGAAAACCTGCACCGATTGCCACGGGTCATTACCACATCATGGAAACAATGCCGAAGACATTAACAATCACCTCGACCGCGTAGCCTGCGTAACCTGCCATATTCCCAAAACATATCCAGGTGTTAAGAGGGTAGACTGGTTATTGGGGATGGACATGGTCAAGATGATGAAGCAATTTCATTGGATGCTTCCCATTGCAAGCCTTTTCGGTATGGCAACTCCGGAAAAAATGACGGATCAGATCGATGAAATGATTGGGGCCTATAAGTTAAAGAATCTGGTTGGCTTCAAACCGGTCTACGCCTGGTACAATCCAGATACCTTATGTACGGAAATTCCCCATCCAACAGGCAAAAAGGATGATGACAGCAAAATTACCCCATTTAACAAAGTTGAGACCGTCTTTTTTGATGACGGCATGACACCGGATGTCCTGAAAGATCCCAATGGCCACAAGAATGGTTATCCAGTTCCCAGGACTTTTGTGGCAAGGGCGGGCGGAAAAGGAAAAAGAGAAACCACGCTTCAGGAAATGCGAAGTTGGGAAAATGGCAGGTACAAGAATGCCATTATCAGAAGGGTCCCCATGTATTTCAATCAGTTTCACAGCATAGCCCCCGCCAAAGAGGCCTTGACCTGCAACGAATGTCATACCAAAAAAGGTGGTCGTCTCAATTTTGCGGTCCTCGGTTACGATGTCGATGAAATAGAGGAGTTGACTGAAAACAGGGAATGAAGGCGGGTTTGCGCGAAGAACGTGAAAGATGAGATATTGAGCTGCTGCGGAAAATGTTCACTGCGCGAATACACAAGAGCAATCGCCCAGTAGGGGATGAGAAAACGTGACTGGTCTCGACTTATATGGATTTATTGCGGCATCCGTCGCTGTGGTGCTCGCCCCGGGGCCGGGATCACTCTTTGTGGCAAGGAGTGCGGCCCTGTCCGGCGTCGGGGCCGGGACCCGTGCCATGCTTGGGATCATGCTGGGCGATACCTGCCTCATCCTGCTCTCATTTTTCGGGATATCCGCGCTGTTCGTTGCCCACCCTGCACTCTTTCACGTCATCCGGCTTTCTGGTGCGTGCTATCTCATCTATCTGGGGATCCTGGCCCTGATCAGGCCGTCCCGCGAGGATGCGGAAACGCAGCCACGATCATCCATACCCTTTCGCAAGGCCTTCGCCATTACCCTGCTCAACCCCAAAGCCATACTCTTTTTCACGGCCTTCTTTCCCCTGTTTATAAAAAGCCCTGCCGGTGGGTTGTTCGCCAAGTACGCATCCCTCACACTGATTTTCATGTTGGTGAGTGCAACATACCTTACCATTTTGACCCATGTGACCGTAAAGGTCGGCGTCCAGTTCAGAAGCAGCCGGCTGATGCAATCAATCGCCCGAAAGGCCTGTGGCTCTCTCTTTATCGCGTTTGGGGTGAAAGTCGCCGTGGCGGCCAGGTAGCTCAGCCATCACCCACTGCCATTTTGATCACCGACAGGGTAAACAGCCCGAAGCAGCGGCTCAGGTGCAAGGCGGTCACCCATTAAATTGAGAAACTTTTACAGGTGTGAATTGCCTTTAGTGGTTTCTTGGGAAGTACTTGCTCAAACATAACACCTTCACAAAGTCATCATATTCGGTGTACCAATCGCGGCTATCCCCCCCCGGCACATGCAGCAGCAGTATGAAGTCCAGCGCACCCTTGCCACCACGCTGGTATTTGGTGGCACCCGACTCAGAAAGCACGGCAAGCCTGCCGCCAATCATCGTTATCCCTTCCGCCATCGGCGGAAAATCGATTTCCTTCATGTAGTTTTCGTCATCCAGAAACCACAAGGGAACTGTCGTGCCATCGGATAAGGTGGCCTTTGAGTGAGGGGCTTCACGCAGGGGATTTCTGTAAATCACAATGGTGCTGCGGTTCTTTCGACCATAGGAGAGGCTTAGAAATACACGCCCGCGCGTGACCGCCATTCCTTGTACCCGTTGCCTGACGGACAACACAAACTTCGGTTTGCCCAATGGATCATCCGCAGAGTACCCGCACACCCATGCGTACTTCTTTACGCCCTCCCGGTCCTTCAAATGATGTGATGGATCGGTGGGATATCTGGACCCGTACGCAAATTCACCCACGAACAGCGTGTCGTCCGTTGCAGTGCAGAACGACGCCCTCGTTACAGCAGGCCGGACAACAACGGGAACGGCTGAGGCCGGCGGGCTCTTGGACAAAAACGGTGCGAGGTCGTACTGAAGTATCTTTCCTTCAGAGGCCACCCAAAGCGAGCCATCCAGTACAGCGATTCCTCCCACATGCCCGTAGTGGAATGTCCCCGGCCCTTCTTTCAGCACAATCGAGGCCGTGATTTTGCCACTGGAGTTGTCCACGACCGAAACGCGTGAAGGCGCGCCATCGAGGTAATGGGATAGGATGATCCTGTCCTGTTCGGGAGCGTACGTGATCCCTTGAGGAACGGCGTCTTGTCGCAATCCCGGAATAACAGGCCCCTGGTCAAATGGCACGGAAGGTGGTTTGAGCATACCGTAGGGGCGCGGGGACGCCTGCGTGAACGGCGGCAGGCTTTGAACACACAACGCCTTGGGTGCAACCAGGCTGATGAAGGCGAGAAAGAGTATGACGGTCCATGTGGTGAATTCAAGATGCAAGCGCACCATTATTGTTTACTCCAGAAGACTTCATGTGGAAACCGGTAGCCCGGGTATTTTCTTGGTCTATGATTAAGCTTTTTTACTGCAATGGCAAGATCTTCTTCGGTCGCTTTTCTTAAACCTATTCCATGAGAAATAAGGACCAATGATTATTTTTTGTTGACAAATACCACAGTGTGGTATATTATAGAACCAGTTCTAAAAGGAGGCGCCCTGAGAAGAACGAATCAAATGGAGATGTATCGATTATCGTAATTCTATTTCATAATAGACGGGAGGGTTATTATGCCACAAGCAGCGATTTTGGCGCATGCGATCTTTGGGGGGTTGAGTGCATTGGCGGCTCTTTGGGTGTTTATTGAGTTGCTCAATATTAATGAAAAAAATACAGGCAGAATAGACGTTGCCGCCATGTCGACGGCTGTCCTAATATGGTGTGCTTACCTGGTTGGCGGGTGGTTTTACGTAACGCATTACGGAGCGGATAAGGCCATAATACAGGCCGGAAAATGGCCTTGGGCGCATGGTTTTTTTATGGAGGTAAAAGAACACCTCTTTTTCCTGGTACTCCTTCTGGCGACCTTTCTCCCCATTGTCGTGAAAAGAAATAACTTATTGCTCAATAAGCAGGCCCGGAATTTGTCACTGGCGGTTTCCGGAATGATCGTTTTGCTGGTGCAGGCTATGGAGGGATCTGGAGCGATCATAGCAATGGGTGTGAAACAGGGACTCTTAAAATAGATCGGGAGGTGGAAAAATGGCTGAGCAGGAACAATATCTGGACAATTATACAAGAGGTTTTGCTTACTCTTTTATCGTGGCCAGCATTTTCAACGGGATACTCACTATCTTAAAAGAAGGCATAAAAAGCGTACATGACGTTTTGCAATTTGTCTTCTGGCATCACTGGATTGGCCATGCGGTCGTTGTACTGATCGTTTTTGTCGGCCTGGGTTTGATATTCTCAAGGTCCGGCGAGCAGCGTGAGACACCCAATATCACGCAATGGGTGATCGGGGCAACCATTGTGGGTGCTGGTCTGATCGGAGTATTCTACATTATGGAAAATATGGGTATACTTTAAGGAAGATGGATACAAATCAAAGGGTTGCGATGCACCCCATTGATTTGCGTGCCCGTCCATGGGCACATTGATGACTTCCAACGAAGTCGTGTTATTCACCGGAGTTCAGGTTCTCCTCCACTTCGTTGGTCATAGGCATCAGGGGGTAAAAAGTACGACGAGACAGCGCGTTGTTTCAGACGACATGCTTTTCAGCTTATGGGGGGTATCGGAGTTGAAATGGATTGACTCTCCAACCCTCAGACGGTGATCCTTGTTCCCAAGGGTGAATTTCAGTTCCCCCTCCATAACAAAGATAAACTCCTCACCTTCGTGTTTATAGGCTACGGGCTTATGGGTCTTTCTGGCCTCTATGGTCACCATGAAAGCTCGGAGGTGACGGCTTTCCACAGCGGGACTCAGGGTTTGGTAAGAATAATCCCGAGTCCGCTTCATGAAGGCCTGGTCCCTTAAGCTGCGGATCAATGCCTTTTCCTCCCTCCGAAGAAACGTTTCCGGGTCGACCTTCAATGCCTTTGCGAATCTCAAGAGAAAAGCAACCGGGGGTGTAACCGTCCCATTTTCGACTTTTTCCATAAATTCGGGGGATTGTCCGATCGCTTCGGATAATGCCTCGATGGTCCAGTTATGGCTCTCGCGGAGCCCCCGCACCTTGGCTCCGAAGGCTTTTGCGGTGTCAAGTTTATCCCCGGCGTAAAGATCATCTGTGAGTTTTCGCATGGTAGCCTGCCTGACCCTGGTTATCAGATGGGGGAGAAGGCCTTTGGCGTCGGCTACGATTCCAAAATCTGCGATCTGAAAGATGGGTGCGGACTTGTCGCGGTTGATGGCCACAATCGTTTGGGCTTCCATAACCCCGGCCGCGTACTGCACTGCCCCGGACGTTCCAATGGAAAAAAGCAGTTTCGGCCTGACGGATTTTCCGGTTTGCCCGATGAGTCGTTCTTCCTCGATCCAATGTTCAAGCACGGGAGGACGGGTTGCCCCCAGTTCGGCCCCCATAGCCGCCGAGAGTTCCCGCACCAAGGCAAAATTTTCAATACTGCCCATTCCTGCCCCGCCCACGACAATGGTTTGAGCATTCTCCAACCGTTGGGCTTCAATGTGGGCGGGAGAACTTGAGAGCAGTTTGAGGCCTTTGTATGTATCCGGAACGTCCACACTGAACCGCTCGATCAGGCCGGGTCGGCCATTCACTCTGGTTGCCCGGGCGGCATACGGCTGCACCGTGAGGAACCCCGTGCGGGACGGGTCCAGAAAGGTGATTTGACCCATGAAATCACCGCCCCATGCCGGGCAGTTCGCTACCACTTTCCCCTTTTCCATGGAGACATCCGCGCATTCGGAGATGAGGCCGGCGTTGATGATCCGTGCGGATCTGGCAGCCATTTCTCTGCCGAAATCGGTGAGGGCAAAAATGACCAGCGTGGGGTTATGTCTGGCAGCAAAATGGGCGAGGGCGTTCGCATAGAGGTCCGGCCTGGGGACGGCAAGGAGTTTATTATCAAGGATAGAAACACGGTCTGCACCGTATTGGGTACATTCGGCCCCGGCCTCATCAGCCGGAATCAACCCCTGACCGTTCTCCGGGTCTTCCAAGGGTTGGGAGCCGGATGATCCCAGAAGGACCGCAACGGTTTCGCCTGCTATTGAGCCGGCCAGTTCCCTTGCCTTGGCCAGCACGTTCAGGGAAAGGTCGAAAAACCGCTTGTTCCTGAGATCCATGTGGACCCACAGTTCTTTTTTTGTGCCCTTTGACATATCTGTTTTATTCATTCTTATAAGAGGCCCGATGCAAGTAAACGGCTCAATAACCGGTCAACCTGTTCTTCATTTGTTCCGCTCAGGAATTCGCATGTTTTCGTTCTTTGTGCTTTTGACAATGAAATAACCGCAGTGGCGGACCCAGGTCCGCCGACACGCTCCGGAGACAACCCCAGATCTTTTAGCCCCCATGTTGCGAGTTCTTTTTCTTCAAAAGCAGGCACCATTTCCAGAAGGCCTATGGCTCTCGGCCTCACTGATCCGGGTCGGACAGTGAGAACAGCGGGGAAAGGCACTTCGTAGGCCTCCCTGAAGTCGTCAATCCTGCGTTCAACACGGAGGCCGTTTCCGAGGGTCTCAAAGGCGTAGACGCCTGTTACGAGGGGAAGGTCAAGAAGCACCGCCGTCTGCGGTCCCACATGGCCTGTATCGCTGTCAGAGGATCTTGTTCCGAACAGGATGAGATCGAAAGGAGATAGATGCTGAATGGCGGTTCCCAGCGCCGTGGATGTGGCCAGTGTGTCAGATCCTGCAAAAGCAGGATCACACAGGAATATGCCAGCGTCGGCGCCCATGGCCATGGCCTCGTTGAGTACAAAGGCGGAGGGCTCGGGTCCCATGGCAAGGGCGGTAACCGTTCCGCCCCGCTTTTCCTTCATCTGCAGGGCAACTTCCAGGGCCGGGCGATCAAAAGGGTTGAATCCATACGAATCGTCTGATCGCGTTGTGACACCGGAAGCCGATAAGACGACAGGCTTGATACATACAATGGTTTTGTTGGGTCCCACGGTCTTGCCCTTCACGCTCCCAAAATCTCCTTTGATATGACCATTCGATGAATCTCGGACGTTCCCTCGTAGATCCTGGTCACCCTGGCGTCCCGGTAATAGCGCTCGACAGGATAGAGCCGGGAGTAGCCGTAGCCGCCGTGGATCTGGACAGCCGTGT
>CAYOIU010000189.1:0-7993 GCA_964404085.1 uncultured Desulfobacteraceae bacterium | reverse complement strand
GATCTGTCAGACCTATGTCAGGTTTTCTGACCGGCTGATATCTTGAGGGTTCTACAAGCTATCTCAAGCCTGTCTGGTGAAAAATCTGTCTCCTAAAAAGGCCTTTCCCGGGATATTTCTTTCCGTTTCGTAAGGGATTTTTTCCAATGTCAAGGGCAGATCCCGGATTCGGCATTCAGGGCAACTGCCGTCCGAAAGGCGGTAAATAGTGGCAGGACAGCCCGTGGCGGGGTCTATCCGCTTTAATGCATGCTGTTTATGTTGTCAAAGAGCGTTTCCTGATGGCTTGGGGCCTACTGAGAAACATTCTTATCCCTTTTGGCCGCCGTTATGGGCATCCGCTCATAATGGCCGCATAAGTGATGCCTGACTTTTTACGAGACCATCATTTCTTGAAATGTTGACTTTTTCTGGGGAAAGCGCTTTACTGCCCTAAAAGAATGAAACAAAAGCCAGTAAATTGATCCATCGCTCCGCAATAAAAATGGATGTAAGAAACGTTAGATTCCCGCGTAGGCGGGAATCTATGAAAGTGGCATCCTGACGTGTCTTTCCCGATTTATTGAGAAGAATAAACCAACATTAACTCTTATCACTGAAAGCAATGTAAGTGGTGCGTAGGGACATTTATCAGGCAACCTTTAGAAAAACAGGAGGGTTTCAAATGTTCAGAAAATCATTGTTTGCCTTATTCGTCGTCTGTTTGGGGTTGGTGTTGATACCAACGACTGGGGTTTCAAGCCAGTTGGCCAAGAAACAGGTTTTGAAAATTGCCTTCGATGCAGGCGATGCGAAAAGCCTTGATCCGCACCGGGCGACGACCACAGTGGACCGCAGCACAGTGGATCCTATTTTTAACGGTCTCGTTCGATACAGCCCGGGAGATCAGGTGGAAATCGAACCTGATCTGGCTGCATCCTGGGAAGTTTCTAATGACCTCAAGACATGGACTTTCCACCTAAGAAAAGGCGTCTTTTTTCACCCATTTTCCGGATCCCCATCTGGTTACGAAATGACCTCTGATGATGTGGTGTATTCACTAAATCGGGCGGCCAATCCTGAGTATTCCTCTTATGCCGGCGAATACGCTGGGATCAGTGTCAGGGCGTTGGACAAGTATACCGTCCAAATCACCACCGAAAAGGCCATGTCAAAACCGCTCTTTTTGGCAAAATTCGCCAATTACGCTGGTGGCTTCATCGTATGCAAGAGGGCAATTGAAAAGCAAGGAGGTGACTGGTTTAAAACCCATCCCATCGGGACTGGTCCTTTCATGTTCGAATCGTACGATCCCCAGCAGAAGACGGTACTGGTCCGAAATAACAAGTATTTCCGCGGCAAACCCACTCTGGAAGAGGTGGTTATTCGCTACATGCCCAATGTCGCTTCCCGCGAGTTCGGTTTGCGCACCGGTGAGCTGGATATCATCGAAGGTCTTAATGAAACAAAATGGGTGCAGAAAATAGCGACTTTTCCCAAGGTAAAGGTCCAGACCTTTGGCCCCTGTGAAGTCCAGTTTCTCCACTTCAACATGACAAAAAAACCGTTTGATGATCTTCGCGTACGCAAGGCTTTTGCGTATGCTGTTTCCCGAAGTCAGGTAGCGGCGTTTATGGGTGAAAGCTTAGCTGAACCAATTTACAGTGGTGCTCTGGCTCCTCCTGCACCCGGGGCTCTAACCAAAGCTGAGGCGCAGAAAGCAGGTGTTATTTACGACGATGATGTGGAAAAGGCGAAGGCCCTTTTGAAGCAAGCTGGTTTCCCAAAAGGCTTTAGAACTGAAGCGATTATCAGTGAACTAGCAACGAGTTACCGCAAGCCGATGGTGGCCATTCAAGCTCAGGTCAAACGGGCAGGTATCAATCTGGATCTCAAAGTTGTTGACCATTCCTCTTTTCATACCTTGATCCGAAAAGATGCCAGCCCGCTAGTGTATTACGCCTGCTGGCGTCCCAACGTCGATGTTTTTCTGACCCGGTTTTTCCATTCTGATTCCACGGTGGTAACCGGGAAGAAACCTGACACCAATTTTTCCCACTATGGCACCGTGGACGCCAATGGTGACGGAAAAATAGATTCCATCGACAAGCTCATTGAAAGCGCACGCTGGGAACTGGATGCCCAAAAACAAGCTGCTCTTTGGGAAAAGGCTCAAATCCAGTTACTAGAGGATGTGGCCGCTATTCCCATTATTCGTCTCAAGTATGCTTTTCCGATGAAATCTTATGTGGATCTTGGTCATCCTCTAATCTTTAGTTGGGAAACCTATTCTCCACAGGTTACGGAAAAGACGCGGATCTTGGCCCATTAGAACATCTTTCTCTCTCCCCGCGTAAAGACAGTCGAGGTATAAATAAACGGTAGGAGACAGGGGAGAGAGGAACACCATGCTGGTCGGGGATACACTTCGACCCTAGGCACGCCATTGAGATACTGAATCCAACGGGCGGCGGGATAAATGCTTTACCTAGAACTATCCTTCCTGTTGTTGTCCCATGAAAGTCTCTCAATGTGGGGGCCGAGTTCAGGTTCGAGTGTTGCCAATACCGATCAGAAAATCCATGAAAACAGGTGCAGAACCGCATGTTTCAATATTCTGTCCGGAGGATACTGCAAAGTATCCCGATTCTTTTCATCGTCTTAACTCTCGTTTTTGTTGTGGTTCGCGTACTTCCCGGAGATCCTGCGGTTGCCGCGTTGGGAGATTATGCCACCAAGGAAGCCGTTGAAGCCTTGCGCATCAAGCTGGGGCTTAATGCTCCTCTATGGAAACAGTACATCACTTTTTTGTGGGACCTATGCCACGGCGACCTCGGCACTTCGGCCATCACCGGATATGGGGTCGCCGCACAAGTAAGAAAAGTACTTCCCCACACCTTGGAATTGACCGTTTTCGGGATAATGCTCGGATATGTTTTTGGTATTCCGTTAGGGATCTCAGCTGCTGTTAAACGGAATACTTTTGTGGACTATTTCAACCGCATTTTTTCATTGCTTGGCCTTTCGGTCCCGGCTTTTTATCTTGGCATTCTTCTTATTCTTGTCTTTTCCATCCAATTTCCTCTATTCCCGGTGGTCGGTGCCGGTGAGTTCAGCGATTTGGCTTCCAATCTGCGTCATCTGTTCCTCCCATCCATCACCTTAGGATTGCTGATGACCGCTTATATTACTCGCATGACCCGGTCATCGATCTTGAATGCCCTTCGTGAAGACTACGTACGCACCGCTCAGGCCAAAGGACTGACCGAACGGATCGTTCTCTACAAACACGTGCTACGTAATGCTCTCATTCCCATTGTCGCCCTCGGCGGTCTTTATGCCGTAGTTCTCATTGGATCGTCGGTAATGGTGGAAATCGTTTTTTCCCGCCCCGGATTGGGAAAGCTGATGGTGGGCGCCATCAAACAACGTGACTACACCACCTTGCAGTCCGTCATGGTGATCTATGCCATCATGGTTGTGATCATCAACTTGTTTACTGATCTCGTCTACGGTCTCGTCGACCCACGAATCAAGTACAGGTAGATCAGAAATGCCCAAACGAATGACAGCAACGCAAAAAATGTGGTCCGCTTTTCTTCGCAATAGAACTGCTCTGATCGGAGGCATCATCGCGGTGATGATCCTCACAGTAGCGATATTTGCTCCATGGCTGGCGCCATACGACCCCCTGAGCCAGGACCCTTACATGCGCTTAGCCCCCAGTTCTGTGAAGCATTGGTTGGGAACGGACGATTTCGGTAGAGACATCTTGTCTCGGATCATTTGGGGAAGCCGAGTGTCTTTGATCATCGGCATATCGTCCGTATCACTAGGAATGAGCGCAGGAACCCTATTGGGGCTCATAGCTGGCTACTACCGCGGCAAGGTTGGAAACTTGATTATGCGAGGAATCGATGTTTTGATGTGTTTTCCCGATCTGATCCTGGCAATTGCCATCACCGCAGTATTAGGAGCGAATCTGGGCAATCTCATCTTGACCATCAGTATCGTCATGACTCCTCGATTCGCTCGGCTGGCCCACGGCATTGTTCTTACCCTTACTGAAAGCGAATACGTGCTGGCGGCCCGGGCCGTCGGGGTTCGAGTACCAAGGATTCTGAGACACCATATTTTACCGAATATTCTCGGAGAACTCCTGGTTGCGGCCACGTTGTGGGTGGGTGTTGCCATCCGCCTCGAAGCCAACCTCGCGTTTATCGGACTGGGGGTACAACCGCCTACCCCCACTTGGGGGAACATGATTAAACAGGGCGTCGATGTATTGATCAACGCCCCTTGGATTTCAGTTTATTCAGGTCTCAGCATTTTGATCACGATCTTGTCGTTCAACATGCTGGGAGACGGTGTTCGTGACATGACGGATCCCAAGTTGAGGGGAGCATAGCCCCTCGGCCCATGGGAAGGAGTGACGGGATTTTGAACGACATCTTGTTGGAAATTCAAAATCTGAAGACATACTTTTTTATGGAAGAAGGGGTGGCCCGGGCCGTTGACGGGATGGACCTAACCATGAGACGCGGTAGTACGTTAGGTCTCATTGGCGAATCAGGATGCGGCAAAAGCGTTACCGCCTTTTCCATCTTGCAACTGGTACCTTCGCCACCCGGCCGAATCACAGAAGGAAAGATTTTATTCGAAGGTGAAGATCTATTGCAAAAATCCCCTTCCGAAATACGCACCATACGCGGCAACGAGATTTCGATGATTTTCCAGGAACCGATGACATCTTTGAATCCTGTTTACACCATCGGCAATCAGGTGATGGAATCATTCATGGCACATGAGAAAATGTCCAAGAAGAGCGCTCGGGAAAAAGCCGTTGAAATGCTGGACATGGTAGGCATCCCGTCACCGGAAAAACGGGCCGAAGATTATCCTCACCAGCTTAGCGGGGGGATGCGGCAACGAGGTATGATCGCCATGGCTTTGGCGTGTCACCCCAAGCTGCTTATCGCCGACGAACCCACTACGGCCCTTGACGTAACCATCCAGGCTCAGATTCTGCGTCTTATTAATGACCTCAAAGAAAAGATCGGCATGGCGGTGATGATGATCACCCACGATCTTGGGGTCATTGCCGAAGTCTCGGATGAAGTGGTGGTTGCGTATGCGGGAAAAGCGGTTGAATATGCGGACGTAGTTACCCTCTTCAAGAAGTCGGCCCATCCCTACACTCAGGGTTTGCAGAATTCCATCCCACGACTCATAGACAAGCGCGGCAAACGATTAGAGGCAATCGCAGGAATGGTTCCCAACCCACTTGATTTTCCCACCGGATGCCGTTTTCATCCTCGATGTCAATACACAATGCAGCGATGCAAGAGCGAGGAACCTCCTCTCTATCGAATTGAAACCAACCATTTGGTGCGATGTTTCCTGTACACTGACGCGGAGATTTGCACCGGGACCACAACATGATTCTTGTTGCTCACAGGGGTTAAAGGTGTGCTAGAAGTTAAAGGTTTAAAAAAGTATTTCCCCATTTACGGCGGAATTCTTTCAAAGATTGTGGGATACGTGCAAGCGGTCGACGGCGTGAGCTTCATCATCGAGAAGGGAGAGGTTCTTGGGCTGGTTGGAGAATCAGGCTGCGGTAAAACGACGGTCGGCCGTCTGATTTTGCGGCTCTATGATCCAACCGATGGCGAAATTTTCTTTGAAAGCTGCAATATCTTCTGCTTGAGCCAAGCGGAAATGCGAAACATCAGGCGTCACATGCAGATCATCTTCCAGGACCCTTATGGATCACTCAATCCCAGAGTGACAATCGGCGAAATCGTTGGGGAACCCCTATTGGTCCACGGAATCGCCAAAGGCAAAGAAAACGACGAGCAGGTCGCCTTCCTATTAGAGACAGTTGGGCTCGACCCCAGCTACCGTGATCGCTACCCACATGAATTCAGCGGGGGACAACGGCAGCGTATCGGCATCGCCCGAGCCTTGGCACTCAAACCCAAACTAATCGTTTGTGATGAGGCCGTCTCTGCTCTTGATGTATCAATACAGGCGCAAGTTATCAATCTGTTGGAAGATCTGAAGGAAAAGTTCAGCCTAACCTATCTCTTTATCGCCCACGATCTGAGCGTAATCAAGCACATCTCCAATCGAGTTGCAGTCATGTATCTTGGCAAGATCGTCGAAATGGCCGGAACCGACGAACTTTACGAAAATCCGGCTCATCCTTACACCCAGGCTCTTCTATCCGCTGTGCCAATCCCCGATCCGACGCTAAGAAGGGAGCAGATCATTCTTAAAGGCGATGTTCCTAGCCCCATCAATCCCCCTTCAGGATGTCGCTTTCGGACCCGGTGCTTATACGCTAAGGAAGTCTGCGCCGAACAGGAACCTCAGCAACGCGAAATAGCAAAGGACCATATCGTTTCGTGCCATATGCTGAGTTCAAATTCTTAGAGCGTCTGTTCCTCAGAAATCCGATGAGCGGGGTCCGATTTTCGTGGATTGTAAGGGCACATGTTACGTCCTTACAGGAGCACATGAAGGTAGGAAAAATCGCCCAGATTGGGAGTTAAGACCATCATGAACTTAACCGATAAAGTCCTTCAGTTCGTTTCAGAAATAAATATCGAACAACTGCCGCAACCGGTAATCCACCAGGCGAAACGGTGCACGCTGGATACCCTCGGTGCTCTGATCGCCGGAGCCGACACGCCTGTCTCCGAGATGATGACTGCATTCGCCAAAGATCATTTTGGACATTTCGCAAGGACCGAAGCGACCATTTTGGTGGATGGAACTCAGGTTTCTCCCGTAGGAGCAACTCTGGCTAATGGTTTTGCCGCCAATGCCCTCGACATTGATGACGGCCATCGTCTGGTGAAAGGCCACCCTGGCGCATGTGTCCTGCCTGTTGTGCTCACCGCCTCCGAAGTTGCGCCCGGAACAACCGGCGCGGATTTTTTGACGGCACTGGTAGTCGCCTATGAAATCGCCATTCGAGCCGGGATGATTCGGCATGCCACTAGTGAAACTTATCATTTATCGGGGAGTTGGGGCGCCATTGGGGGCGCCGCCGCGGCAGCAAAGATCATGAAATGCGATCGAAGTACCCTTCGTGAAGCCTTTGGAACGGCTGAAGGCTATGGTCCTATTGCACCCATGATGAAAGTAATCTCCAAACCCTGTATGGTGAAAGACGGAATCGGCTGGGGCGCAATGGTAGGGCTGACTTCAGTCTTGATGGCGCAAGCGGGCTTTACCGGTATCAATCCGATCTTTCACGACAGTCCGGATTCCTCGTGGATAGAGGAACTCGGATCACGCTACCGCATTCTAGACGTGTATTTCAAGCCTCACGCCTGCTGCCGTTGGGCCCAGCCCGCAATTGCTGCTACGATGAAGGTTATCCAAAGCCAATCGATTTCCATAGAGCGCATCAAGCACATCTATGTGCGCACTTTTCTCGCAGCCAAAGCGCTCAGCTGTGCTTCCCCAAAAGATACCGAGGAAGCTCAATACAACCTGGCTTATCCGGTTGCGGTGACGTTGCTTGACGGTGAACTTGGACCACGGCAGGTCCTGCCTCCAAGGATTTTTGAAAAAGGAGTGCTGGAGCTGTCCGCCAAGGTCACGGTTGAAGTGGACCCGGAATACGAACGAGCATTTCCATCAAAAACATTTGCAGAAGTGATCATTGAAACAACCGAGGGCAAACGGTATGGATCAGGGGCGGTTGAACCTCGATGGGAACCGCCCAATTCTCCCTCTGATAAGGAATTGGAAGAAAAGTTCTACTGGCTCGTGGAACCAATATTCGGTCGCAAACAAGTCGAGAAACTGGTTGAACTGATCTGGTCCTTGGAACAGCATGAATCGGTTGGGAATCTGATACAACTTGCGATAAGATCGACCTGATAGCTTCTTCGCTTTTCGGCATCATTTATCTGTTTCTTGGCCCAAAAGGAGCAGATCTACGGCTTACAACTATGTATCACAACCTCACCCAAACCTTTGATAAGAGAATAATATCCGG
>CAYOIU010000188.1:0-7994 GCA_964404085.1 uncultured Desulfobacteraceae bacterium | reverse complement strand
ATCTCTGCGTCAGACTCAAATCTTAATCCTCGAAATATGCCAAATATTCCTGCGGTTAAAATTTTCATCTTCCTTGACCTTGAACAAAATTGAACATTTTGAAACTGGCTCGCTCATAAGGGGTTAGAGGAGTGTGGGTTATGTCCCTTGTCGTTGAGTTCCAACGGAAATGACGAAGGGGATACGCCAGGCACTAAAACTCCAGAATTTCCTTTTCTTTCTCTTTTGTAACCTGATCTATCTTGTCGGTAAATTCATCGGTCGCTTTCTGGACTTCGTCCTGGGATTTGTATAGCTCGTCTTCGGAAATTTCCTTATCGTTTTTGAACTGCTTGAACATTTCGTTGGCATCACGTCTGTGATTTCGTATTCCGACCTTGCTTTCTTCCGCCATTTTCTTGGCCAGCTTTGCAAGCTCTTTACGCCTCTCCTCCGTCAGGGGAGGTATGGATATACGTATCACCTTTCCATCGTTCATAGGGTTCAGGCCCAGTTCAGATTTGAGAATGCTTTTTTCAATCTCTCCAATGATGGACTGATCCCAGGGTTGTATCGTGATGAGCCTGCTTTCAGGGACAGACAGGGAGGCAACCTGTTCAAGCGGCATCTGGGTATCATAGCAGTTTACCTTGATGCCTTCCAGCAAGGCGGTGGAGGCACGGCCGGTTCTGATTTTCTTGAAATCTCGTTCAAGTGCCTCGACCGTGTTGGCCATTTTTTGTCGCAAATCAGAAAGTATTTCCTGTTTCATAATCCCCCTCCTCTGCGGTATTTAAGGATGGGCGGCAACCAAGCTTCCCACATCCTCCCCGGCAATGACTTTCAGGATATTTCCCTTTTTCCTGAGGTTGAAGACCCTTATGGGCAACCCTTGCTCCATGGCCAGAGAAACAGCGGTCATGTCCATGATCCTTAGATTCTTTTCCAGGACCTCCTTGTAGGAAAGCCTTTGAAAGTGTTTCGCAGAAGCATTTATCTCAGGGTCGGAATCGTAAACGCCATCGACTTTCGTCGCTTTCAGCAGGATATCCGCGTCTATCTCAACGGCCCTCAGGGCTGCCGCCGTATCTGTTGTAAAATAAGGGTTCCCCGTGCCTGCACCGAAGATGACAATGCGATTCTTGGCCAAATGGCTGATGGCGCGCCCACGGATGTAAGGTTCCGCTACCTTGATCATGTCTATGGCCGTCATCACCCTTGTCTCCGCCCCAATGCGATCCAGGATTTCTCCCAGGGCCAGGGCATTAATGATCGTTGCAAGCATGCCCATGTAATCGGCCTTGACCCTGCCAACGCCATATGCCGAGGATTCAAGACCCCTGAAAATATTTCCACCACCAACGACGATGGCGATCTGAACGCCATGGGAGTGAACAGAGGCGACCTCTTCACCGATGGATTTCAAAACCAACGGATTTATTCCGAAGGCCTGTTCCCCCATAAGGGCTTCCCCGCTCAGTTTGAGCAGGATGCGCTTGAATGGCGGGGACGTCCTATGCATCCTCCTCCCCCAGCTGAAACCGGGCGAATCGCCTGACAAGGACCTTTTCGCCTGTCTTGGCCATCAACTCATTGACAAGATCCTGAACCGTTATGTCAGGGTTTTTCACAAAAGGCTGCTCCAGAAGACAGGTTTCACCGTAGAATTTTTTCATCTTGCCTTCCACTATTTTTTCAATCACCTTGTCGGGCTTACCGGTCTCCCTGGCCTGGGTTCCATAAATTTCCTTTTCCTTTTCAATAATATCAGCAGGGATACGTTCCCGATCGATGGCTAGAGGGTTTGTTGCCGCAATTTGCATGGCCAGGTCTCTGGCAAAATTTGTAAAGTCTTCCGTTTTTCCGGTAAAGTCCGTCTCACAATTGACCTCCACCAGAACCCCGATCTTACCCCCGCCGTGCACATAGGATTGGACCTGGCCTTGAGAAGCGGTGCGTCCGCTTCTTTTTTTTGCCGTTGCTATACCCTTTTTTCTCAAATACTCGACGGCCTTCTGGAGGTCCCCGTTAGATTCCGACAAGGCCCCTTTGCAATCCATAATGCCCACGCCGGTCTTTTCCCTCAGTTCTTTTATAAGTGCTGCTGTTATTTCCAATCTTCAAATCCTCCATGTCGATCTTTTAGTGCTCATCAGGAAAACACCCTGAGCGGGCTAATCGGAAACCGGTTCGCCGGACTTGGCTTCGTCCACGGTCACGTCCGCCTCTTTCTTGGAGACGATAATGACTTCGGGTCCCTTTCCTCCACCTTCTTTGGGTTCAGGCTTCAGGACCTCCGCTTCGGCCTCAGCCTCGACTTCTTCCTTTTCTTTCTGGAGTTCGGCTTCGGCGCGCAAACGTTCTTCCGCGATGCTGTGCCCCTCAATACAGGCTTCCGCTATCTTGGAACAGATGAGGCGGATAGCTCGAATGGCGTCATCATTGCCGGGAATAATAAAATCGATCTCTTCCGGATCACAATTGGAATCGGCGATGGCCACGACCGGTATACCGAGTTTCCTGGCTTCATTGATGGCGATTTTTTCCCTTTTCGGATCCACCACGAACACGGCGCCCGGCAATTCATCCATGTTCTTGATGCCACCGAGATTCTTCTCAAGTTTCTCGAGTTCCTTTTCCATCTTCAGCGCTTCTTTTTTGGTATAGCGGTTGATGGTACCATCGTTTTTCATGGCTTCAAGTTCTTTGAGTCGGTTTATACTCTTTTGGATCGTTTGAAAATTCGTGAGGGTCCCCCCCAGCCATCGGTTGACCATAAAAAACATCCCGCATCGCTCGCTCTCCTCTACGATGGCATCATGGGCCTGTTTCTTGGTGCCCACAAACAGAACCGAATAGCCCTCGGATACGATCTTGGCGACAAAATCATAGGACGTTCTGAAAAGCCTGACCGTCTTTTGAAGGTCAATGATATGGATTCCATTCCTGGCGCCGAAGATATAGGGCTTCATCTTCGGGTTCCATCGCCTGGTTTGATGTCCAAAATGGACGCCTGCTTCTAAAAGTTGTTTCATGTTGATAGACAGCATAATATCCTCCTTCTCTTGGAGACCTTTTATGATCTCCGTTCCTCGGTTTTTCCTCGATTCAGAAAATATGAGACCCGCGCAGGCTCAGGGCACCGGGGCTATCTGAATCTGTGGATTTTTGCGGCTGTAGCGTTCAAACACCTATCAGCCTTCCTCTCCGGGTCGCCATCCGAAAGGACGGGCTTATGAGGGATCGGAAGAATAGGACCTTGAGCTCTTCAAGCTATCCTGATATAGTCTCTGGTAGAAACTGAAAGGAGTTGCCCGGAAGCCTTCAGAAGATCCGTTAGGGTGCAAAAACGGCTGAGCTGCGTTAAACATAAGCGATTTTATTTAGCATGGAAATGCGGGTTTTGCAAGCGAAAAGTGGTCACTGGGTTATTCCCCTTTAAACATGGATGAAAAGAGCAAAAAGGAAATAAAGCGGGTCCTGGGCCGGGCTGAACAGGGCATTACCCGGTCCATCATTCGCTGGAAATACAAGAAAGAGGGCAAGCCGCTGCCGCAGGATGACAGTATTGACGACCACTCCCGGGAGGTGGTGGACCAGGCCCACAGGATTATCGCAAAGCGAGGCAAGGTCATCTGGAAAGAACTGAAAAAGGTCTATTCCGGCGAAGCCGGCAAAAAGGAGGACACGCGCGATTGAAGGACAGGAACTCCTTGAAAAAACTGAGGGCCGCGCTGGATAATTCAGAAGAGCAAAGGTTATCGCCTCTGGCCTGTTTGAGCCGGGATGCCGTCCGAAAAGCCGAAGAGGCTGATGTGGACCGAGGCCACAGGCAGAACTTTGCCGTTGACGGCGATCGTATCCTCCACTCCTTGGCCTATTCGCGCTATATCGACAAAACGCAGGTCTTCTATCTCATCAAGAACGACCACATTACCCACCGGGTTCTGCACGTGCAGCTGGTATCCAAGATCAGTCGGACCGTGGGCCGCCTCCTGAGACTCAACGAAGACCTTATCGAGGCCATTGCGCTGGGACATGACATCGGTCATACGCCCTTTGGGCACGATGGGGAAAAATTTCTCTCCGAAATCTGTGAACGTCATCACATCGGGCCGTTCCTTCATAACATACAGGGTGTCCGATTTCTTCAGGACATTGAGAGAAAGGGCAGGGGATGGAATCTGACACTGCAGGTCCTGGATGGGATTTTTTGCCACGATGGGGAGATTCATACCCAGGCACTGGAGCCAAAGAAAGGCAAGAATTTTGATTCGCTCGCCCTTGAAATGGCAAGGAAGTCGGAGGAACCCCGGAAGGATACCCGTCCTATGACACTGGAGGGGTGCGTGGTCAGGATGGCTGACAGCATCAGTTACGTGGGCCGCGACATTGAAGATGCCATACGACTCGGTCTGATAGAGAGGGAAGAACTTCCCGGAAACTGTAAGGAAATTCTAGGAGATACGAACGGAACTATCGTCTATCGACTGGTGGAAGATCTGGTCGCCAACAGTATCGACAAGCCATTTGTCTGCTTCAGCAAGGATGTGGGAGAGGCCCTCAGGGCCTTGAAAAGATTCAATCAGGAAAGGATTTATCAAGACCCGAGAGTCAAAGAGCAGACGCCGAAAATTCAGCTCATGTTCGAACTCCTTTTTGAAAAATATCTCGAAGATCTTGAAACGGGCAATGAAAGTTCGGACATCTACCGCGGATTCCTTGAGGGAATGTCTCCCACCTACAAAAAGCAGATCCCTTCCGCGGAAATGGTTCGGGATTTTGTTGCAGGCATGACGGATGCTTATTTTCTGGGCCAATGCGGAAAAAAACTCATGCCCCAGATCAGAACAAGGCACTTTACGGTTCCATCAATAATTGGTTGACAAAAAGAGATCGAATCAGTAAAGGGTATAGGCACTGAAAAGCTGGCTTGACTCCAGACAGCAAAGGCCATCTTCCCCAGCCAGGGGTCACCTTGTTTCGGGGAAAGAACCTTCAGTTACCCATACGGCCGAGACATTACCATTACCCGGGTTCTTTTGTAAGATTCTTTTGGCAAGGGTTGTAAGAGAAACCGGGCCATTCATATCCATCAGTTCAATAATTAAGTCATCTCAGATCGGAGGCCGCGTCATATGGTGCAAGTGGGAGAGGTAAGGGAGGGTGATACTCTCTTAAAGCTCGAAGATGTCCACATGTATTTCGGAAAAGTTGCCGCCCTGGCGGGGGTAAGTCTGGAAGTCAAGAAGGGTGAGATCCATTCCATCATCGGCCCGAACGGAGCAGGTAAGACGGTCATGATGAATTGCATCAATGGCCTTTACAAGCCCCAGAAAGGCAACCTTTACTACAAGGGAAAAAAGATCAATCACCTGAGCCCACACCACAGGGCGTCCCTTGGTATTTCCAGGACCTTTCAAAAGATCGAATTGTTCGGCGGCATGACGGTGCTGGACAACATAAGGCTCGGCAGACACATTCACCTGAAGTCGGGAATTGTGAGTGGATCCCTGTATGTGGGAAAAACAAAAAAGGAAGAACTTGAGTCCAGGAAGTTCATTGAAGAGGAGATCATTGATCTATTGGAAATAGAAAGTATCCGGGACAAAACCGTACACATGCTTCCCTATGGTCTGCAGAAAAGGGTGGAACTGGGCAGGGCACTGGCTCTGAATCCGGAAATCCTTCTGCTTGACGAGCCCCTGGCAGGATTGAACCTGGAAGAAGTGGAGGATATGGCCCGTTTCATCCTCGACATCAACGAGGAGAAACGGTGGAAGGTGACGTGTATCCTGGTGGAACATGACATGGGTGTGGTCATGGATATCTCTCACAGTGTATTTGTACTGAACTTCGGCAACCAGATCGTGGATGGATCCCCCGAGGAGGTCCAGAAAAACCCGGCTGTCGTCAAGGCTTACCTGGGTGAAGAGGATTTGTATTCCACAAGGAGGTAGTGAAGCATATGAGCGGCCCTGGGATTGAGATTACAAAGGACCTGACCATTCCGAAACTGTTCACAAGCCAGTGCAAGAGATATGGAAGCGGCAAAGTGGCCATGCGTGAAAAAGAATTCGGGATCTGGATCCCTTTCACGTGGCAGGACTATTACGACAATGTCAAATACCTGTGTCTGGGGATGATCAGCCTGGGGCTGAAACCCGGGGACAAGGTGGCCATGATAGGTGACAACCGCCCCGAGGGTCTCTGGGCCGAGATGGCAGCTCTGTGCGGTGGGGGGGTCGGGGTGTGGTTGTTCCAGGACTGCATGATGGAAGAGGTCAAGTATATCATCGACCACTCCGATGCAACTTTTTTTATGGGAGAAACCCAGGAAGAAGTGGACAAGGCCCTGGCCATCAAAGACCAGTGCCCCAAGCTCAAATGGATTATCTGGGACGACCCGAAAGGTATGCGAAATTACCATCAGGATTTTCTGATCAGCGTCAAGAAGGTGCAGGCGCTGGGCAAAGAGCTTGATGAAAAAGAGCCTGATCTTTTTGAAAAAAGGATCAGCGAGGGTCATGGGGATGACATCTGCCTCCTTTTCTACACCTCGGGGACGACAGCCCTGCCCAAAGGGGCTCTTCTGAGCCACTGGAACATGCTGACCATGGGACATAATCTCATGGCGGTTGATCCCTGCTATGACACGGATGACTTCGTCTCCTACCTGCCGTTTGCCTGGATTGGTGAACAGATGATGTCCATTTCATGCGGGCTGCAGGTGGGCTACACACTCAATTTTCCGGAAGAGCCCGACATCGCCCAGGACAATATCCGGGAGATCGGACCTCACGTGATGTTCGCACCTCCGAGACTCTACGAGGGCATGACCAGAAAGGTCCAGGTGAAATACATCGATTCCACCTGGATCAAGAAAAAGATCTATGAATTTGCCACAAAGGTCGGCTACAAGGTGGCCAATCTGAAGTTTGAAAAGCAGCCGGTCCCCTGGTACTGGAAGTTCTTGAACTGGCTGGCCTATATTTTTATGCAAAAGAAACTCAAGGATCACCTGGGTATGTCCCGGTTGAGACACGCCTACACGGGAGGGGCGGCCATGGGCCCGGATCATTTCCGTTTTTTTCACGCCCTCGGCGTGAACCTGAAGCAGATCTACGGCCAGACCGAGATTGCCGGCATCTCCATTGTGCACCGTGACGGAGACGTCAAGTTTGACACGGTAGGGACCCCTATCCCGGAGACAGAGATCAAGATCACGGATGAAGGAGAAATCCTCTCCAAGAGCCCATCCGTTTTCCTGGGGTACTACAAGAATGAGGAGGCCACAAAAAAGACCCTGGTGGATGGCTGGCTCTACTCGGGGGACAGGGGTTTTATCGATGAAGACGGTCACCTGGTGGTCTTTGACCGGTCAAAGGACGTGATGACCCTCAATGACGGCCGGCCCTTTTCACCCCAATACCTCGAAACCCGTCTCAAATTCAGCCCCTTTGTGCAGGAGGCCTGGGTGGTCGGGGACAAGAGGGAGTTCATCGTGGCGGTGATGTGTATCGACTATGCCGTTGTGGGAAAATGGGCGGATGACCGAAAGCTCAATTACACCAGCTATCACGAGCTCTCCCAGCAAACAGCCGTCTATGACCTGATTCAAAGACAGATCGAAGAGGCGAACAAGGACCTTCCCGGACCTGCAAAGATCTATAAATTCGTGAATCTTTACAAGGTATTTGATGCTGATGATGAGGAACTGACCCGGACGAGCAAGCTGAGGCGGGCGTTTGTTGAGCAGAGATACAAGAATATCGTTGATGCCCTCTATTCGGATGTGGAGGTGGTGCACATGGATACCACCATCACCTATGAAGACGGAAGGGAACAACGAATCAAGACGGATCTGGGCATACGGCAAATAAACATATAAGGGGGAGATGATGGAGCTTTTCTTGATGGCCTTGACCACCGGCATTTTGGTGGGTGGAATCTATGCCCTGGTGGCACTGGGCTGGGTACTCATCTACAAATGTTCAGGAGTCCTGAACCTGGCC
>CAYOIU010000187.1:0-8003 GCA_964404085.1 uncultured Desulfobacteraceae bacterium | reverse complement strand
GGAAACGGATAGGCAACACCTAAAACCGCCCGAGTCAGCTCTCTACTCTACCCATAGGTTCACACACCGTTGTGGCCCAGCCTTCCAAATCATCGCCGACAAATATCGGCTTGATAAGGTATATATCTGGCAAGTGTTGGCCGGCGGCGGCGTAGGGATCGTTACCGATGAACATGTCCCCTGGTTGTACCAGTCCTTCAAACTGCCTGATCAGCGCACTCATGGCGTCGAAAAAACTACCCAAATGGAGTGGGGTGGTCAGGCCCTGAGCCAACGTGCAGCCTTGTGCATCGCAAATTGCGGTTGAGAAATCAAGGGCGTCTCGAACGATGGCCGAGTACGCCGAGCGCATCTGGATCAGCGCCATCTCGTCGGCGATGCTGTCAAACCCGTTCTTGAGCACTTCCAGTAAAGAAGGATCGATGTGCGACTTCATGTCATAATTCCCTATTCCAGATCGATTACAACGTGTCCCGCCGCGTCCAGCCAAACCTGGGCTTGCGGGTGAACGACGATGGTGCCCTCGTATTCTTCGACAATCATCGGTCCCTGTAATGGTTTCCGACTTAGCGCCGTACGGTTGGTGTAAACGGGTGTGTGGAGCAGACCGAATTCCGGCCCGAAGTACACCGGTCGCGTGCCCCTAATTGCGTCCCCTTCCGATGTGACCATGGTTTGAGCGGTCAGCTTGAACTGATCAACCCCGGGTCCCCCTTTGGGCGAACCAACCACTCGCAGGCTGACCGTCTCACGTGGCTGCTTTGGAAAATGATGCCCATAAGTCTTTTGGTGCTCTTTCTCAAACTCCGCCTCCAACTCCACCAACCTCGATTTGGTCAACGGCATGCGCAGGGGTATGGTCAATTCATAGGCCTGGCCCGAGTAGCGGACGTCCGCAAAATAATTGAATTCTGCCTGTCCAATTTCAAGATTTAATTCTTTCAAAATTTCGGCTTCCATCATCTGAATTAAATCTTTAAGGGCGCCTAAATCGATTTCTTGAATCTGGGACAAAAACGCAAAGGACCTGTGCAGCTCTACCCGGGCTAACAGCAGTCCCAGTGCACTGAACACACCGGCCGCCGGCGGAGTGACAACCCGCTTGATGCCCAGGCCGCGAGCTATTTCGCAGGCATGCACCGCGCCGTTGCCGCCGAAAGCAAACAGAACGAAGTCGCGGGGATCCCGGCCCCGATAGGTGGAGACCGCTTTGATGGCGCGCATCATGGTGGCGTTGGAAACCATGTACACGCCATAAGCCGCTTCATAAATATCCTGCCCCAACTTTTTCGCCACTCGTTCCCCGATATATTTGCGCGCCGCTTCGGGGTCAATAGGCAACGAACCTCGCGCCAGGTTCTCGGGATTAATGTACCCCAAAACCACATTGGCGTCGGTTACCGTGGGTTCGGTCCCGCCCAGCCCGTAACAGACTGGACCGGGGGCGGCTCCGGCGCTTTGAGGGCCTACTTTCAGCACGCCGGCCCGATCAAACCAGACGATGCTGCCTCCTCCAGCCCCAACTTCGGAAATATCAATAACCGGCAGCTTGAGCGCGTAACCGCCGCCTTTGACCAAGCGGCTGCTTAATGAAATGCCACCGCCCACTTCGTATTCGTCAGTCTTGACCACGCGGCCGTCTTCCACCATCGAGGCTTTGGCCGTGGTGCCGCCCATATCAAAAGTGATAATATTGCGATAGCCTGCCCTAAGACCAAGGGCAGCTGCGCCGATCACCCCGGCTGCCGGACCGCATTCGATAATTTCTGCTGGCCGCTCCAGGACCGTATGCGCTTCCAGTACGCCACCGCTGGACTGCATCACCAGCAAACGACCACGCAAACCCGCCTCGCCCAGACGGTCGATCAGAGATTGGATGTATCGCTTTACAGGTGGTCCGAGGTAGGCGTTGATAACTGTCGTGCTGGTACGCTCATATTCGCGTATCTCTGGCATCACTTCGACGGAGAGCGTCACGAAGCAATCCGGCAGGGCCTCGCGGATGATGCGTCCAGCCTGCTTTTCATGATCCGGATTGGTGAAAGAATTTAAAAAAACCACAGCCACGGCTTCGATGTCGTCGGCTTCCATTTTTTCGACCGCGCGTAGAATATCACCTTCGTCCAGAGGCGTTAAAATTTTGCCGTCGAAACTTACCCTCTCGGACACTTCCAGCCGGTGTCGCCGTTTTGCTAGAGGAGCCGGCTTGATCCATCCCAGATCGTAAAGTTTGGGGACTCTGATGCGGCGTAACTCCAGTACGTCGCGGAAACCTTTGGTCGTAACCAAAGCGGTTTTAGCCCCTTTCCCTTCCAATATGGCGTTGGTGGCCACGGTACACCCATGCAATATTTCTTCGATTTCTTCCAGCGGGCTTTTCAATTCGGCCATCAACTGTTTGATTCCTTGGATCACGCCTTGGGCGTAATCGGCCGGGGTGGACAGAACTTTTTGTGTCGCCGCCAACCCTTCGGCCGTAATCAAAACCACATCGGTGAAAGTGCCGCCGATATCCGCCGCGATCCGGTGTTCCGACTTCATCTACTTGCCTCCTGCCGATGTTGGTGCACTGCCTCGGCCAGACGCCGATAATGTTCGATAGTGGTACCGCAGCAACCGCCTAATAACTTACCACCAGCGGAGATCCATTCAGGGGCCCAAAGCGCCATGTCATCCGGAGTGACCGGGTGGACCGTCTGGCCATTCAGCAAATCGGGCAAACCAGCGTCAGGCTGGCAGCCGAGGGGCTTATTTGTACCCCGGCGCATGGACTTTAATATCTCCACGCCGTCCTCATACGACCACAGCCCGCAAATAGCGCCGATTGCGTCTGCACCCGCCTCATCAACCATTTTGGAGGCTTGTTCTGGCGTGTAGCCCATCATGGAACGAATACCCTTTTTTTCCCTCTGAAATAGGTGTTGAACGACATCACCGGCAACCCCGTCAACTCTTTGGCCGCTCGCACGGCCACGGAGAGAGTATCCGGCTGGACCCCGGAAATATGTAAAGCGTCTACCCCTCCCTCGGCCAGAGCCAATATTTGTGCCTTGTATCCTTCATAAAGAAATTGTTCGGTGTAAGATCCATACGGTTCCAAAAAATCGGGATTGGAGCCTGAAATATTACCGATCACGAAACAGTCTTTCGGTGTAACTTCTCGGGCCAATTGCGCCGACTTTATGTTGAGTTCGTGAATTCGATTCTGAAAGCCGAATGGTTCGGCCCGAAACGGTGAACTGGCTTGAGTGGCCGTATGGCACATTTCGCAGCCAGCGTCAAAAGATTTAATCAATGCTTCCTGATATTTTTCAGGGTTTTTCAGAACCCAATCCGACAGATGATCTTCCTGATCCTTGCCCCATTCCAAAAGCACCGTTTGCATGGGCGCATACATAACCAATACGTCTTCGACAAGACGCGTTAAAAAATCCGCAGACATGTTAATTCCTCCTTATGAAAAAGCCTTGCCGACTCATGACCGATCTAGGAGTTCCCGTAACTTGGCCACGGCTTGTCCAGCATTCTCCGCGAACCCATCGGCGCCAATCTCGTCAGCGAAACGCTGCGTCACGCAGGCGCCGCCGACAAGGGTCTTGATGTTATCTTTCAACCCTGCTTCTTTCAATGCCTTGATCACCCTTCCCATTTGCCCCATGGTGGTAGTCAAAAGTGCACTCATGCCAATAACTTGCGCATCTTCTTCAATGGCGCGTTTGAGGAATACCTCCGCAGCGATGTTTTCTCCGACGTCCACCACATCGTAGCCCGCACCCCGCAGCATGACATTGACTAGATTCTTCCCCAAATTGTGTACGTCTCCCTTAACGGTCCCCAATAGCACCTTGCCGCGTCTGATGTTCGGCTCTCCGACCATGTGCGGTGCCATAACGTCTAAGGCAGCCTGCATGGCTCGTGCGGACAATAGCACCTCCGGTATGAAAATATCCTCCTCCCGAAAGAGAACCCCAACTTCCTCCATTGCAACAAACAAGGCCCTGTCTAAAATTTCATTCGGTTTGAGCCCCTGATCCAATGCGGTTTGGATCAGGAGCGGCGTTTCAGAGTACTCTCCTATTTTCACACTCCGGGCAATTTTATCCAAAATCTCCATGTGGTTTCTCCTATGCGATTTCAGTTTTCAAGTGTATCTGTTTTGCTAGTGAAATATGAAAAAAGCTGGCGCTGCCCCAAAGACAGATGCCTGCGATAAACCTCTTTGAGCTGATCGACCTTGCCTTTTTTCAGCAACTCAATGAATTCACGGTGATCCTTCAGTACATTTCGATAATGGTCGGAAAGCAGCAAATCACTCTGATCTACTGCTGCCATTGCATAAGACAGCCGCATTTCTTCGCAATACAATCGAGTCAAGAACTGCTGCAGGTACTCATTGCGCGTCACGGTGCCGATCGTCTTGTGAAAGTCTGCGTTGAGACTAACAAAATCGTGCATCCGGCGTTCGGACACGGCCCTTTCGATTTGTCCAGCCA
The DNA here is from genome assembly GCA_964404085.1 of uncultured Desulfobacteraceae bacterium. Classification (GTDB taxonomy): domain Bacteria; phylum Desulfobacterota; class DSM-4660; order Desulfatiglandales; family Desulfatiglandaceae; genus CAYUCJ01. The sequence continues at coordinate 3,510 of CAYOIU010000187.1, read as the reverse complement.
TGCTCCCAAGCTTCTCCAGAAGCGGAGCATTCTTAGGCCCAAAAGAAGCCAGATTGAAGATCAGGTCACCTACAAAATACAGAGCGTCAAAAAGCTCTTTAGCTGACTTTAGCGATATTTCTTTGACATACGTGGCGTTGGCGCCGTAGCTGATTACCAAGCCTTCGGAGATGAGCACCTTTAGCGCTTCCCGCAAAGGTGTGCGGCCAATGTCGATATGTTCCATTAAGTATTTTTCTTCGATTTTCATACCGGGAGTGAACTCCAACGTAATAATTTTGTGCCGTATAGCCTCCACTGTTTTATCCACAAGGGAGATTTTGCACGATGAAGCAGCGTTGCTAACTCGACTTGGTTTTGTTTTTGTCAGATTCATAGCTAGTAGCTTGCACTCCTTGATATCATGTCCATCCTGGCGACGACCCGATCCCGCCGGATCGCCCAATAATGGCCAAAAAGTGGTATGGTGGTGCAACCGTGAGACGGCGCGAACTCAATTCGCTCACCAACTTTAAGTTCTTCAGCGGATTCATTCAGAAGGATGCGGCCATGCTCTTCATTGAGAGATTCAATGGATAGCCCGGGTGGACCAATAATTTCCGGCATGCCGTGGTCGATGGATAGCGCCTTGAGCCCGGCATCGGTTATCGCGAAGCCGGGACGAGCTCTGCTGACTACCGTCGCCAGGACTGTGACAGCTTGTTCGAAAGGCATGTTATGCCGTGTGTTCCATGTGTCCATCGTTACATACGAGCCCGGCTGAACGTCAGTGACGTTCGGCATCAACCCAGTCAAGTCCAGGGTATTGGACCCGCCTGAGCTGACGACCCGCACCTCAATGCTGTTTTCTTCAAGCAAAGCGCGTGTTCCAACCAGCCTTTCCAATCGACGCCGACATTCCATCTCCTTTTCCTCATCTGACATATTGAACAGGGCGCCCTCATACCCCATCAAACCATTGATCCGGATGCCCGGCAGTTTTTCCGCTTGGCGAACAAAATCCAGTGTCTGGGGTCCGGGAACGACTCCAGAACGTCCCAAGCCGATGTCTACTTCAACCAGCACCGGCTGTCGAACTCCATGTTGTTCGGCAATCCGACTGATGGTCTCAGCGTTTTGTTGAGAATCAACGCATAAAGTCAAGTGAGCTAGGTTCGAAAGTCCCACCGCCATGCGGATTTTATTCGGGTCGACGATTTGATGAGCGATCAGCACATTCTCAATTCCCGAATGGATAAATCCAATGGCGTCTTCCAATTTGGCGCAGGTAATTCCAATGGCTCCAGCTTTTACCTGGTAATGTGCGAGATAAGGCAGCTTGTGAGTTTTGGCGTGCGGCCGCAATTGGCAGTCACGGTCCCGAAAACGTTCGGCCAACCGGTCAATATTACGCTCTGCCAAATCCAAATCCAGCAAGAGTGCTGGCGTTGGCAGTTCCATTTTTGATCGCCCAACATAAGGAATTTGCATGTTTCCACTCCCACGGGAGAGATGTGCGTCGGAGGCTCCAGAATCAGCATTTTCATTTTTTGTGAATATGATATATATGATGTTTCATATGATGTCAAATATATTTTTGAGTTTTTTAATAATGTATCTACACTATCGGATTATGACGGACGATATGAAAACATCTTAGGTATTATGGTGGAAAGTCGAAGTTTCAGTCTTCTAAGCGCATGACAGCGTGTGAAAAGGGCTGTTAGAATTTTGGGTTGCTGGAGAGGGATTGGAATGATAATGGTGGATGATGCCAAGGAGATCTCGAATCGATGCTGCCGGCGCCCTGCACCACGTCATGGTCAGGGGCATTGAAAGAGGGGAGGTATTTAGTAGCGATACCGACAGGAATCACTTTCTGGAGCGATTGGGAGCAGTTCTCGAGGATACGAAGACCCTCTGTTACGCATGGGCGTTGATTCCCAATCACTTTCACCTCCTTCTCAGAACGGGGACAGTGCCGATCTCCACGGTCATGCGGCGCCTTCTGACCGGCTATGCCTTGTGGTTCAATCGAAGACACGACAGATCCGGCCACCTGTTCCAGAACCGCTTTAAATCCATCTTGTGCCAGGAGGATGTCTACCTCGCGGGCTTTGCGGAGAAACTCGATGAACTGAAGAAGGACGAGGGGTCTGCTTTTGACCTTTATTGACTTGCGACATAATCCTGTCAAGGTGTTCCCGCAATACGCGGTCGATCTTTCTTCTCCCTTTCATCCACTCAACTGCACTGCTGCCTGTGCTATACTTGTTCATGCCAAAATAGCACCCGGTCTCAGCCAGGATTTTCCGGCTGTAACGGCGGACCCGATAAATAGCCATGTTCCGTACTGGTACGACAATGCCTGGTATCATGGCTGTTGGCCGATGCGGCGCCGAGAAGTGAAGAATGTATTTTCTGGGATATTGGCTTGGCTGGAATTTGACATCATCAAAGAGACTGACCGACAGTAGTCATGCAGCGAGATGGAGCGGAAGCTTCCTGGGGAGGAGTAATGAAGCCAAAATCGCAAAATGACGGGATGATAAAATTAGAGAATGCACTGTTTTATGTTTTGGTTAAAGATGACAGGGAACTTGCTGATCTTCGCCTTCACTACGCCTCAGTGCCTGCACGAGAGCGAAGAATGGCGGCAGATTGGGCATATCATTCCCAAATGGCTGAGGAGATTTTCAACGATGCAATAGCACTGGCAGGTCAAGAGGGGTTGGGAAATTCGTCATGGCCCTCGGGAGTTGTCGCTCTTGCCATAGATCCACTGTATGCGCCCGCCCTTCTCACTGTCGGATCCATTGAATATCAGCTCGGTCGTGTAGAAGAAGCCATAAAATTGTTCATGACGCTTGCAACATTTCCAAAGGACGAAGAAGACCTGGCCATTGTCATAGACAAAGCGGGCGATTTTCTCATCGATCAAGATGACTACCAAAATGCGTTCGCATTGTATTTTGCCGCTGAGAAAGCCTATCCCCATGAAGCCGTGTACCCCATCGGTTCTGGATATTGCCTTGAAGAACTCGGCCATTATGAGGAATCAGTGAGGAAGCACAGGCATGCGGATGCGTTGGAACCAGATAACTACAAACATTTGAATGATCTTGGATACGCATTGCTTGAAGTGGGAGAATCTGAAGAAGCCGAAGAAGTTTTTGAGAGATCAATAGCCCTTGCCCCGACGGGTTATGAATTTCCACGCAACAATCTGAGTCTCCTCAAAGAAAAAAAGAAAAGAGGTGGAAGTTGAAACGGGGCCGGATGGAATTTAGAAAGAGACTGGAGATCAGGGGAAAGGATAAATCTTCAAGCCTGCCTATGCAATTGAGCATCGGCCTGCCGTAACCGCCTTTAACACGTGCATAGGATATCTCACGACTCCACTGCGTTCTCAATCCTGTCCCTGATACACGCTGCCAGAGTCTCAAGCTCGCCTTTCTCCAGTTGCAATAGGAAGTCCAGATCACAATCAGACTTCAGAACCCCTTGGATGATTTCAATCAGCTTCTCTTT
>CAYOIU010000186.1:0-8052 GCA_964404085.1 uncultured Desulfobacteraceae bacterium | reverse complement strand
CCGAATTCCTTTTGTATTTCCCGAAAATCCAGTTCCTTGGCATCCTTCTTCGCCGCAACGACAACATCGCATCCCTGGGGAAAACGCGCCTTGTGTAGCCTGAAGTACTCTCGGATCAGCCTTTTTATCCGGTTCCTACGCACGGCGTTTCCTGTCTTTTTGATAACGGTAACCCCCAGTCTCGTAATGCCGAGTCCGTTTTCTTTGATGATGACCACAAAATGTCTTGAATGAAATCGCTTGCCTGACCGATTTAGATTGACAAATTCCCCTCGTTTCAATAATCTTTCATTTTTTAAGAACAAAAATGTTCCCATAAGGTTAGAACAAATCGGTCAGGTATGGCAGGCATGGGCTAAACGGCCAATCGCTTTCGGCCCTTCGCTCTTCTTCGTTTCAAGACGTTGATTCCGCCCTTTGTCCGCATTCTGGCACGAAACCCGTGAGTGCGTGCTCTTTTGATATTGCTTGGTTGAAAAGTCCTTTTCATAGCGCGACGAATCCTCTTGGTTTTGAAATGAATTAAAGTTTTTAATTAAACATGCTCTGAAATTTTTGTCAAGACAAAACCATCTGACATTTTTTCCTTGAGCAGGAACGTTTTTGTGCAAGGGGTGGTGAGGAAAGGAGAGATCGATGCTTTTTGATCCCATTCTGGGTATTTTTTCCAATGATTTGGCCATTGACCTGGGAACAGCCAATACGCTGGTTTATGTCAAGGGCAAAGGTATCGTTCTAAGTGAGCCTTCTGTTGTGGCCGTCAGAAAAGACCAGCGCGGAACAAACAAAGTGCTGGCTGTGGGGAAAGATGCCAAGATGATGCTGGGCAGGACACCGGGCAATATCGTGGCCATTCGTCCAATGAAGGACGGGGTCATCGCCGACTTTGAAATTACCGAGGCCATGCTCCGCCATTTTATCAGGCAGGTCCACAACCGGAGGACGCTTGTTCGTCCGAGGATTATCATATGCGTCCCCAGTGGGATCACCCAGGTCGAAAAAAGGGCGGTGCGTGAGTCAGCAGAATCCGCCGGCGCAAGAGAAGTGTTTCTTATCGAGGAGCCCATGGCGGCAGCCATCGGTGCGGGGTTGCCCATAACCGAGCCGACGGCCAACATGGTTGTGGATATCGGAGGAGGAACCACGGAGGTGGCCGTTATTTCCCTGGCCGGCATTGTCTACAGCAAATCCGTACGCGTGGGCGGCGACAAAATGGACGAATCCATATTGCAGCACATTAAGCGGAAATACAACCTCTTGATCGGGATACGGACATCGGAGATCATCAAGACCAGCATAGGCAATGCTTATCCCGGTGAGCAGATTGAAACCATCGAGGTGAAAGGCCGTGACCTGGTGACGGGGATTCCCAAGATACTGACCATTGATTCGGATGAAATTCGCCATGCGATCACCGAGCAGGTCGAAACCATCGTCGAAACGGTTCGTATCGCCCTGGAACAGACCCCTCCCGAACTGGCCGCAGACATCGTGGATAAAGGAATTGTGCTCACAGGCGGCGGTTCCCTCCTCAAGAATCTGGATAGCCTCTTAAGGGAAGAAACGAAACTGCCTATTACCATCACAGAGGACCCCCTGTCTACGGTGGTGCTCGGCTCCGGAAAGGCCCTTGACAACATCTCTATCTTGAAAGAAGTGACTATCAGATAAATTCCGGTTAGGCATCCTGGCGCCACAGGGACTCTGGCTGCAAAGCGGCGTCCCGGCCAGCGGTTTATCCGTTTATCTTCGTTCCCCCGGAGCACCGTTGCGGTCGTGGCACAGATGGGCAAAGCTCGGAGTGCTTTGTCCTGTCCGGTTGAAGGCACCCAATCAGTAACACCTTTTCCTCCTTCATTCGGGCCCTAAAGGAGACTATTTCATCCATTGAAAGTTTTGACACGCAATTTTAGGATCTTGTTGTGGGTCTTCTTTATCGCTTTCGCCCTATTCCTGCTTTCCATGAGCGCGGGACAGAGGCTCCCATGGAACCCCCTTGAACAGGTTTTGATCGAGGTCACGGCCCCCGTTGAACGGATTTTCCAGCAGACTGTAGCAATGACAGAGAGTATCTGGTTGAATTACTTCTCCCTCGTTCACGTCCGGCATGAAAACCTCCAGTTGAAGAAGCAACTCAACAGTCTGAGGATGGAAAACATCCGCTACCGTGAGGCGCTTCACACCCATGAAAGGCTCAAAGCCCTCTTTCAATTCAAGCAATCAATCGACCGACCCGTCCTTGCTGCCCAGGTTATCGGGCTGGACCCGACGGGATGGTTCAGGTCGGTCATCATAGACAAGGGTGAGCGTTCGGGGATAGCCATGGACATGCCGGTGGTGAACGCTTCAGGTGTTGTGGGAAGGGTGGTCTCTGTTTCTCCAAACTATGCCAAAATCTTGCTCGTGATTGATCAGAACAGTTCTGTGGATTGTTTGGTTGAGAGATCACGGGACAGGGGTATGGTGAGGGGACTCAGCGAAACGATTTGTTCCGTTGATTATATGGTCAAGACGAGTGATGTGAAGGTGAATGACAGGATCGTCACATCAGGCCTCGGTGGCGTTTATCCAAAGGGGATTCCCATTGGACAGGTGGTGCGCGTCGATGAATCTCCGGGAGATCTGTTCAGGCGTATCAGGCTGCGTCCCGCAGTGGATTTTTCAAGACTGGAAGAAGTCCTCGTCATCAAGAAGGAGAAGATATCGAGCGATCAACTGAAAAACGAGAGGTAGCGTTTCAAATCGGGGTCTGGTTCGGAGGAGTGATCTTTACCCTGCTGAAGGGCCGTATGATGCATGGGCTGGGGGTCCATTCACTGGACCTCGACCTGTTGATCATTGTTATCCTCTACCTCCTTACCAGGAACGGCCATACAGTGTCCAGCGCCTACGCCTTTGGGCAGGGATTGTTCACTGATGTGCTTTCCGGGGGAACACGAGGTACCTTTACCCTGATCTACCTGGCCGTTTTCTTAGGGCTCCACTTCGGCTCACGGTTTTTTGATCCCGAATCCACCCGGGGGCAGATCATCCTTGTTGGACTGGTTCTTTTGCTGAAAAAAGGGCTCTTTCTAGGCATGCTTCTCCTTTTCATGCCCGATGCGTCTATACCTGGATCATTTCCCATAGTGGTCGGGGGGTCCATGTTGATAACGGCTTTGAGTGCCCCTCTCTTTTTCGGGTTTTTCGATTACTTGAGGGGGCTTTCTCTGGTGGATGACGAACGTCCGGATTGACACCCGGAACAGTGCCACGACTTCTTATGCTGAGATCCACACAGATCTATCCAATATCCCTCGTTTTCCTACGGGGAAAATCAGTGAGCGTTTGAAAATTGAGACCATCCAATTTTGATCCAATTAGCGTAGATATCTTCAACCGGCAGTTTAAGAAGACCACCGTTTTTGTCCTGATATTTTTTGCCGGTCTAATTTTCAGGCTGTGGTATCTGCAGGTCGTCAATGGATGGAAATACAGGACGAAATCGGAGAAAAACCGCATCCATTTGCAGGATATTGCACCCTTGAGGGGCGTGATATTTGATCGAAACGGTCGATTACTCGTGGACAATCGGGCCGCCTATGACCTCGCCCTCATCCCCGAGGATATTCAAGACCCTCCCGCACTCCTGAAACGACTGAATGAACTGGCAGGTATTGATGTGAAAGAGACGGCCCGAAAACTGCAAAAAGGAATGCAGCGCTACCCGTTCAAGGCCATCCGGGTCAAGAGAAGTCTCTCGAGGGATGAACTGGCCTCAATCGAAACCCACCGGTTTAACCTGCCGGGAATCAGAATAATGGTCAGCCCTGAGAGGTATTACCTTTTTCGGAGCCTTTCGGCACATGCCCTGGGGTATCTGGGAGAAATCAGCGAAAGGCAACTGGCCGGAGGCCGCTATCCAAACAACAAGTCCGGCGATCTGATCGGGAAGGCGGGTGTGGAGAAAAGGTGGCAAGAGATCCTGAACGGTATACCGGGAGGAGAACAGGTTGAAGTGGATGCCGCCGGGCGGAAACTGAAGGTGGTTTTACGAAAACCTCCCATCCCCGGTGCCAATGTCTATCTGACCATTGATAAAGACTTGCAGGTCAGGGCGGAGAAGGAACTCGAAGACAAGGTAGGCGCTGTTGTCGCGATGGACCCCATGGACGGTGAAATTCTTGCCATGGCCAGTAGCCCTTCATTTGATCCCAATATGTTTATCAAGGGTTTTGACAAGGAGACATGGAAAAAGATGGTCGGCGGCAAACGTCATCCTTTGCAGAATCGCGCCTTGGCAGGGCAGTATCCGCCGGGCTCTGTATTCAAGATTGCCGTTGCTCTGGCTGGACTCCAGGAAGGTCTGGTCGATCCCGATGAGAAACTTTTCTGCAGCGGCAGCTACAGGCTCGGAAAAAGTGTTTACCGTTGCTGGAAAAAGTGGGGTCACGGAAATGTGGATTTGCACAGGGCACTGGTGGAGTCCTGCGATGTCTATTTTTACCAGCTTGGAAAAAGATTGGGTGTGGAGAAGATAGCTGAATATGCAAAGATGCTTGGTCTGGGATCACGGACGGGTATTGATCTTCAAAACGAAAAGGGGGGCCTGATTCCATCGAAAAAATGGAAACTCAAGCGATGGGGCGTTCCCTGGCAGCAGGGCGAGACCATTTCCACATCCATTGGCCAGAGCTTCGTTTTGGTGACCCCCCTTCAGATGGCTTCCATGATTTCGTCCGTTTTCAATGGAGGAAGGCTCTTGAGACCGCAGTTGACCAAACGGGTCAGCACACCGAAAGGAGAAGACATCCAGCTGTTTCATCCTGTGGAAAGGTGGAAAGTTGGCGTGGATGATGCATGCCTTGAGATGGTGAAGAAGGCACTGGTAGGCGTGGTGAACGAACTTCACGGAACCGGGAAGAAAGCTCGTATAGAGGGTGTGCTTGTCGCAGGAAAAACCGGAACGGCCCAGGTCGTGTCTCTGGAAAAGGGGGACCGCAAGGGAAATGAAGAGGACCTCCCGGAGGCCATGAGGGACCACGCTTGGTTCGTGGCCATTGCACCGGCGGATAAGCCGAAAATAGCGGTTGCGGTGGTCATTGAGCACGGAGGGCATGGCGGAAGTGCAGCCGCCCCTATTGCAAAAAACATCCTATCCGCCTATCTGGGGAAGAATTGAAATGTTTGATCGAAGACTCCTGCAAAATTTTGACTGGGTGCTTCTCCTTCTGCTGATACTATTGGCCGGTATAAGCATTCTCAACCTGTATAGCGCCACCTATCCGATTCGGGAAATGGGAGGGGCACAGATCTTTCGCAAGCAGGTGTACTGGTACCTCATGGGGTTTGCGGTTTTTTTTCTAATGACCACTTTCAACTACTACGCCCTTGAACGGTTTGCATACCCGGGATACATCGTCTGTATCCTTCTGCTTTTGTTCGTCCTGGTCATGGGAAAGGCCACCGCCGGTTCACAGAGGTGGCTGCACCTGGGACCGATTTCTTTTCAACCGTCGGAAATAACCAAAATAGCCGTCGTTCTGGCGCTGGGGAAGTTTTTTTTGGAAAAGGCAGACAAAAGATACTATCGGTTGAGGGATTTGTGGCAGCCTTTCCTGCTCGTGGTCATTCCGGCTTTCCTGATCATTAAGGAACCCGATCTGGGAGGCGCCATTCTGCTGATAGCGGTTTCTTTTTCCATGGTCCTGTTTGTTAGAATCCACTGGAAATCGCTGGCCATTCTCGTAGGGTCCATTGTCTCCGTGGCCCCGCTTATCTGGTTTGGACTGAAAAGTTACCAGCAAAAACGCATCCTCACGTTCCTGAACCCGGACCTGGATCCTCTCGGGGCGGGTTACCATATCAACCAATCAAAGATCGCCATCGGTTCCGGACTCCTGTGGGGCAAGGGCTTTCTAAAGGGCACGCAGACCAGGCTTCATTTTTTGCCCGAGCAACACACGGATTTTGCGTTTTCCGTGCTGGCCGAAGAATGGGGATTTTTCGGCTCGATCATTCTGCTCGTGCTCTATCTGTTTCTCATCCTGTGGGCCATTTCTATTGCCAGGAACTCAAAGGAACGCTTCGGATCGGTCATCGCCATTGGCTTGATTGCCATGGTTTTTTGGCAGGTGATCATCAATGTGGGCATGGTCACGGGTTTGCTCCCGGTGGTTGGTATCCCACTGGTACTTTTCAGCTACGGCGGCTCATCTCTCATCACAACCATGGCGGCCATGGGTTTGTTGATGAATATCAGCATGCGTCGTTTCATGTTTCAGTAGTATAGGATTATAATGGCTAATAATGTAACTAAATTTGTTTGAGTGGTTATCTTGTGATTTTTCTTGCAAAAGAAAAATTTATGTGTTATGGCGCAAAACATTTGTGGGGCTAGGTGGATATGAAACAACCAAAAGGACAAATGAACGCCTTTTTAGGCAAGGACACGGTGTTTGAAGGAAAGCTTTCCTTTACAGGCTCCGTTAGGCTGGACGGTGACTTCAAGGGTGAAGTCCTCACAGAGGGGACACTCGTTATCGGCGACTCAGCGAAAATCGAAGCGGACATTCACGTCTCGCACATCATCATCAGCGGCGAAATCCGGGGAAATATCATTGCTTCCGATAGGATTGAAATCAAGTCCCCGGGCAAGGTTTTCGGCAATATTCAGGCCCCCACCGTTATCATCGAAGAGGGTGTTATTTTTGAAGGGAACTGTCGGATGAAGCCTGCCAAGGAGGACCTTGACAAGAAGGTGGCAGTGCTGACCTAACATCCCCTCAAAAAAGTTTTGACAACCCGTTATATTTTTTATAAAAGGCATTACCGTTCAATTTTGGCGGCTTCGCAAGACATCATCCCGTAGAAAGTTCTCGTAGGGTATCTTTGCGACTGCATTCAAAATAGCGGACCGGACGCGCGACTTGGCGGGCAATTGCTGGTCACCTGGTACAGGCTCCGCCGAGTCGATCTTTACAGCTCACAAAAAAAGGGACCATTCGTCATGCTGCAGATCGATCAGTCTTTGATTATCCAGATTGTCAATTTTCTCCTGCTTATCTTCCTACTCAATATCTTCCTTTACCGCCCCATCAGAAGGGTTATTGCCCAACGAAGTGAAGAGATGGGGAGCCTTGAACAGGCCATCGAAACAGCCGATAAAAAATCGAATGAAAACGAAGAGGGCATCCAGGAAAACAGGTTGCTGGCCCGTAAGGACGGTTATCAGACCAAGGAAGCACTGAAGCTGGAAGGGCTTGCCGAGGAGAAGACCATTCTTCAGGAATCAGGGTCCCAGGCGGATGAAAAGATTTCCAGGGCCAAAGATGAGATGAATGCGCAAACGGCTGCGGTACGAAAGGCGCTGGAAGAACAGGTTGTGGTCTTTTCAAAGGAACTGGCCGAAAAAATTCTCGGGAGGAGTGTTCAATGATCAACCTGAAGAGCCGCAAATGGAACGCTGCACTGCTCGCTGCGTGTAGTATTTTTGGGGTACTCCTGTTTCTTGGATTGGCCATTGCGTCTGAAGGAGGTGGTCATGAAGCGGCCCAGGAGGGCGGGGAAATGGCCGATTTCCTTTACCGTTGTATCAATTTCGCCCTGCTGCTTGTGGTGCTTTTCATCACGATTCGTAAAACAGCTATCAAGGATTTTTTCGCGGGGAGAAGAGAAGAGATCCGGAAGAGGTTTGAGGAGCTCAAACAGGGCAAAGAAGAGGCGGAACGCCGTTCCGTTGAACTGGCGCAAAAGCTGAAAGACTTTGAAAGGGAAAAAGACGAAATCCTTGAACAGTTCAAGGCGGATGGGCTTGCCGAGAAAGAGCGGATTATTAAAGAGGCCCGGGAGAGGGCTGCTCAGATGGTTGCACAGGCCGAACTGACCATCCAGCGCGAGTTCCAGGGGGCGAGGAACCGTCTTCAGGCTGAACTTGTGGACATTGCGGCTCAAAAGGCCGGGGAGATCATTGTCGAAGAAATGAAAGAGAAGGATCAGGATCGTCTCATCCACGAATTCATAGAAAAGGTGGAGAAGCTAAATTGATAGGATCGAAGATATCAAGAAGATATG
>CAYOIU010000185.1:0-8078 GCA_964404085.1 uncultured Desulfobacteraceae bacterium | reverse complement strand
TGGCCCCACGATCATGTCCGTCCAGACCGGGTTTTGCCAGAAGTACACGTATTTTTCTCTGTCCCATAGCCTAATGGTCCTCCCTCTATAGTTCATCATCAAACGCCTTAAGAACAATCTCCTGTCCTCGCAAAATGTGTTCCCTGACCAGTTTTTCCACCATCTCCGCATCACGCTTTTTGATGTGTTCCAGCATGAGCAGATGGTCCGCGTTGCTCAATCTGGCCATGTCCTCTATCCCTAAGATGACCTGCCTGAAACGAAAGATCAGGTCCCTGAGGTCATTGATCATCTTTATCAGCCTCGGGCTCCGGCTCAAGCCGTACAACAAATCGTGAAACTCGGTATTTATTTTCGGCAGGGCCTCAAGCCGGCCTTTCTTCAGGTGGAGCTGATACTCCCGTATTTTCTTCTCGAGCGGTAACAGTTCCTTTTCCTGATGTTTCAGGGTGGCCAGCCTGGCGGCATAGCTTTCCAGGACACTCCTGATACCGAAGGTCTCCACCACATCCGCCCTCGTCAGCCCCACCACGAAAAAGCCGCCCCCGGGCGAACGTTGCACCAGGTGCTCCCGCTCCAGCTTGTGAAATGCCTCCCTCACCGGGGTCCGGCTGATCCCCAGGGCCTCCGCCAGACGACTTTCCACCATGCGCGTGCCCGGTGCCACATCTCCCGAGACCATGGCGTGTTTCAGGTTGTCGTAGACATACTGGCCCAAGGACATCCGCTGGGGAGGTGATTTGAATCCTTTGAGGCCTTTAGCGAGGGAGTCGGGCTCCCTGACGGCTGTCATGAATCTTCCTCCCCGGTCAGATTCCGAATTGTCTGGCGATCGTCGTCTGGAGGACTTCGTGGGTCCCGCCTCCATAGAGCAGAAAACGACAATCGCGGTAGTATCTTTGAACGGAATATTCCATGGAATAGCCATAGGCCCCATAGATCCTGGTGGCCTCATCCGCCGCCTTGCATGCGGATTCCACGGTAAAGTACTTGGCCATTGAGGCCTCGTTAAGACAGGGAATCTTGTTGTCAATGAGATGGGTGACCTTGTAGGACATCAAGTGGCCAGCCTCCAGGTTCACCGCCATGTTGGCGATCTTGGCCTGAATCAGTTGGTACTTTCCGATGGGCCTTCCGAACTGCACCCGCTCCTTGCAGTACCTGATGGAATCGTCCATGGCGGCCCTGTGCAGTCCCAGGGCCAGGCAGGCCGTCATGACCCGGATTTCCGACAGGATCGTTAACAGTACGTCCAGGCCCCTCCCCAATTCACCCAGCATGTATTCATGCGGAACATGGCAGCTGTTGAAGTAGATCTCGGACAGAGAAGAAGTCCTGGTGCCGAGACACTCGAATTTCTTGCTGTGGGAAAAGCCCGGAGTATCGGCAGGGATGAATACGAACATCAGACCTCTTAATTTTTTTGCAGGATCTGTCTGGCACAGGACCGTGTGAAAATCGCCGTAGGGCCCGCTCGTGGACCAGGTCTTCATGCCGTTGATCAACCAGCCGTCCTCCGCTTTCGTGGCCGAAGTCCGCACATTGCCCAGATCAGACCCGGCCTCCGGTTCGGTCAGTTGAAAGGCGCCAATCTTTTCACCCCCCAGGGCCGGACGGAGGTACTTATCGTGCATTTCCTTGGTTCCATAGAGGTAAAGGCCGTTTGTGGCCATCAAGCACTGCATGGCGGTTGTGGCCGCCAGGCTCAGGAGCCCTCTCGCCAGCTCTTCCATGGCAATACAGTAGAGCGTCGTGTTTCCCCCGGAACCGCCCACCTTCTTGGGATATCTGATTCCCAAAATCCCCATATCAGCCAGTTTCCTGAACAGGTGAAAGGGAAATTCCCCTTTGTCATCCAGGTCCCGGGCAACGGGTATGACCTCCTCGTCCACAAATCGGGCCATGATCTTCCTGTGGAGCTTCTCTATGTCTGAACGTAGCATCTTGCCCCCTTTTTTCCTTATTTCTTGCTCGCCTTTATTGCCTTTATCAGTGTCGGTACGACCTCATGGAGGTCACCCACGATGCCCCAGTCTGCGACTCCGAAAATCGGAGCCCTCTCATCCTTGTTGATGGCGATTATATACCTGGAACCGAGCATGCCCGCCCTGTGTTGAATCGCCCCCGAGACCCCGCATGCGATATAAATTTCCGGCCTGACGGTCTGGCCTGTCTGACCCACCTGCCTCTCTATGGGCAGCCACCCTTCCTCCACGATAATGCGCGTTCCGGCTACCTCGCCGCCCATGGCATCGGCAAGAGCAAAAAGGGATTTCATTCCTTCCTGAGAACCCACTCCCCGGCCTCCGGCCACAATCACCTTGGCCTGGTCGAGCCTGACGCCCTTCTTTTTCTCCCGCACGATCTCAAGCACTTTGGTGAAGATTTCCTGTTCCGTGAAGGCCACGGCATGTTTGATGACCTTTTCCCTTTTTCCGTGCAGCCAGTGGCTCTCCATGACCCCCGGCCGGACCGTGGCCATCTGCGGGCGTGAATAGCGGTTGGCAATGGTGGCCATGACATTCCCGCCGAAGGCCGGCCGGGTCTGAAGCAGGATCTTTTCTTCAGGGTCGATGGCGAGTTCCGTGCAGTCTGCTGTCAGACCCACGCCCACCCTCCTGGAAACCCGGGGGGCAAGATCCCTCCCGATATGGGTGGCCCCCATGAGCAGCACGTTTGGTTTGTGAGCAGTCACCAATTCTTCAACAGCCTTGGTATAGGCAATGGTTCGGTAATCCTTCAATGCCCGGTGTTCCACAAGGTAGACCTGATCGGCGCCATATTCAGCAAGGGTCTTACAGAGTCCCGAGACCTTGTATCCCAGGAGCAGGGCCGAAACGTCCTGACCCAGTTCGCCGGCCAATTCCTGTGCCTTGCCGAGGAGTTCCATGGAGACCGGCAACAGAACGCCGTCCCTCTGTTCGGCAAAGACCCAGACACCTTTTCTGTCGCTGAAATCCGGAATGGCCTTGGGTTCAACATCCGTAAAAATGGCCTTCGGTTTGCAGACCTGAATGCACGATCCGCACGAGGTACAATGCGCCAGGATATGTGCCTTACCGTCTTTCATCTCGGCGGCACCGTAAGGGCACGTTTTTACGCATCTTTTGCAACCGTTACAGAGATCAGCTTCAATCCAGACAGTCATTTGGTTCTCCTTATTGAATGCGGAAGTCGGAATGCGGAACGCGGAATTCCGCCTTCCGACTTCAAATCAGCGTGTTCTCCTTGAGTTTAGCAACCAGCTCTTTCACAACCACCGGCGTATCACCCTTCAGGATCTCCCCTTCTCTCTGGAACTTGGGAGCAAAGGTCTTGGCCACGTTGGTCAGGGACCCTTCAAGCCCCACATCCCTAGTTTGTACGCCGATATCAGCGGCATTCCATATGTTTATTTTCGCCTTTTCCTTGCAGGCATCGATCAGATACGCCACATGGGAATACCTGGGATGGTTCATATCCCCGATCACGGTCAGGAGCGCGGGAAGTGCACACTGTACCCTTTCAAAGCCGTCCTCCATCCGTCTCTTGACCACCATGAACTTCTTGGTCACCTTCTCGATGTCATAGACGTAGCTGACCTGCGGCAGGCCGAGATATTCAGCCACCTGTGGTCCGATCTGGGCGGTATCTCCGTCAATGGCCTGCCGTCCACAGAGGATCAGGTCATAGGTGCCCGCCTTTTCAATGGCCTTACCCAGGGTAGTCGAAGTGGCCCACGTATCCGCGCCCGCGAACGCCCTGTCCGAAAGCAAAATACCCATGTCAGCTCCCATGCCCAGGGCCTCTGAAACGGCGTCTATGGCCTGCGGAGGCCCCATTGAAATGGCGGTGATCTTTCCACCATGTTTTTCTTTCAGCGTGATGGCCGCCTCAAGGGCATGCCTGTCATCCGGGTTGATAATGCTCTCGATACCTTCCCTGATCAGATTGCCCGTCTTGGGGTCAAGCTTGACTTCCGCCGTATCAGGGACCTGTTTCACCAGTACGATGATATTCATGATGCCTCCATTTTGAATTCGGAATTCGGAATTCGGAATATTGTCCTTCCGCCTTCCCCCTTCCACCTTCCGCCTTCAAATAATTCCTGTTTCTTTCAGCCTGATGAGATCATCCGAAGTTTTCCCCAGTCTCCTGTAGATTTCCTCATTGTGTTCCCCGAAACGCGGAGGAAAGCTCAATACCCGTTCCCTGGACCTGAGGAACGGGGTCATATAGGGCGGTGGGGCCAAGGTGATCCGGGTTCCGGAAACCGGGTCCACGGCGGAGAGAAGTCTCTTCTGAACCCGTGGATCTTCCACCACCTCCGGTATGGTCCTTATCTTGCTGATGGGGACTGTGATGGAATTGAACAGTGCTATCATCTCTTCGGATGTGTGGTTTTCCGTAATAGCATTGATGGTCCGGTTCAAGTTTTCAACATCCCCAATCCGGCCTGCGTTTTTCTCATATTCCGGCCTGTCGAGAGATCTGAATGCATCCAGCGACACAACGGACTTCCACTGACGATCATTGCCCACGGCCAAATAGACATAGCCGTTTTTTGTCCTGTAGACGGAAACGGGGCAGAAAAAGGCGTGGGTATTTCCCCTCCGCGTTACCTTTTCGTGGAAACTGGTTGAAAGGGTAATGGGTACGGTCAGCCAGGAAACGGAGGATTCGAACATGGCCAGATCGATCCGGCTGCCCTCACCGGTCAATTGCCTCTTGTAGAGGGCCTTCATCAACATTCCGTAACCGTGCTCACTGGTACCCATGTCAGGAAGGGGAATGCCCAGGACCTGGGGATCTTCCCCCTTTTCGCCTGTCATTTCCATGAGTCCTGATTTGGCCTGAAGGATGGGATCGTAGGCGGCCTCGTTGCTGTCGGGTCCGAATCCGGTTACGCCCAGCCAGATGATGTCCGGCTTCAGGGACCTGAGCGAATCGTAATCAATGCCCAGTTTCTGGTAGTTCCTGGGAAGTTGATTGGTTGCAAAAATATCAATCTTGATGTCCTTGATGAGACGATGGAAAATCGCCTGGCCTTCCGGTTCGGCCAGATTGAGGGTGAGCCCCTTTTTCCCGGCATTGATGCAAAGGAAATAGGCATTCATACGCTCTTCACCCAGGACATTGTCGCCGATGAGCCTGTTGGGATCACCGTAGACCGGGTGTTCGAGCCGGATGACCTCCATGCCGTCCTGGGCCAGCCGGAAGGTCAGGTATGGCAATACGGTCGCCTGTTCCAACGACAAGACACTGAGGTTGTTGAATAGTTTCATGGAACGACCTCCATCAAAAGGGCATGGGGAAGGTGGGATGTTGGATATGCGAATTGTATACTGTATACAGCGTCACCTGTCAAGCTGCAATTCCTCTTTTTGGCGGCAAAAAACGGGTCCTGACGGTGAGGGGAAACGTTCCCTGCTAACGGGAATCCTTGATGGAATCAAGGGGTGGCCGCTGGTTCTCCCACGGGCGGATTTGCTCGTAGGCCCGGGCGGCCTGGAGGACCAGATCATCCCGGTGCCTGGGCCCCACAATCTGAAGTCCAGCCGGGAGACCTGAACGGCTGAGGCCTGCCGGTACGGTGGCAGCCGGATGGCCGGAGAGATTAAAGGGATAGGTGAAGGCCACGGCACCCAGGAGGGGAATGGGGTGCCCGTCCACCTCTGAAGGTGGCGGGCCTTTGGCACCGAAGGGTTCCGTGGGCATGGTGGGGGTCAGGAGGAGATCAAACCGTTCGAAGAGGTTCCAGAGAGTCTGGTTTAATCGGGTACGAATCTCTTGAATTTCCAACAGGTTGTCGGTTGAAAGAAGCCTTGCCTGCTCCAGGGTTGCGGCAAGGGTTCGCCCCAGATCTTCCCGTACGCGATCGAAATCCTTGCGTAACAACGCATAGAGCTCTGCACTCATCAATTGGGCCCAGGCCGTGCTCACCTCGGGAAAGGTTTCCTGGCATAATTCCACGTGGTGGCCCATTTGCTCGAATGATTGAACGGCCTGTTCTGCGAGAATGCCAACGTCCTTCTGTACCCTGGCGTAGCCCAGGGTGGGACTGTAGGCGATCTTCAGGTTTGAAGGCATTTCGTGAAGACACGCCCGGTAGGAGACGCCAGGGGGAGGGAGGGAGCCCGGATCCGCCGGATGATATCCCGCGGCACAGTCCAGGTACAAGGCACCATCCATGACGGAGCGGCACAGGGGTCCCAGGGTCCACGTCCCGGTCATGTGCAAGAGATCAGAAGGCCCGAGCGGTATTCTTCCGAAGCTTGGCTTGATCCCGAAACAACCCGAATAGGAGGCCGGGATCCGGATGGATCCCCCGGCGTCGGACCCTGTTGCCAGCGGCACCATGCCGGCCACAACCGCTGCGGCAGACCCGCCGCTGGATCCCCCTGGGGTCTTTTCCAGGTTCCAGGGGTTTCGGGTGATACCGAAGAGCCGGTTCCGGGTAAATCCCGTGAAACCGAACTCGGGGGTGTTGGTCTTCCCCAGGACGATGGCTCCAGCCTTCCTGAGCCGGGCTACCTGCACCGAATCGCTTTTCGCCAGATTGTCCTTGAAAGGAATGGAGCCGAAGCTGGTCACCATACCCGCCACGTCTTCCAGGTCTTTCACACCGACGGGAACGCCCGCCAGAGGCCCGGGATCTTCCCCTGCCATTATTCGATCACTCATCTTTTCGGCCTCGTCCAGGGCCTGCTCCGCCCGGAGGGCCACAAAGGCGTTCAGTTTGGGATTGACGGCTTCCACACGCCTCAGGGATTCCTCAATGATTTCCCCGGGGGAAATCTCCTTTGAACGGACCCGTTCCGCCATCGCCGCGGCCGAATGAAAATGAAGATCGTGCATGGACTGTTTTCCTTTCAAGAGTGAAGACTCTGCAAATAGAATGAAATGCCCCGGAAGAAGGGCCCTTCTTCCGGGGCCATTGGTTGACTCAGTGTTGCAGGTTTCCGCGAAACCGTTCTTACAGCCAGGGCAGGATGAGAAAAGCGATGGAGGTGATCACGAAATACACCACGAAGATCACCATCAGGTAGCCCATGATATCCCTGAAATTGAGTTTCGCCACAGCGAGCATGGCGATCGCCCAGAAGGGCTGAATCATGTCCGTCATCATGTCTCCCCATGCATAGGCAATGACGGACTTGTACGCGGGAATTCCCAGCTCATGCCCGGCCGGCAGGACATAGGGCGCGGTCATCAGCCACTCGCCACCCCCCGACGGTACCAGATAGTTTAGAATGCCACCATACCAGTAAGTGAACATGAGAAAAGTGGAGGTGCTGCTGATAGCCACAAACCACCCGGTAAAGACCTGGGAGAGGAGCGTGAATTTGATCAGGCCGTATATGCCTGCATAAAAGGGGAACTGGATGACGATCCCCCACACGGCCTTGCCCGATTCCTCCGTAGCCTTGAGGAAAGACCAGGGTCGCCAGTGAAAGAGAATCCCAAGCATCAGGAAAAAGTAGATGACGTTGTTGAGGGTGAGCCAGTTTCCCGGTGGCTTTCCCTTCAGGTAGGAGTAGAGGGCAATGGCCCCGCCGATCACGATGATGACGTTGAAACCGGGCCACCAATTCATCCAGTCCGAAGGGGATTTGGCCGTCTCTCGAGTGGGTGGTTCGTAAATCTTCAACTGGTCCATGAGTTCAGGCGGAACCACGTAGGTGTTTTCCGGGCTGGGATGCATCTTGGCCATCAACCAGGTCACCACGATGATGACGACTGCCACGAGGATGAGATTAAAGGGGTGAAAAATGGTGCTTCCCGTTGAGATGGGCCCACTGATCAATCCGTCTTTTATGGCGGATTTGACAAGGGCGTTACCGGACGATGCCATCATGAGCGTCGCGGAACCGGTGAGTCCCGAGTGCCAGGTGCAGCCCAGACCCAGGTATGCCGCGGCCACCAGGACGCGATAATCCACCTTCGGGTTCCTGCGAACGATAAAAAGGGCCAGAACGGCGCTCCCGATGATGGAGAGCCCCCATGACACCCAGGCGGACAATGTTGAAAACAGCGCCATCACCACGATGGCCTGACCCGGCTTGTCCTTGTCCGGCGCACCGGCAAGGCCGTCCAGG
>CAYOIU010000184.1:0-8084 GCA_964404085.1 uncultured Desulfobacteraceae bacterium | reverse complement strand
TAAGGGCACCGGCCTGTTTCAACATCTTGCGGGCACCTTCATGCATCACCCTGCAGCCTGTTTTTTCAAGAATATCAAATGCCGCTCGCTTGATCTCCCAGATTGCGTCATCGCTGAGGACCCTGAAAAGGACAGAACGGTTGTCTCTAAAGCCTGATTGCATCATAGCTTCCTCCACCCTGATCACCACCAAGGCATCATTCCCGCCGTCGGCGGGATTGCCTTCGATCGCTCCTTCTTGCAGCGTATGGCTCGATACGCCTCAGTCGTCGCTCCTCGGCGCCCCCGCTCAAAGTCCGGGATCTTCGACTTGCATCTAATACCTTGCTGGTAATCAGGCATCTTCCCAAATCTAAAAGTTCTGAACTCTTAACTGAAATGAGACCGTGGATTCGGGCTCCAGTTTATAAGCTTTTTCCAAAGGAAAAATACGGTGCACATTTAACAACAGGAACAAAAAGGGTGTCAACAGAATAGTGATATGTGAGGCTGGATGGCCGTCTGAGAACTCATCAAAAAGGAAAATGGTGCGGGACAGGGCTAAACTGTCGCCGAGACGATTCGTCCCAGTAGCGGTCAATGACGACGGTGTTGGCTCATGAGGTTTGGGCCTTCTTGTGTACGACGGGCTCCAGCTCGCTGAGTTTTTCAATGGGGATATGGCACAAGATGCGGTGGCCTTCCACACTTTGTTGCCACGGCGGTGTCTCTTTCTCGCAGATCATCCCACCGTCCGCCAGCATCTCGTGACGTCTAGGGCAACGGGTATGGAAATGGCACCCCGAAGGGGGATTGAGGGCGCTGGGAACATTGCCGCCCAGACGGATCTCTTTCTGCTGGGCGTCCGGATCGGGTATGGGAACGGCGGACAACAGGGCTTCAGTATAGGGATGGTAAGGCGGGTCGTAAATGGCCTCGGCCGGGCCGATCTCTACAATTTGTCCCAGATACATGACGGCGATGTCATCGGAGAAGAAACGGACCACACTCAGGTCATGGGCGATGAAGATCATTGACGAGCCGTACACCTCCTGGATTTCCAGAAGCATATTGATGACAGCGGCCTGTACCGACACATCCAGGGCGGATACGGGCTCATCACATATGATCAAATCCGGCCGGCTGGCCAGGGCCCGGGCGATCCCCACCCGTTGTTTCTCTCCGCCGCTCAACTGCCTGGGGAGGCGATCGTAGTAGGCCGAGCTCAAACGTACGGCCTTCAGGAGCCGCAGGACCTCCTCCTTGACCTGCTTTCTCGGTACCGTCTTGAACCTCCTTATGGGACGTGCAATCTGTTTGCCCACAGGATAGGAGGGGTTGAGGGTGGAATCCGGGTTCTGAAAGACCATCTGCATCTCCCGAATCAGATCCGTATCCCGGCCAGAGACCGCGCGTGTCGCATCGATACCCAGAAATTCCACCTCGCCGGCGGTGATTTCTTCCAGTCCGATGAGACCCTTGACCAGTGTGGATTTACCGCAACCCGACTCCCCCACGACGCCGAGGGTCCGTCCTTTGGCCAGCCTCACACTCACATCGTCCACGGCCTTGACATACTTCTTTTCGCCAAGGCCGAACATACTCACGATGGAGTTGGATTCCTGAGGGTAATAGACCTTCAGGTTTTGTAAACTGAGGATTTCCTCTTTGGGGGCCCCGGCCTCCACGAGGGTCTTGATCTGCTGCGCCCTGAGGGGGCTTTTCGTGGTGCGCGGACGGCTGTCGATCTCCCCGGCGTAGATGCACCGTGCGAAATGTCCTCCGGTAATCTCATGCATTGCCGGGCGACCCTCGCGGCATTTTTCCGTGGCGTAGTCGCAACGCGGGGCAAAGATGCACTCATCGTCAGGCCGCAGGGCTGGAGCGGGCACCCGGCCCCGGATGGGGTGAAGCACGGAATCCAGCTTGCTTTCTCCCAAGCGCGGGACGCTTGCCAGCAGGCCCATGGTGTAAGGATGACAGGGCCGGTGGAAGATCTCGCTGATTTCACCACGTTCCACCAATTCTCCGGCGTACATCACACAGAGATAGTCACTGACTCTGGCCACCACACCCAGATTGTGGGTGATAAAGATATTGGCTGTCTGAAAGTCGTGTTTCAGATCTTCCAGCAGGTCGAGGACGGCGGCCTCCACGGTCACATCCAGGGCCGTTGTGGGCTCATCCATGATCAGGAGCGCCGGGTTGTTCAGCATGGCCATGGCAATGACGATCCGCTGCTGCTGACCACCCGAGATCTGGTGGGTGTAGCGGTTCATGACATCCTCGGGATCGGGCATATACACCCGTTTCAGCATCTTGACGGAACGCTCCCAAGCCTCACCTATGGGGATGTTCTGATGGCATGTCAAAACCTCCACCAACTGTTCGCCCACACGTATGGAGGGATTGAGTGCCTGCATGGGGTCCTGAAAGACCATGGCGATCCGGTCTCCCCTCAGTTTCTTGAGGTCTGCCTCCGAGCGACCGACCAGATCATCTCCCAGAAAGCGGACGTTTCCACCGATGATTTTCCCGTTGGGGCCGAGGAAATTGACAATCCCGTAAGCGATGGTGCTCTTTCCGCATCCGGATTCGCCCACCAGGCCCACGGTCTCACCCTCTCTCACCAGGAAAGAGACATCCTGCACGGCCTTGACATCCCTTTTCCGGGTCTCATAGGCAATAGAGAGTTGATCCACCTGGAGGACCATTTTCCTGTTTTCGAACTGGTTGACCGGAATGTTCTTTGCTTCCATGGATTATTGATACCTCATGGATTCTTCTCTCAGGCCGTCGGCAAGCAGGTTCAGTCCCACCACCAGGGAGGCAATGGCCACACAGGGCCACAGGGCGGCCCATGGACTTCCTTCGAGGATAAATTCGCGCCCCTTGGCGACCATGCTGCCCCAGTCAGGGGAGGGCGGCGGCATGCCAAGCCCAAGAAAGCCGAGGGTTCCCATGGCAAAAATTGCATATCCCACACGCAGCATGGCGTCCACGATAATGGGTCCGCGCGCGTTGGGCAGGATCTCCACAATCATAATGTACCAGGGCCTCTCCCCCCGTGTTTGCGCGGCCCTGATATATTCCCGGGTACGAATGTCGAGCGTCAGACTCCGGACAAGGCGGGCGATTCCGGGGACCCCCACGATGGTAATGGCAATGACCACATTGAGGGCGGATGCGCCCAGTGCAGTCATGATAATCAGAAAAAGGAGGATAATCGGTACGGCCATCATGGCATCCAGAAGACGCATGATGATTTCATCGATCCACCCGCCATAATATCCGCCAAGAAGGCCCAGCATAATACCCACCATGAGGGCGACCAGGACACCCCAGATGGCTGTCCCACCGGGAATCCAGAGGTGTTCGGACAGGGGAAGGATGACCAGGACCACACGCGCACCGTAGATCAGACGCGCCCATAGATCCCGTCCCAGTTCATCGGTCCCCAGGATGTGTTGGCTTGAAGGGCCCTGATTGGGTGCTTTCCAATCCTGTTCAAGTGCCGTGTACCGGCTCAATACCGGAGCAAATACCGCCACGAAGACCCAGAAAAGGACGATTGCCAGTCCCACCATGGCGATCTTGGAAGAAAAAAGGATGGAAAAAGCCCCCCAGATCCTCTTGAGACGGTTGCCCCGAAGCTTTGTCGCCCCCGGCCCTTCAAAGACCTTGCTATCTTTCACCGCCTGTTCATCCATGCGCTCAACCATCAACTCCTTGTGTCTGTCCGTTGAAGATACCGGCCATTCTCCGTCAGGAATAACGAATCCTCGGGTTTAAGAAAGTGTAGACAATATCGGCGATAAGCTGCGTGCCCACGGCCACCATGACCAGGATCATTGCCCCGGCTTCCAGGGCATTGATATCTTTATACATGGCGGAATCCAGTAAGTACTTACCCAGGCCCGGATAACCGAACACGACCTCCACGATGACAATCCCGCCCATCAGCCAGTTCACGTGCAGCATGATAACCGTTATGGGCGCCATCAGGGCGTTTCTCACAGCGTGCTTGGCGACGATGCGCCAGTAAGGGAGGCCTTTGAGGAAGGCCGTCCGGATGTAAGGGGCCCGCATCACCTCCACCATACTGGCTCTGGTGATGCGCAGGACATACCCCAGTTCGATGAGCGTCAGGGTCAGAATCGGCAGGATGAGCATGTCCGGACGCTCCCAGGGGGCCTTTTCTCCGAATACCGTGGCCCCCGGGACAATGCCCCACCAGACGGCAACGATGAGGATGAGAAAAATACCGGTGGCAAATTCAGGAATGACCGAAAACATCATGCCGCCGATGGAGAGGACCCGGTCCCTGAGGCTCCCCTCCCTGAGTCCCGCGATGAGCCCCAGGAAGAGGGCCAGGGGCATCACGATGACAAAGGCGGTGCCCGCCAGCACGAGGGAGTTGCGGAGTCGGATATACAGGCTTTTAGCCACAGGTCTGCCCGTACGGAGGGATACGCCGGGATCCCCCCGGATGAATCCTCTCTTGAGGGGGATATATTCCACGGGACCGCCGGATGTCTCTTTCCACCCGGAACCCATGATGAAGGTCCAGACCTTACGTCCTGCCCCCTTTTCCCACTTCACGGCATGATTGTCGTTGTCCACTCCCCAAAAGGTGGAAACCCCCTTTTGGTCGATGGTCCACCTTTCATTGTCTTTCATCTTTTTCCTGCCGCCGTCCGGGTTGCGAACTTCAGCAATCAGATTATCACCGTCCAGCTTCCATCGTATGAGGACGCCATCCGGCCTAACCGCCCACCATTCCACAAAGTCTTTCTTGGTAAGAATCCGTTTCAAGGGCATGCCGACCCTGGACGACGCCTGCCAGTCCGAGCCGACTAGCCAGTAGAGGTAACGCTGCCAGGCCGGTTTGTCCAGCCCCAGCTGGGCCAGAAACGAGGCCTCCTGTTCAGGCGTCACGAATGCACCCAGTATGTTTCTCGCCACGTTTCCCGGGGAGGCCTCTGTAATCAAAAAGACGGCCATGGAGACCAGGATCATGGTGAGAAAGAGCAGGAAAATGCGTCTGACGATGAATTTAACCATGTTGGTTCCATAATGTGAGGGTTCGGGGCGGACCGGGTACCCCCGGTCCGCCTTTCAACATCTGGAGATCTGTGATCAGGCGCTCAGCCAGGCCTCATTGAACAGGAACACGAGATTGGGATGGGCCCTCACATTCATGAGTCTCTTGTTGGAGCACATCCAGGTGTTCATCCAGTAGGCAATGCCCACAGACCCCCGTGTCATCTGGATCTCCTCCAGCCTACAGAAGATCTTCCTCCGTTTTTCAACATCCAGGGTCCCGCTTGCCTCGGCCAGGAGTTCACTGAATTCCTTGTCCACCCAGCGCGACTCGTTCCAGGGCACGGGCTTGCCCTTGTCATCGGCGACGTAGGCCAGGTTGGGAACCATGGTCCCCAGAGGCCGGTGGGTCCAGGGGGTGACACCCAGGTCCACTTCCGTCCACTTTTCCCAATACTGGCTGGTGGGCATGGTCTGGATGTTGACCCGTATACCGGCCGGGGCCGCATCCTGTTTGAGGACCTCAGCGTACCGGACAACATCCGTCCACTCGGAACCCACTGCCAGGTTCACGTCGATACCGTTGGGATAGCCGGCCTCCGCCAGCAGTTTCTTTGCCTTGTCCGGTTGATAGGCGGGAATCGGTTTCCTGCAGTATTCCGGGTGCTTGGGATAGACATGAACGTCCTGACCCTGCAACCCCTCTCCCTGATAGGCCAGGGCCAGAATCTTCTCCCTGTTCTGGCAGAGTTTCAGGGCCATGCGGACCCGGTTGTCGGTCCACGGTTTCATATCGACCCGCATGCGCATGACCCGTGTGGTTGCAGTTGCCACGGGGAGGACGTTGATGTGGGCGTCGGTTTTCACGGCCTTCATGACCTGGGGTCCCGGGTTATCCGAGGCATCGATCACGTCGATCTCACCGGATTTGAGGGCTGCGATCTGGGGCGCCAGCTCCCCACCCATGTCGATGAACCGGATCTCATCCATATAGGGGAGTGGCTTTCCGTCAAATCCCTTCTGCCAGTAGTCTTTGCGGGCCTTGACCACACAGATTTCACCTTCCTTGTAGGTTTCGAGGGTGTAGGGGCCGGTGCCGTGGGGGGCCTTCTTCATGTCGCCCTCAAAGGTCCTGTGATTCAGGACCTGGGCGGTATACTGGAAAAAGTGTTCCGGGATGGCGATCTCCGCCCGTTTGAGATGCAGCTTGAACTGATAAGCATTTACCTTTTCTATGCCGGTGGGGGCGAGGTACGAACCCACCAGGCCCAGAAGCGAGGATTTCACATCCTTGTTCAACCACTGCTGCATGGTGAAGATGCAGTCATCAGCTGTAAAGGCGTCACCGTTGTTGAACTTGATGCCCTTCCGGACGTTGAAGGTCCAGGTCTTCAGGTCGTCGGTGGCCGACCAGCTCTCACACAGGTAAGGATGGGTGATATTGTCGGCATCGGTCAGGGTCATGTACTCGAAGACCATGCGCATGGAATTGGACGGCATCAGCCAGGAATACCGGGCCGGATGATCGATCTTCTGGATCTGCTGGGAGATCTTGAGGACTCCCCCCCGCTTGATGTTGGCTGCCATGACCTTCCCGGGCCAGGGGAGTCCGATCATCTGGCTCGCAGCGGCCGCGGACACACCGAGGAGCCCTGCGTATCTCAGGAATTCACGACGCGTCAGCAGTCCTTTCTTGACATCCTGTTTCAATTCAGGAATTGCTGGGTGAATCGGTTGCTTCTTGTCCATCTCTCTCTCCTTTCGTTTTTCGATGATCTTCGCGCAAAAGGGTCAATCCTGATTTCCCCATTTGCACGGAGAGGGTTTAAGGATGCTGTTCCGGACGAACGCTTTCCAGAACAAAATTAATGCAAAATCTGACTCAGGAAGAGTTTCGTCCTGTCATGCTTCGGGTTGTCGAAAAATTCCACCGGCGTGTTGGCCTCCACAATCTGTCCGAAATCCATAAAAAGGACCCGGTGAGCTACGCTCTTGGCAAACCCCATCTCATGGGTGACCACCAGCATGGTCATGCCCTCCTGGGCAAGCTCAATCATCACGTCCAGCACTTCCTTGATCATCTCGGGATCCAGGGCCGAGGTGGGCTCGTCAAAGAGCATCAGTTTGGGTTTCATGCAGAGGCTGCGCGCGATGGCCACCCTCTGCTGCTGGCCGCCTGAGAGCTGGCCTGGGTATTTCCGGGCCTGCTCGGCGATATGCACCTTCTCCAGATAGAACATGGCCGTTTCTTCGGCTTCGGCCTTGGGGACCTTTCGCACCCACAACGGCCCAAGGGTGAGGTTATCGACGATCGTGAGGTGCGGGAAGAGGTTGAAGTGCTGGAAGACCATGCCCACTTCGGCGCGGATCTTTTCGATTTTCTTGATGTTGTTCGTCAGTTCCGTGCCGTCCACGATGATTCGGCCCTTCTGGTGTTCTTCCAGCCGGTTGATACAACGGATCAGGGTGGATTTCCCCGACCCGGAAGGACCGCAAATGACAATACGTTCACCCTTTTCGACACGCAGATTGATTCCCTGGAGCACATGGAAGTCTCCGAACCATTTGTGCATGTCAATCATTTCCACCATTGCATTGTCAGATTGTCCAGTCTCTATCTTTCCTGTCTCTTGTTCTTTCATAAATCCCTCTTGTTGCCTTTCAAAGTGTGGTTCGCTACGAACCAAAAGAGGCCCACATACGTGTTCATTGTTGTTCACCGGCTGACAGTTCCCTCTCAAGCTTCCGGCTGTAGCCCGACATGGAAAAACACCCGGCAAAATAAAGAAGGGCGACAAATAAATAGGCCTCGGGGCTGAATCCCATCCATTCCGGGTTGGCGATTACCGCCTGGGTGGTCTTGAGCAGATCCCACAGGGCGATGATCACCACAAGGGATGTATCCTTGAAAGCGGAAATGAGAATGCTCACCGTGGGGGGAATCACGATCTTCAACGCCTGGGGGAGAATAATCAGCCGCATGGTCTGGTAGTAGTTCAGCCCCATGGATTCGGCCGCCTCATACTGCCCCCGGGACATGGCCTGCAGACCTCCCCTGACCA
>CAYOIU010000183.1:0-8120 GCA_964404085.1 uncultured Desulfobacteraceae bacterium | reverse complement strand
GGTTTTGAGGACATCGAGGATCATGGCCCGGTATTTTGCGCCAATCCGTCCCTGCAGATATTTCAGGATCCAGTAGCGCGTCCGATTTCGCCTGACCCTGTCCAGTGTCTTCAGGGTCGGTTCGATGGTCATGCGCATCTCTTCCAGGCCATTTGCATCATAAAAGAAACGTCCTTCCGAGAGAAATGTCTTCAATTGCCGCTGGGCCACCAGGTCCAGATAACGCCTGATAGGTGAAGTAGCGTTGGTGTACTGCTCAAGACCAAGGCCGCTGTGGGGCCCGGGTTTGGTGGAAATCTTCAGCGGATTGAGCTTACGACGCTGCTTGAACACGTAGTACACATATCCAAATTGATCCTCGGTCAACCTTGCGCTGGGATCGGACTGGGTCCTGAACAGGGTGGGGATCGCATTTTGCTTGCAGAATCCGGCAAGCAGGCCGTTGTAGAATATCATCAATTCAGCCACCAGCATCCTGGAAGGGGTGTTCTGCTCCACCATCTCCAGATGCACCTGGCCACCCTCATTGAAATGGACCTGAATCTCCGGAAGAGACAGGCTCAAGGCATCCTTCTCCATCCTCACCCTTCTGAGCGACATGCTCAACCGATACAGCTGCTTCAATATGGGATCGGTCTCCAGCAATCCATTGACCGAGTCGTAGGTCAGCTGTCTTACCACTCGGACCACGCTGGGCACAAATTCGTAGTCGATTAGCCTCCCGTCCTGCTCGAAACGCGCCAGAAGAGAGATGGCCGGACGGTCACATTCCACCTTGAGGCTCAAGGTTTCCTGGGAGAGGTCCGGTGGGATCATGGGGATTTGGCGGCGAGGGAGGTAGAGAGATGATGCCCTTTGAAATGCCTCCAGATCCAGGGGAGAGCCCGGGGTGATGGACGATGCCACATCAGCAATATGGATCCCCAGGTGCATTTGCTCCCCTTTCACCTCGAGGCTCAGCGCGTCGTCAAAATCCCGGGTGAAAGGACCGTCAATGGTCAATAGAGAGAGGGATCTGAGATCCTCCCGTCCTTCATGGTCTATTCCCGTACAGGCCAGGCGGGAAGACTCCCCAAGATTCTCGCCGCTGAAACCGGTCTTGATGTCGAGCCTGAACAGATCAAGATTTTCATCTTCTTCCCACACACCCATTCGTACCAGGAGCTGCCTTGCCTCCCTCATATCGGCAATACCCGCCTTGGAGAGCACTTCCTTTGAAAATTTGTAGTCGGGAGCCTCGCGCCCGTAGAGGGCCAGCTGCTTCAGGAGTTCTATGATTTCCATCTTGCAGGCGGGGGCCGCCGGTTTTCTCCCCGACCGGATCTCCCTGAGCCAAACGCCACCCTCCTGGAGTTTTTCCTCCCTGGCCGTCTCCGCCTCCTTTTCACGTTGTATCTGTTCTACCCTCACCTCGGAGTTCGGCAGAAAGTAACCGTCCTTGAGCTTGAAATAGGTCCGATCCTCGAAAAGGGCACGCACCACGGCGGACAAATGGTCATCCGAGACCGTCTCGCCAAAGACAAGCTGGGCAAGGTAGCGATGGCTGTAGCGTTCCTTTTCCTCTCTGACAAGCTCCCACAACTCCCTGACCCTGACGCTCACTTTCAGTTTTTCCCTTATGGACTCCGCCTTTGTCAGCCATTCAAGCTGTTCTTTCCGCGGTTTCAGCGGATCGATACCGGAAGAAGAGATGAGCAGCACCCGCTTGGGTGACACATTGAGTTCACGGGTGGTGGCCGTCATCAGGTGAAGCTTGTTCACACTGTCCTGCAGGCACAGGGTGGAAACAAGCTTCCCCTGTTCAATAAATTCGACGATTTTTCCTTGGTTCATTGGTTCTTCTTCAGTCCTGGGAAAGCTTCTTTGCGGACTTCCCGCGGGCCCATCACGGAGGCCCGACACAAACCGGGTATCCTTTCAAATTCAGACAGGAAGGTCATTTAACCTACCTGAAAAATGCAATGTTTTCTGGAAGAGGCTTCGCATTCGGCAGGCGAATTGGGGAAAATGAAGCTTTTCGCCACGGCACTCTAACACGTTAAGTAACAAGCCCTGGCGGTTCTGTCAACATGCGTGATTCCCCGGTTGAACAGGCTGGTTCCTGAAACCCCCATCCAAACCTTCCATTCAGCTTGACTTATCAAAACCACTTCACTATTTTCAAGGAAAACTCCCTTTCACACCATGCATGTTCAACAAACAAAAAACCGGATCCTGGCCCTTCTTTTCCTGGGTGTGCTCATCTCCCCACTGCCCTGTGCCGCGTCGGCTGCCGAAAAGACCACCCCGGATCAGACAGACGGAAAATCATCCTCCCTTGAAGCCCGCAAGGACGGATCCGCCGGTAACGTGGGCGCCTGGATGGCAACGTTCTTCCGCGATCACCTATCCAGGGTGGACGGGGACAGGTGTCCCAGCCTACCCTCTTGTTCATCCTACAGCGTCCGTGCCTTTGAGAAACATGGTTTTTTCGTGGGCTGGCTTTTGACGGTCGATCGGCTCATCCACGAAGGCAGCGAAGAAACGGAGGTCTCTCCTCTCGTTTATCATCAGGGCAGGAGGAAGATTTTTGATCCCGTGGAAAATAATGATTTCTGGTGGTACAGGAAGGACGCTAAGGGACATGAATAGGGGACTGTTCATTCTTCTGACCCTTTCCATGATACTCTGTGCAAGCCCTGTCCTTCCCGCCTCTTTGGTGATAGATGAGACCGCCCAGTTTCAATTCGCAATGAAATTGATGGACAGGGGTGAGTTCGAAAGGGCGGTCCTCGAGTTCGAGCGCTTCATACACTTTTTTCCGGAAAGTATTCGCGTGCCGCAGGCACGAACGCTCAAGGGCGTCTGCCATATGAAAGCCGGCCGGTACGAAGTGGCCAGAGATGTCTTCCTCTGGCTGCTCAAGACCCATGAGAGGGGACTCTTCGCTCAAAGGGCCCTCTTTTTGATGGGCGAATCCTATTACCGGCAGGGAATCCCGGGTGAGGCTGAACACTACTTCCGAAGACTCCTCAGGGAGTTTCCCGATTCTTCACTGCGTAATGCCGCACTCTATCGACTCGGATGGGTAAAGATGCGGGAAAACAAGTGGAAAGCCGCATCGCAGATTTTCATGGGCACCGAAAATACGAGCCCCTATTACCCTGGTGCCATGACCCTTGCACGGGAAAGCCTGAAAGGAGATGCGCTGCACCTGAAATCTCCGAAGATTGCCGGTACGCTGGCGGCTGTTTTGCCCGGACTCGGCCACGCCTATGTGGGCCGATACCGGGACGGGGGGGTCGCCTTTGTCCTGAACGCCCTTTTTATCTGGGCGGCCGTTGAGGCATTCCATGAGGACCAGCATGCGCTGGGAGGCATGCTCACCTTTCTGGAGCTGGGCTGGTATTCCGGAAACATCTACAGTGCAGTCAACGCTTCCCATAAACATAACCGAAAAATCCGCATGGACTTTCGAAGCCGCCTCAAGGACGAGCTCGATCTCAAACTCCTTCTCACACCGGATCGACAGGTGGGCCTGAGCGTCAATTTCCATTTCTGAAACCCTTCCCCCGGCCACTGGTCCTTTGCCGCCGGGGTTCCTTTCCGGAAGCCAGGGGAAAAATTGCAATCGCACCAGGACTCTGATAAGATACAAAACAACTTATTTCACATGGGGATGTGGTCAATATGAAACATATGTTTTTCGCGGACAGGATATCCAGTCTGAGAAGTCGGTTGCCGGAAAACGGGGTGGATGGTGTCTGGATTGTTCAACCCGAAAATCGCAGGTATCTTTCCGGATTCCGTGCCTCTGATCTCCTGATTACCGAATCCTCCGGCTCCCTTCTGATCACCGGCGACGACTGTTTGCTTATGACCGATTCCAGGTACACTGAAGAGGCGGCCAGGGAAGCCCCGGGATTTGAAGTCAAGACCTACAGGGAGGGACCCCTAGAAGGCTTGTCGGGCTTCCTGGCTGAAGGCCGTGTGCGCAGGCTGGGTTTTGAAAAGGATTACGTCACCTGGGGACTTCACCAGGAACTTGAGAAAAGGCTCCTTGAACTCTCCGTGCCGGTACAGCTGGTGCCCCTTCCCGGGATCGTGGAGGATATGCGAGAAATCAAAGGAGAAACCGAGGTCGAAGCTCTCAGGGAATCCGGGAAAAGGTTATGCGCCGTCATGGAGGGGACCATCGAATTTATGAGGCCCGGTCTTACCGAGCGTCAAGTGGCGTGGAAAGTGGAAGAACTCACCAGGGAAGTGGGCGCCCAAGAGGCCGCGTTCCCCCCCATTGTTGCCTCGGGCCCGAACAGTGCACTCCCCCATGCCGTTCCTACGGACCGGATTCTGAGAGAAAGCGAGCCCATCATCCTTGACCTGGGTGTCAAACTGGATGGGTATTGCTCGGATATGACCCGTACCGTTTTTATTGGTCACCCTCCACCGGAATTCAAGGAGATCTACGGGATCGTCCGCAGGGCACAGACCGCCGCCATGGAGGCCATACACCCCGGTATTGAAAGCACGTCTGCCGATAAGACGGCCAGAGATATCATTCATGAGGCGGGATTCGGAAGTTTCTTCGGACATGGGTTGGGGCACGGTGTCGGCCTGGCCGTCCATGAAGGACCAAGACTTGCCCCCAGGAAGCCCGTTACACTGAAGAAGGGGATGGTAACAACCGTTGAGCCCGGCATCTATATCCCGGGCAAGGGCGGTGTCAGGCTCGAAGAGATGGTTCTCATTACCGGTGAAGGGATAGAAAGTCTGACCCCTGATCCCAAGGTTTACGAATTTTAATGACTTTGCAAGAAAGTCATTATCGTGCCCACGGATGGGCACGCAAATCAATGGGGTGCGGCGCAACCCAATGATTTGAAAGGAAACCGAAAATCACACTTTTCGGTTTTCGTGAGTAAAAAGTCCATGGACGGACTTTTTACGATTCCATCAATTTTAGGCATCACATGGACAACGAAACAGCAGCACTCATAGATGGGTTTCTCACCCATATCACGGTCGAACGGGGCCTGGCTCAAAACACGGTACGGTCCTACAGTAGGGACCTGATTCGATTTGTGACTTATCTCGACGAAAAGGCGCTTAAACTCCGAGGTCTGGATCGGCAGGTGCTGAATGGGTACCTGCGGCGCCTGACGAAAGGACTCTCCAACCGAACTGTTTCCAGGCATGTTTCCACCCTGAAGACCTTTTTCCGGTTTCTGGTGGAAGACGGCATACTCGATGTCAATCCCGCACGGCTCCTTGAATCGCCCAAACTGAGCCGCAAACTTCCAGGCACCCTGTCTCCAAATGATGTGGAACGTCTCCTCGCCCAACCGAAGCCTGTTGACCCGAGGGGCCAAAGGGATTCGGCCATGCTTGAACTCCTCTACGCCACAGGCCTCAGGGTCTCCGAGCTGGTCACCTTGAAGCTCTCCAATGTCAATCTTGAATCGGGTTATGTGAGGACCGTTGGGAAAGGATCCAAGGAACGCATCGTCCCCATGGGCGAAAAGGCCCGGAAAGCCTTATCAGACTATATTGAAGAGGGGCGACCCAGACTCGATCACCGTTCAAGAACCGCTTACCTCTTCTTGAACTATTTGGGAAAACGGTTGACCAGACAGG
Source organism: uncultured Desulfobacteraceae bacterium (assembly GCA_964404085.1). Classification (GTDB taxonomy): domain Bacteria; phylum Desulfobacterota; class DSM-4660; order Desulfatiglandales; family Desulfatiglandaceae; genus CAYUCJ01. Next base: position 2,507 of record CAYOIU010000183.1, on the reverse strand, counting down.
GTTTCTGGAAAATTCTCAAGGGCTACGCTCGCCAAGCTGGGATAAAACACGATGTTACGCCTCACAGTCTAAGGCATTCATTCGCAAGCCACCTCCTCGAGGCAGGGGCTGACTTGCGGTCTGTCCAGATGATGCTCGGCCATTCGGATATCTCCACGACCCAGATCTATACCCATGTGACAAGAAAACGTTTGATACATCTCCACGAAACCTGTCATCCCAGGCCATGATCGGCTGATCTTCCGGCGAGCACCAGCGAATAGGGCAGGGTAAAGAAATGGCCAAAATAATAGATTTCAACAACCGGCGGGCCCGCCGACCGGATGGAGTAATCACATCAGGTCCCTGGGAATTCAGGCAAGCAGTGTGGAAAACGGCCCACTTTGTTCAAATGCTCCGTTCCCATGCATCCGCCCTTGATGAATACCGTGGACAGCTTCCTCCCCATTTTGCGCTTTTGAACGGAATGCAATCGACCATTAAAGGGATTTTCGCCCATCGGGACCGGGAGGAAAAAATGCGGGACGTCTATCTCCTGGCGGGCCTGATAGACTGCATGATCAACCAGGTCAACCCCGTCCTGCGCACTGTCCTCTTGAGGGACATGTACAAGAAAGTGTTCAGGATGAAAAAGGACCTGGGCATCACCTGGTACGGGCCTCTCGATCATGTTCTTCTGCCCATCGATACCGGCCTCTATGACGTGTGCAAATACCGCGACGCACTGGCGGGGGCACTGAACATGAAAGCGCTCTATGAAAAAATCAGGGAAGGCACGACTGAAATGTTTGATATCCTTTCCACTAACTACGTCTTTTATTTTCCAAATGCCGGGGCATGGCCATGAAGAAAGATACAGAAATCAACCGGGAAGTGGACCACCTGAAGAAAACCCTTTCGCGTAAAGAGAAGCTCATTGAAGGTCTTAAAATGGACAATCTCTTTCTTGAGACCCTCTTCGACGGGATCAATGAAGAGATCGTGGTCATCGATCCGGACCATCAGGTACTGAATGTAAACCGTGTGTTTCTGGATCATTACGGCATCCTTAAAGAAAAGGCGATCGGAAAGAAGTGTTACGAGATAGCGGCTCAATTCGGAAGCCCCTGCCATTACCAGACCCCCCTGTGTCCGCTCAAGCGGGCCAAGGAAACGGGAAAGCGTGTGGAAGTCAGCCATCGTGTGGATGAGGCCGGATCAGGATTCAAGGAGATGATCCGCATCATGTACCCCCTCGTGATGGAAGATGGGGAACAGAAGTACTTTATCGAAATCTCCCGGGACGTCACCGAGTACCAGAAACTGATTCGCAGGCTACAGGCCTCTGAGAAAAAATTCCGGGCCATTCTCGATACCGCCACCGACGCTGTTCTGAGCATTGATGAAAAACACAAGATCGTCCTTTTCAACAATGCGGCCACGCGCATCTTCGGATACCAGAGGAAGGAAATCCTCGGGAAGGATCTCGGTGTGCTGATTCCTCCCCAATACGGCAACCACAGCCGGTTCGTCAAACGGTTCCTGGAAAAAAGGGTGCCCAACATCATGGGAAAGACCCTCTCCCTCACAGCCTTGCGAAAAGATGGGGGGGAATTCCCTATTGAACTGGGACTGAGCTATCTGGAGATGGAGCAGGGTGTCACCTTTACGGCCATTATCAGAGACATTTCTGAACAGAAAAGGCTGGAGAAAAACCTCCTGCGGTCCGAGAGGCTGGCGGCGGTGGGACAGGCCGTTGCCCATGTGGCCCATGAAATCAAGAATCCCTTGATGATCATCGGTGGATTCTCCCACCAGATCCGAAAAAACCTGGACGACGAGAAGGCCATTCAAAAACTGGACATGATGTACGATGAAATCGCCCGCCTGGAAAACCTTGTAGCCAACCTGGGGGACTTCACCAAGCAGTACCGGCTCGTCAAGAGGTCGACGGACATCAATTCGGTCTTAAGAGATGTCCTTAAAATCATGGCCGAAATCTACACACCGGAGAAATACGACTTCGTTGAGGATCTTGCTGCAGACCATGAGGAAATTTCCTGTGACCCTGACAAGCTGAAGCAGGTATTCATGAATATCATAGCCAACGGGATCCAGGCCATGGATGAAGGCGGCAGCATAACCATTTCCACCGCTAACCTGCCCGATGCCGTCGAGATCCGCATCAGCGACGAAGGTATTGGCATTGACAGAGAAAACCTCCTCCACATCTTCGAGCCTTTCTACACCACACGTGACAGGGGCTCAGGCCTGGGCCTTGCCATATCCTACAAGATCGTGGAGGCCCACAGGGGCGATATCTGGGCCGACAGCCGGCCCGGTGAGGGTGCGACATTTGTCATTCGGCTGCCCTACGGGTAGGTAAAAAGTGAAAATTTGTTTGACTTCATATCTTCCAGCTGGTATTCTTGCATGATTGACGCGGGGTGGAGCAGTCCGGTAGCTCGTCGGGCTCATAACCCGAAGGTCGTTGGTTCGAATCCAGCCCCCGCTACCAGTAAATTCAA
>CAYOIU010000182.1:0-8122 GCA_964404085.1 uncultured Desulfobacteraceae bacterium | reverse complement strand
GCAGGCCTTATATCTCAGTGTGACCGATGCGTATTCATGTGAGAAAGCTCAACCCACAGGATGCTGAGACTTATCGTGAGCTTCGGCGTTCAGCGCTTCGAGATGTTCCCACTTTATTCATAGGATCAGAGAGTTGATCTCCTATCCTCGGCTTCCACAAAAATTCGCTTAATCTTAGGAAAGGCTTGTTTGATTTCACTGTCCAGCCGGGCAATGGACCTTTCAACATCGCCCGCTGAGGCAGTGTTATCAAAATCCACACTCAGATTTAGCAAAATGAAATCCGGACCCATGTGCAGGGTCAGAACTTCATTGACGTGCTGGATGTTGGTGTATGATCCGGCAATTTTTCTTATTCCCTGAACCACCTCTTTGTTGGCGCTTTCTCCGATCAACAGTCCCTTTGTCTCATAGGCAAGCCAGGCAGCCGTACCGGCAAGAATCAAACCGATGATAATGGAGGCAATCCCATCATAGTAGGTATTAGAGGTAATGTGGCTCATCAATATCCCCACAAAGGCAACAGCAATACCGAGCATGGCCGCGGAATCTTCAAAGAGCACAACGAAAATGGAGGGATCCTTACCGCGTTGAACAGCCCTTAAATATCCCCATTTCCCTTTTGCTTTTGTAAATTCCGTCAAGGCAAAATACCAGGCCGCACCTTCAAAAAGCATGGCCAAGGCCAGCACCATATAATTGAGGTAGGGACTTTGAATCGGGGTGGGATGCAGAAGATGATGAACCCCTTTGTAAATGGAGACTCCGGCACCCACTGCAAAAATCAAAATGGCTACAATAAAACTCCAGAAATACACCTCCTTGCCGTGGCCGAACGGAAACGCTTCGTCCGCCGGCATTTTCGCCCGGCGCAACCCGTAAAGTAAGAGAACCTCATTGCCGGTATCTACAATAGAATGTACCCCTTCGGACAGCATGGCCGAACTCTTGGTGACAAAAAAGGCAATGAATTTGGTCAGCGCAATCAGAAAATTTCCCACAAGTGCAGCAAAGATGACTTTTTTTTGAGAGGGCGATGCCATTTGTTAAGCTCCCTAAAGCAATCAGGAATTCCTGCGTATCAGCAGATGGATTTGGGTTCTGGTTACGTTCATTTCAAATTGTACAAACACTGTTGTGAGTGGAAAACACCCCCAGAAAGGCAAAGGAGCCTTGCCGGGGGGAGCCGGATTGGATTCGCCGAGTACGGATATTCGAGACGACCCGTTTCACATCCTCAGATAATGGGCGAACTTGCGTAGACTCAGGGGGGAGAAACGGTCCAGCACGTTGTTCAGTTCCAACCCGGGGACGAGGACCTTGACGACCGGGATTTCCAGCTCTTCTCTTGTCAGATCCACGTAGATGGGATAGTAGCCGTTTCGGAACAATACCTTCTCGAGGATTTGAAGATCTTTCGATGCATCCCCTGATGAAAAACAGGGGAGCTCCTCGTAGCGGGAAGATCTCAACCCTTCCGGTGGAACCGTCGACCCAAACCAATAGGGGTACGGATAGGGTATCTCAGTCATGGCGGAAACCGCTGCCCGCCTGCCATCCAGGTTTGCGGCGGTCCCCTTCAGGATAACCCCGCCCGGCCCCTGGATAAAAGCCTTGTAGCAGGGTATTCCGAACTCCTGGGTCAGGTCGAGGAACTGGATCTGGATCCCTTTTTGTTTCAATCCCCAGATGAGATCATTGACTTTCGGGTCTTCAGAGCCGAGGAGGAAACACCGGTCCTCGCAATAAGGTACCACCTTTTCCGCGTCCCTTTCCAATACCTCCAGGAGCCCGCTGAGCCTCGCTTCCTCAATGGTGTTGCCGGCACCCAGCCCAGTCGAAGAGAGCCCCGTCGTAATGGACACCTCATCAAAGTTCGCGAATAGAAACACCATTTGGGCCGGAACGAGGACGGAGGAATATCCTTCCGGGCCTGCCTTTTCCCCCGCGATCCAGTAGAGTTCCTGGTCCTCGTAGGGGACCTCCAGGAGAAACGCATTGGGGTCTACCACCTCATGACCCTTTTTGAGTTCCGTATAAGTGCCCATAACCAGTTTCGGCCCTCCCCGGTACCCCGGGAGGTCATCTTCATCGGCCCTGCAAAAGGCGGAATACCGTTCTACTATCTCCATAAGACAGGAGATCCTGGCCTGGTAAATATTGAGCCCACGTCCGTAACTCACCTGTTCCCCTTGCAGTCTCCAGTTGTTTCTTCCCTGTTTCAGCGCCACGTCAAGATTCCAGGGCCTTTCTACCGCGTAGGGGCTCACCGTGGCCTCGGTCCTCGATTCCCATCCTCTGAGAATACCCAAACGCTCGAGTTTTTTCCTAACCCCCCTCGCAACGTCTTTTGCCCGGGTCTTCGCGTCCCTGTCATTACCGCGGCCGGACACATGCGGAAGCTCTTCCAACGTGATACGCCTGGCCCACCACCGGGCTATTGCTTCGGGATCGTAAGGAAGGGAGAGTCCGGCTTTTTCGTGCGCAGGCAGGGCTTTGTGCCAGGCCATATTTTCCGAAAACAGCCTGAGCCAGTCTTCATGATATTCATGGTGGATCGATTGAGACCAGCGTACGTAGATGAGAGGACTTTGACGAGCCAATGATTCGGGGCTGTTTCCGGCGAAACGTTCTCTCAGGGGCACAAACTTTTCATAGAGCACCGAGGCTTCACAGGCCAGGGCCTGGAATAGAGGTTTCCGCTTCCCGGCCTTTTCCACAAGATCGACCAGTGCATCCGGTTCAAGTTTTCCAATATAATCCAATGCGTGCTGGCGCATGAACTGGTCATGGGGATGTTGCTGAAGAGCTGAAACAAGTTCTGGAAAAGCCAGGTCCTTCCCCGGGATGCAGGAAAACCAGCCCACCCCCTGACCCGTGCCGAGGCGGGCAAGGCGGTAGTCCATCATTTCATGGCCAAAGGTTTCAGATTCGTCGTTCACGATTTCATAGGAAATACTTAAATCGGGCTCCGGGTCTCGTAGGTGGATGCCGTCCTGTCCTGGAGGTAAACCCTGTCGAACCGGCCGCCGCATCCCTCATCGAACCAGGATCGGCCCTGCTCCCGGCAAGGGCCACATGCCCTTCTCGGGATGTGGACGGCGAGGATGTGGTACCCCTTGCTCGAGGCCGATTCAATGGCCAGGGCGCCGCCGCAGGCCTTGCAGCAACGAATTTTCTCCTGCTGTGATTCCCGGATCCCGTCGGTGTCATAATAAATGTCCCTCGTCCTTCTCACCACTTCGCCCGGTTTGTGCCCACCCTTTTTGAATTCGCCTTTCAGGAACAAGGCCTTGAGTTCAGCCACCTGCCGTTCGATATAGTGCGTTATGTCATCTCGCTGGGGGCGGTAGTCCTGTTCGTAATTGGGCTCCTTGACACAACTGGTATCCAACCCGGCCATGGCCATGATGATTCCCACATTGACATAGGGAAGGGCATTTTCCACGGCGTATCCCCCTTCCAGAACGGCGATGTCCGGTTTCAACCGGGCATTGAGCGCTGCATAACCGCGGGCCGAAAAGTTCATGTGGGTAATGGGATCATTGAAATGGTTGTCCTGGCCCGCTGAATTGATGACCAGGTCCGGTTTGAATTGATCCAGAAGCGGCATGATGAGTTCTTCCAGCACGTAGAGAAAGCCTTTCTCTCCGGTCTGGGGCGGTAAGGGAATGTTTATGGTCTTACCCTCCGCATTGGGGCCGCCCAGCTCATCCGGGAACCCGGAGCCGGGATAGAGGGTCCGTCCATCCTGATGAATTGAGATGAAGAGGGTGTCCGGGTCGTGCCAGAAGATATCCTGGGACCCGTCTCCGTGGTGGCAGTCGGTATCCACGACGGCTATTTTTTCCGCGCCATATGTGTCTCTAGCATATTCCGCCATGATGGCTTCGATGTTGATATTGCAGAAACCGCGATTCCCGTGGACAACCCGCATGGCATGGTGTCCGGGCGGGCGCACGAGGGCGAAGGCGCTCTCCACCTCCCCCTTGAGCACGGCATCCGCCGCCACGAGGCAGCCCCCCGCGGAAATCAGGTGGCTTTCCGTGGTAACGGCGGACTCATCCGGCACGCAGAAATGGACCCTCTGGATATCTTCCATGCCGGCGGGCCTCACGCGATATTCCACCACCCCGTCTACATCCAGGAGGCCTTCCTCCAGGACCTGGTCCTGTGTATAGAGGAGGCGTTCCTCCCTCTCGGGATGGGTCGGACTGATGGCCCAGTCATAGGCCGGGAAAAAGACAAGACCCGTTCTTCTCAGAGCTTTCATATGGCTTCCCCCGGGCACTTCCATTCCCCGATAATTCCGGGGGTAATGGAAAGTCTGAGGCGAATATTCTGTCCTGCCCTTGAAAATCCACGGACCATGTTGAAGACCTGTTGTTCGGTTACAGAGATCTCGAGAGGTTCCTGTTCCGCCCCGATCTTCCGGGCCTGTTCCTGAAGGACTTCTCTCGCCAGGTCCATGGCCTCCCGGAGAGTGAACCGGAAGGGGATTTTGCGGTCCACCCCTGCCTCCGGAATGACCAGTGCCCCCCTCTGGGTATCCGCCTGGAGCGTGATCTCGGCCGTGACCCTGGCCACAGCGGCACCAACGGCGTTGGCCACCCCGGAATGGTCCGGGACCCTGCAGGGAAGCCCCAGCGCCCGACCGATGAAGGGCGCTATCTGTTGAGCCGGTCCTCCTATAACCACCACCGCATCGGGTACGATTTTCTGCTCCTGGAGGACTTCATGTATGGTGTAGACCGGGCGGGAGTTGATGTGTTTAAGAAACGCCCTCGCTGCATCTGCGACGGTGTTCGCCATGGTCTCGAGTATGTGGAGGGCCGTGGACTTCGGTTCCTGGCCCCCGGAGGAATCAAGGCTTTTCATGGAATCCCTTGCCGCCTCGGGGTGCCCTACCCGGAGGAGATCCAGGGCAATCATGGCATCCGTTGGGGTGGCTACGGTCCCCCCCAGCGCCACGGGAGGGCCTTTTCTGGCAGGTCCTACCCGCAGTTCTCCCGCTGTCCCCCTGCGGACTTCGCTGTCTCCTCCCACACCAATGGAATGGGTCAGAAGAGATCGTATCAGCGTCTGATAGGGCCCGAGGCGGATACCACGGGGCTCCAGGAGGGGGACACCGTCGAGTACGACCGAAATGTCGGTGGTGGTGCCTCCTATATCCAGTACCAGGGATGTGCCGCGGCACCCATCCAGGGCCAGGGCACCCATCACGCTGGCCGCCGGCCCCGATTGCGCCGTCCCTGCCGGCGAATGCAGCGTATAATCCAGGTCCACTGTCCCCCCGTCGGGTTTCAGAAGATAACGGGGTGCTCGCAGATCCTCTTCATTGAGAATAGCCCTGAGAGAGCCGATGAACTGTTCGTGCAACCGGTGAAGGGCGCCATTGAGGTACGTCGTGGCGATTCTGCGAGGGAAATTGAGACTCCCGGATACCTGGTGCCCCAGGGCCAGATGCGAAAACCCGGTTCTTACCCAGTCCGCAATCTGCAACTCGTGGACCGGGTTGCGCACGGAGAATTTTCCCACAATCCCCGCCACAGGGATACCCATGCTGCGGATGTCCTCAGCGGCCCTGCAAACAGCCTCCTTCTCAAGGGGCGCCGCCTCAAAACCCTGGTGATCCAGACAACCCCCGACCACCCGAAAGGCGTGCCCCACGGAAAACCATTCGGGGTTCATGCCCGGCCCCGCCGAGACGATCATTCCCGCTTCGTCCAACCGATCCTGCACAATGGCATTGGTGGCCATGGTGGTGGAAAAGGCCATCCTTTCTATGTCCTGGGAGGGAAAATCGCCCGTGGTCCTTGAAATGGCAGACCTGAGCGTCTCGAGCAGGTCATCACCCGTGGGCGTCTTCGTTTCCACCAGGACGCCCCCGCGATCCAGCAGAACAGCGTCCGTTTGGGTACCCCCCACATCCAGTCCCAGTATCATAGAATCACCACTCTTGATGGAATTGTACAAAGTCCGTCAGTGGACTTCCAACGAACTCAGCTCGCTTAATTAAACGCGTATAAAGAAGCGAATCTGAGAATCTTTTTCATGTGCTTTCTCATAGTGCACTTCCCAACTCACCTCAATATGGACGGCTATTTGGGGTTTAAACCTCCTCAATCCATGCGCACACTACTGGGTACCGCTAACCCGGATTTCTCACGGAAAGGGTTGCGATAGCCGCTCAATTTGATATAATGGTAATGAAATCAGTTAGATAAAGCCATTCAAAAGGAGCGGCCCATGGAAACAGATTGTAATACAGGACAGTTAGAATTTCAAGGGTTAGGAAAACGCGGAGTGGTAGGTAAATTTGATGGTGGAAATATCACTTCCGACTCCGGAGGATTATTGTTAAGAGAGGTGGATGAGCGTTTGGGTATCTCGAAACGATTTGCAGCATGTTTTAGCGATTACCGTGATCAAAAGAGCATAGAGCATGGAGTGGAGGCATTGGTTCGCCAGCGGATATATGGTATAGCCCTGGGCTATGAAGATCTGAACGATCATGATGATCTGCGGTCAGATCTTTTGTTAGTATACCACAGTTATGGAAACAGCATGCACCCCTTGACAATGGTTCTATTTCTGCTTTACGCTTGAGATTATAGAAGTCGCCATCAAGCCCAGACCTAATCCTGCGAAAATACATCCAACGAATGCTAGAGCAGATGCCTTTAGGAAGAAAAATCCAACACCTATTCCTATCAGCAATCCTCCGCCAATGGCCCATGTGCTCTTATCACCCTTTTCATTTGTGTTGTCCATTCTAGAAGCCTCCCTTCCCATGTGTTCATTAGTTGTTCAAGCGTCTTTATCGGAACACCCAATCGACGCGGATCAGCCGCAAGCGGACGGGCAAGCTTGCTTGCGTGAACGTGCCGTCGGCTGGATTCGCTGGTTGTGAGGCGCGAAGTGACTCACGGCCAGCGGATTGCAACGCGGCGATTGTCGAGGACGCCCAGCGTCCTCGACAACGCCCAGCATAACAGGCTGGTGTGGAGCTGCAAAGCGATAGCGGAGCAGCGTAATGCCAGTCCTCGTTCATGCTGTTGTCCGAATCACGGCTATTTGGAAACCTCTTCAAGTCTTTCAGCGATCCAGATTTTTATGATAGACTGCCGAGGCACACCAAGTCGTTTAGCTTCCTTATACAAAATATGAATCCTCCATACTGGAAAGTCCACGTTGACTCTTTTCTGATCTTGGCCAGGTCTCTTGGCGTTTGTAAAATCTAGGAACTCAGTAATATTTTCCCCTGAATCAAACTTTTTGTCTAAATCTTTAGCTTTCATAAATCTCAACCTCCTCTTTCCGGGATCCACGGACAGAAATGATCCTGTCTTTTTCATTCCGGTATGTGATGATTGCAGACCAGTATTTATCAGTAATTTTACCGATTATCAGGAACCTATTTTCATCAATCGTTTTAGCGGGGATTTCAATCCGATCCGGATCGTTCCATAAAGCTTGGGCTTTAATAAAATCGACCCCATGTTTTTTCTTATTAATTTGGCTTTTTCGTTTATCGAATTCAAATTCCATAATGATATACATAATATACTATAATTATACCAAATATCAACCCCTATCATTTCCCATTATGATTTAAACGCCCGGCATAAGGCGCGGCGGCTTTTTGCCGTCGCCCAACAAGCAAATGAAAATAGAAACGCCTGAATTCAACCCCGTCCCCCTTTACATCCCCTTGCAGGAGACAAATGCCGAAAGGCAAAAAAATAGGGGCGTTTCGTGCCGATAGTGCCGCGTATCATGCGAAGTTGATCAATTACTGTCAGGACAACGGGATCAAATATGCGATTGGAGGATACCTGGATCAAGCGGTAAAAAAAGTGATAGCCACCATGAAAGACGAGGAGTGGCGTACATGCCGGAACGGGTTTATTGGTGATACGGTACACTGCATGAATGAGACGAAAGAAGCATTCCGTCTGGTTGTCATTCGACGACCTTTTCAGGGACATCTGTTTAGCGATGAAGAGAGTACGGAACGGTATACGATAATTGCGACGAACCGAGGTGAATCGGCAGAAGAGCTTATAAAATGGTACAATCAGCGGGGAGAGTGCAGCGAAAACCGGATCAAGGAACTCAA
>CAYOIU010000181.1:0-8130 GCA_964404085.1 uncultured Desulfobacteraceae bacterium | reverse complement strand
CGGGAAACGGGACTTGAACCCGCGACAATCACGTTGGCAACGTGAGGCTCTACCAACTGAGCTATTCCCGCATGACGAATAAATTATTTTACAGCTTGACCAATCTTTGTCAACAAAAAATCAACAAGACTTACGGGTTCTTTATGAATACTTCCCGGCTGAATTGGCTGAAATAGTCCCATCCGGACCACACAGTAAGGGCGAGCGCCATCCACAGAACCATCATGCCAACCAGATGAAAATTGATACCAAAATAGGAATAGTGCAGGCTGAGGCCCACGAGGGCGACACATTGAAAGATGGTCTTGTATTTGCCCAGCCAGCTTGCCTGAATGACGATGCCTTCATTCACCGCGATGCCTCGCAGCCCGGTAATCGCCATCTCCCGGGCAATGATCACGATCACCATCCACACGGGAATCCGCTCCAGTGGAATGAGCATGATCATGGTTACCGAGACCAGGATCTTGTCGGCCAGGGGATCAAGAAACTTTCCCAGGGTCGTGACCGATTCATAGCGCCTGGCGAAAAAACCGTCCAGCATGTCCGTGACAAAAGCCAGCGTAAGGAGAAGGGCTGCAAGGAAGCTTCCCAGTTTTCCTGAAATGTCCAGGAAAAGCAGTACCAGCGGAATACATGCAATCCTAAAAAATGTCAGGCTATTGGGAAGGTTGAGAATTTCCCCGCGAAAACCCGGCGTTTTCGATCGCTTATCTTTCATTATTCCAATCGTTCCTTCTCCGTACGCGGAAAACGCCTACTGACTTACAGACTTATAGTGTCGGTAATATCTCATGACCTTATCAACGAAAGCCCTCGTCTCAGGAATGGGAGGGACATCCCGATATCTTTCAACCACTTCAGGGCCCGCATTATAGGCCGCCAGTGCCATTTTGACATCCTTGAAACGCGTCAGCAGCTGGCTGAAATAACGCGTTCCTCCGAATATGTTTTCCTCAGGGTCATAGGGGTCTTTAACCTCCATGGCCCCGGCCGTTTTCGGCATGAGCTGCATGAGCCCCTTCGCGCCCCTGTGAGAAACGGCCTTGTGATTGAAATCCGACTCGGTTTTGATGATCGCCTTTATCAATGGAGGGGCAACCCCGAAACGTGAAGAGGCCTGGTCAATGATGCCCGCATACTTCTTGATATAAGCTGCGGATTTCACCCGGGGAGTCCGGATGTAAAGCCTGTATCGCTTATCATTTTTTACGTTGGTAAAGTGCCAGACCCCTTTTTCGTCCTTGTAACGATAGATATCGGAAAGAGCCTGGGTGCTAAAAAACAACACCAGCATGAAAACCAGCGTTGCAGGTCCGAGCCTTCTCCGGAGGTGCATTTTTATCCCTGTTTTTTCCAGTCTGCCAGAAACTTCTCAAGCCCGATATCCGTCAAGGGATGTTTGACGAGTTGCGAAATAACCTTGTAGGGTATGGTGGCGATATCCGCCCCCATCAGCGCAGCATCCAAAACGTGGGTCGGGTTTCGAACGCTCGCCACGATGACTTCCGTCTCAAAGCCGTAGTTGTCATAGATGGTCACGATCTGTTCCACCAGCTCCATGCCGACCTGGCTGATATCGTCCAGCCTGCCGATAAATGGGCTCACGTAGGTCGCTCCCGCCTTTGCGGCCATGAGGGCCTGGACAGGGGAAAAGCAGAGGGTCACATTGGTCTTGATCCCTTCCTTGCTCAGGACCCTGGCGGCTTTCAAGCCTTCTTCAATCAAAGGGACTTTGACTACAATATTGTCTGCTATGCCTGCCAAGTCCCTGGCCTCCCGCAGCATTCCTTCAGCTTCCACGCTCACCACCTCAGCACTGACGGGGCCGTTTACGATACTGCATATCTCTTCCAGGAGTTCTTTGAACTCCCGCCCTTCCTTGGCAACGAGTGAAGGGTTCGTGGTCACGCCGTCCACCATGCCTAACTCATTGGCCTTTTTAATTTCTTCTATGTTGGCCGTATCAATAAAAAATTTCATTTCCTGCTCCTTTCAATATTCGTTGTGAGGTAACATTCTGTCAATTCTGATTCACACTTTTGAACTCTTCTCAAATGCATCCGCGCATTTCTTGCTGCAGAAATAGTAGGTCTTGCCCCCGATGAGCCGTTTTTCCGCTTCCCTCACGGGCACATAGGTCTCACAGACAGGGTCTTGCACCATCTCGTCGATGGCACCCCCCTCTTCATGCCGGCTGAGTGTCTGTCTTGGATTGAAGAACCTGCGAAGCGTCCGGTAGAGCAGATAACCCAGCAGAATAATGATGAGCAGTCGCATCTATTTGTCATCCATTTGTAACACCTGCTGGCCCTCTTCAGCGCAATCCTCAAGCAGGTCAATCATGCGCCTCCCGAACACCGGATGCAGGAGATTCGGGGCCAGGTCGACAATGGGTACAAGCACGAATTTCCTTTCATGCATCCTGGGGTGCGGCACCTTCAACCCGGGTTCAGCAATAACCAGGTCACCGTAGAGGAGCAGATCCAGATCGATCACCCGGGCTTCCCATCTCTCTTTCCTTACCCTGCCCATCTCCGCTTCAATGGCCATAAGGCCTTGAAGGAGGTGCGCAGGGGCTCTTTCCGTTTCCAGGGAAACCGCACCATTCAGGTACCATTCCTGTCCTTCGACCCCAACGGGTTCAGTCCTGTAGAATTCAGATCGGCCCGACAGGCGACAACCTTGCATTTTATCCATGAGCTTGATCGCTTTGAGACAGTTCTCCAGGGGTTCCCCTAGGTTGGACCCGATGCCGATATAGGCTGTTTCAACCATGCAATATTACCTTCAACCTATTAAAATTTCATCGCTTTCAACCGGTCAATGGCTTCCAAAAGGCGCTCCTTGCCCTTGGTCAGGGCGATCCTGAAATAGCCTTCCCCCGGTTCCCCGAACCCGTTTCCCGGCGTTACGACCAACCCTGCCTCCTCCAATAGCTTCTCGGCAAAAGACGCTGAGGAATACCTTTCCGGCACCTGCACCCAGATATAAAAGGTCGCCTTGGGGGTCATCATCTCCAACCCCGCTTCCTTCAGACCGGGGATCATCAGGTCCCGGCGAGCCTCGTAGACCCGGGTCATCTCTTTGACGCAGGTCTGGTCCCCGTCCAGTGCCTCCATGCCCGCCACCTGAATGGCCTGGAAAACGCCCGAGTCGATGTTGCTCTTTATGGCGCCCAGCCCCGCGATTCCCTGGGCATTGCCCACCGCGAAAGCAATGCGCCAACCCGTCATATTAAAGGTCTTGGAAAGGGAATGAAACTCCAGGCCGCATTCTTTGGCGCCTTCCGCTTCCAGAAAGCTGGGGGGTCTGAGCCCGTCAAACGCCATCTCGGTGTAGGCGGCGTCGTGACATACGATAATACGGTGCTTTCTGGCAAAGGCAACCACCCTGCTGAAGAAGTCCAGGTCCGCCACAGCGGAGGTGGGGTTGTTCGGATAGTTGATGAACATCACCTTCGCCCGATCCGCCACATCCTCCGGGATAGCATCCAGATCCGGAAGGAAATGGTTCTCCCTGACCAACGGCATAAAATAGGGTTCGCCTCCCGCGAAAAGGGTGGCATTTCGGTATACAGGGTAGGCCGGGGTGGGGACAAGTGCGATGTCCCCCGGATTGATAAAGGCCAGCGGGAAATGCGCTATGCCTTCCTTGCTCCCTATAAGAGAGATCACCTCGGCCAAAGGTTCCAGGTCCACCCCGAACCTCCTTTTGCACCATCGGGCGATGGTTTTCCTGAATGCTTCCATCCCGGAATAGGAGGGGTACCCGTGATTGTGAGGGTCTTCCACGGCCTGTTTCATGGCCTGGACAATATGCGGGGGCGTGGGGATGTCCGGGTCACCTATTCCCAGGTCGATGATATCCACCCCCCCGGCCATTGCCTCCTTCTTTTTTCGGTCGATCTCCTTGAATAAATAGGGCGGCAATCCCTTTACCCTGTCCGCTCTTTCAAATAGTGCCATTTTCTCTCTCTTTCCCTATTGGTATTACTTCAAACCGAGGACATCCTGCATGTCGTACAGTCCGGCAGGCTGTTCCACGACCCAACGGGCTGCCCTGACGGCCCCCTTGGCAAAATTGTCGCGATTGTGGGCACGGTGGATTAATTCCAGCCTTTCACCCATTCCCGCGAACATAACGGTGTGTTCACCGGCGATATCTCCTCCCCGCCACGTCTGGATCCCGATTTCCTCATCCGTCCGTGCGCCGATCTGCCCGCGCCTTTCATAGATCCCCACCTTTTCCAGGTCCCTGCTCACACCCTCTGCAAGAATGTGGGCAAGGTGCATGGCTGTTCCGCTCGGGGCGTCTTTCTTGAGACGGTGATGTGTCTCGAGGATCTCCATATCGAATTCGTCCCCAAGGAGCTTGGCCATTTCACCTGCCAACTTGAACATGACGTTGACCCCGACGCTCATATTGGGGGCCATGACACAGCGAATTCCAGCTGCAAGGGATCTGGCCTCTTCCAGTTGGTCCCCCTTCAGCCCGGTCGTTCCGATGACCATGGCCAATCCACTTGAAGCCGCGGCATGGAGGTTTTTGATGGTTGCTTCAGGGGCGGTAAAGTCTATCAAGACATCTCCCTTGACTGATATGGCGTCGAGAGAGGCTTCAATGCTTACGCCCACATTTCCAACACCCGCTTCTTCCCCTGCGTCCTTGTGGACACCGGGGTGCTCGGGATGCTCAAAGGCACCGACCAAGTCCATTCCCTGGGTCTGCCGGATGAAGTTGATGATCCGCTTTCCCATGCGACCTGCCGCGCCTGCCACGATTACTTTGATCATGGGTAACCTCCTGACCGATCGTAGTGACTACAGCAACCCGTAGGCCCCGAGGGCTTTCTTCAGACGGTCCAAATTGCCCTGTGCCATGGGATATAGGGGCAAACGCATTTCAAGGTCTATCTTTCCCATCAGGGCCAGGGAGGTCTTTACCGGGATGGGATTGGTCTCGAAGAACATGGCCTGACAAAGAGGCAGCAGTTTGAAATAGAGCGCCCTCGCCTCTTCGACCCGGTTTTCCTCCCAGGCCTTCACCATGGCAGCCGTGTCTCCGGGTACGATATTGGCCACCACGGAAACCACCCCCTTGCCCCCAAGGGAGAGCACCGGCAGGGTGAGGTTGTCGTCTCCCGAGAGCAGGGTAATCCTGTCCCCGGCTATTCTGACAATCTCGGCCATCTGGCCCAGGTTTCCCGACGCCTCCTTGATGGCGACAACTTCCGGCAGGTCGGCCAGGCGCCCCACGGTCTCCGGCAGCATGTTCACGCTGGTCCGGCCGGGAACATTGTACAACACCTGAGGCAGACTCACGGCATCTGCAATGGCCTTGAAGTGCTGGTAGAGGCCTTCCTGGGTGGGCTTGTTATAATAAGGCGTCACCTGCAGCGTGGCATCGGCGCCCGACTTTTTGGCATGCTCCGTGAGTTCGATCGCCTCTCTCGTGCTGTTTCCGCCGGTCCCGGCAATAACAGGCACCCTCTTTCCTACCGCCTGAATGGCCATATCGATCACCTTGGCATGCTCTTCCATACTCAGAGTGGCGGATTCTCCGGTGGTCCCGCAGGGCACGATGGCGCTGGTACCGCCCTCGATCTGAAAATCAATCAGTTCACGATATCTTTCTTCATCCACTTTTCCCCCTTTAAAGGGGGTGACTATGGCGACAATGGATCCTCTAAACATGATAACCTCCACGATTAGGGTTTTTCCGGGCTATCTGATCTGTTTCGGCTATTTGGTTTGGTTTGTTTGGTTGTTTAAACACTCAACCTCTACAGGGCCTCTTCGTGGAGGATCCCCGCGTATACGATATTGGTATTCCCTTCCATCCACACCTCTTTCACGGAGTCACCTTCCTTTTCGAAATAGAAGGTCAGGGTCTCTCCTCCTCTGGTCCTGACACCGACCGGTGATTTCACCATCTCTCTTGCAGAGGCTACAAGAGCGCCTGCCATGGCACCGGTCCCGCACGCCAGCGTCTCATCTTCCACCCCGCGCTCATAGGTCCTGATTTCCAGGGAATTGTTCCCTACCACTTTCATGAAGTTGGCGTTGGTTCCTTCCGGGGCAAAACGCTCATGGTACCGGACAATCCTGCCCTGTTCCACCACCGGGTGGTCGGAAAGTCCGTTGACCTCTACCACCACGTGGGGAACGCCGGTGTTGATAAACCCTGCGTTCAACCACCCCTCCTGGGATTCAATACCCGCATCCAGTGCAAGGCCTGTGGGCCTCGGCATGTGCACCTTGACCGTTCGCCCGTTCACAATGGAAGAAATGGGGCCGGCCAGGGTTGCAAAGGTCATTTCCGATCCTGCAATCCCCTTCAAGTAAGCGAAACGGGAGACGCACCTTCCCCCGTTACCGCACATTTCAGCCTCCCCGCCATCGGCATTGAAAAAACGCCAGGCAAAATTATATTGATCCGAACGGGTCACGAAAATGACACCGTCGGCTCCGACCGATTCACGCCGTCGGCAGGACCGTTCTACCAGAAAGGACATTTCCTGCTCCTTCACCTTCCCGTCACGGTTATCAATAATGATGAAATCATTACCGCTGCCGCTCATTTTCCAGAATTCAATACCTTCCATGTCTTTTATCCGTTTAAAAGGAAATCGGGGATCTGTTCCCCTTTGACGAGATCTTCATGGGTCTCGCGTTTTCTTATGGTAAAAAACCTGTCTCCCTTCACCATAACCTCGGCCACTCGCGGCCGTGAATTGTACGTGGAGGACATGCTGAAGCCGTAGGCTCCGGCGCTCATAACTGCCATCAGGTCACCGGGATCAAAAGCATCCAATTCCCTGCCTTTGGCCAAAAAATCACTGGATTCGCAGATCGGTCCCACAACGTCGGCCCTGACCTGTTTCCTATCCGATTTTATTACCGGTTGAATGGCATGAAACGAACCATAGAGGGCCGGCCGCATGAGATCGTTCATGGCCGCATCAACGATAAAAAAATTCTTTTCAGGGGAAGACTTCGTGTAGAGCACCTTGGTCACGAGGATCCCGGCGTTGCCCACAATGACCCTCCCCGGCTCGAAAATCAGGGTGAGGTCGACGCCGGAAAGGAGTTCCTTGATGGCGCCGGCATAATCACCGGGGTCAGGCGGTGCTTCCTGATCATAGGTAATTCCCAGGCCTCCCCCAAGGTCCAGATACCGGATGGGTATACCGGCCTTTTCCAGGTGTTCTACCAGCTCCACGAGCTTCTTGATGGTATCGACGAAAGGCCCCACCTGGGTCAACTGCGATCCGATGTGGCAGGAAACCCCCTTCACCTCAATGTTTTTCAGGCTTGAGGCAACCGTGTATTGTTCCGGGGCTTCCCTGATGTCGATGCCGAACTTGTTCTCCCTGAGTCCGGTTGAAATATAGGGATGGGTCTTCGGGTCCACGTCGGGATTGACGCGAATCGCGATCCGTGCTTTCCTACCCATGCTCGCGGCAATATCATTCAGCCTCATGAGTTCCTGGGAAGATTCCACATTGAACATCAGGATCCCCGAGGCAAGTGCCGCCTTCATGTCTTCATCCTGCTTTCCCACGCCGGAGTACACGATCTTTTCCGGATCCAAGCCCGACTTCAACGCCCGGTATAGCTCACCACCTGAAACGATATCCACGCCGCCTCCCCGGCTGGCGAACAATCTAAGGATGGCAAGGTTGGAATTGGATTTCATGGAAAAACACGTCAAGTGATTGACATCCTCGAAGGCACCGTCAAAGGCCTCGAAATGCTTGACCAGGGTGGCGTGCGAGTAAAGATAGAAAGGGGTTCCCACTTTCTCGGCAATCCTGGAAACCGGAACCTCCTCACAATACAATTCCGCGCCTCTGTACTGAAAATGGTGCATGGTCTTACCCGTTCCGTGACCCTTTAGAATATCTTCAATTTTACCGTGTCCGAGGGTGGGCCGATGTTCCCGTTTCTGTCCACAAGACGAACCCGAATAAAATAGATGCCTTTTTTCTTCCACAAGGGAAAAGTGCATTGGAACAGTCCACTTCCAACGGCATCAGGCTTCACTTCTTCGAACTTCTCAAAGGGGAGTGGGCACCCCTCGCAGGGAGCATTTTCCGCCGGATAGCGAAGGGTGTAGACACGACAC
>CAYOIU010000180.1:0-8143 GCA_964404085.1 uncultured Desulfobacteraceae bacterium | reverse complement strand
TCGGTTCCCATTCGTTGTTCATAGGCTGCCGCTCGCGGCATAAACCAGCTTTTTACAAAGTCATCACTTTTGGCTATTACAGAAAACTCCCCGGATTCAGGATGTTATTTGGATCAAAAACGCGCTTGATGCCACGCATGATTTCTATGGTCCTCTCGCTGAACTCCTTGGACATGAACCTGTCCTTGGCAATTCCTATCCCATGTTCGCCGGAAAGGGTACCGCCCATGGAGATGGCGGCCTCATAAAGTTCTTCCACGGCCTGGTCAACTCGATCCATTTCCTCTTTGTCACGAAGATCGGTCATAATCAGCGGGTGCAAATTCCCGTCTCCCGCATGGGCCAGCACCCCAATCTTTAATCTATATTTCTCGGCAAGGTTTACGATTTTTCGGATCATCTCGGGCAGCCTTTTTACCGGAACGGTCGCATCCTCCACAATGCAGTTAGGGCGGAGTCTGGCCACGGCCCCGAAGGCGCTCCTCCTGGCCTGCCAAAGCTTTTCTGCTTCCTCATTGCTGGTGGCCCTGTCAACCTGGATGGCTCCCCGTTCCTTGCAGAATTCTTTAATGCGTTCTCCTTGGGCTGCCAGAGCCGAAGGCTCCCCATCCACCTCGATAAGAAGCAATGCCTCTGCCTCAGGAGGGAACTCGGCCCCACCGTAGTCCTTTATTACATCCAGTACGACTCGATCTACAAGTTCCAGGGTGGTAGGAACTATGCCCGAAGCTATAATAGATGAGACGGTCTTCGCTGCATCATCCACATCTGAAAAGACGGCCTGCAGGGTAGCCTTGGCCGTTGGCAGGGGGACCAGCCGCACTGTTATTTCCGTAATGATACCCAGAGTTCCTTCCGAGCCACACATCAACCTCGTAAGATCATACCCCGTAACATTTTTCAGGGTCTTTCCACCTGTTCTGATAATATCACCCGTCGGGAGAACCACCTCGAGGCCCAATACATAGTCCCTTGTAACTCCGTACTTGACCCCCCTGGGTCCTCCAGCATTCAGAGCGACATTGCCCCCAAGGGTGGAAACGAACAAGCTTGCCGGATCCGGCGGGTACATCAGGCCCTTTTTTTCCACTTCCTTCTGAAGTTCGGCGTTTACCACGCCGGGTTGTACCACGGCGCACATGCTCTCGTGATCGATTTCCAGGATCTTGTTCAACCGGTGAAAGGCCATAATCATGCCGCCTTTCCTCGCCACCGAACTGCCGCATATGTTGGTTCCAGCCCCCCTGGGGATGATATTGATCTTTTCCCTGTTCGCGATATACATGATTCTTGAAATCTGATCCGTATTCTGGGGAACAATCACCCCGTCCGGCTTGAATTCCGGAAGGAAGGCGTCGTAGGAATAGGTTGCCAGGTCCTCCGGCGTATCCAGAAACCAGTCCTCTCCCACGATGGAACGGAATTGCCGCCTGATAGACGTTGAAATCATTCAAACAACCCCCTGAAGTTCAATCGAGACCCGGAACTTCCCGGCTTTTGGTTTTCAAATAATATCGCCCGTCACCGGTCATGCCCACCACATTGCTGGAAACAAGGTATTCCACCGCCTTTGGCCGGTAGTCCCGCATTCCCACCCGGAATACACGTACACCGGCATAGGGAAGCTTAACGGCAGAAGAATGATCCACAGCCTCTTTATTTTCAAGGTCCTTGAGAATTGCAGCCAGTGTTCGCCTCATTCTCCAGCCGTGAAATTTCCTGGTGAAGACATAGACGAAGGCCTGCTGTATTTTTGCAAATAGAATCTTGCGGTTTTCTGTCTTTTTCCATTTTCCGCTAATCTACTCATGCTAATGCCAAGGACATTCCTCTCCTCGGACCCGAACGACCCGAAATCGACCGGGTGCAAGGAATGGCTGTGACGTGGATTGTGGACTCCTACAGGCATGGCACAACAGGGGAGCCACCGGGCAATGGTCCTCTCGAAGGGCCTTATTTCTCTTTGGCCTTTTTTTTCATCTCCAGCGCCCTCAGTTCCCTTCGCATGATCTTGCCGGTGGTGGTCATAGGGAGATCCTCTACAAATTCGATCTCTCTGGGGTATTCATGGGCAGCCAAACGTGTTTTCACAAACTGCTTGATATCTTCTTCAATCTCCGGCCCGGAGCTCAGGCCTTCCTTCAAGACCACAAAGGCCTTCACGATTTCCGTTCTTACCTTGTCAGGGCTTCCTATCACTGCCACCATGCTCACTGATGGGTGCTTCATGATACAGTCTTCGATCTCCGCAGGTCCTATCCTGTAGCCCGAGCTGGTGATAAGATCGTCTTTACGGCCTACAAACCAGAAATATTCGTCCTCGTCTTTCCTGGCCAGGTCTCCCGTGAGCAGCCATTCCCCGACGAATTTGTCCATGGTTGCCTCGGGGTTTTTCCAGTATTCCAGAAACATCACCGGATCAGGCCGTTTAACAGCTATCTCTCCCACGGTACCAAGCGCCACCGGGTTGCCTGATTCATCCACCACCGCCACTTGATGACCGGGGATGGCCTTTCCCATGGAGCCGGGTCTTGCTTCCATAACCTCAGCACAGGTCCCCACCACCAGATTGCACTCTGTCTGACCATAGAACTCGTTGATGGTGAGCCCCATCACGTCCCTGCCCCAGTCAAGAAGTTCCTCTCCGAGTGATTCGCCACCGCTGCCGATGGTCCTCATATGGTAGTCGTATCGACTGGACGGATCCTTGACCTGCCGCATCATTTTGATGGCCGTAGGGGGCATAAAGGCGTTCCGAATGCCGTGTTTGGCCAGGAGATGAAAGACCTCTTCCGGATCGAATTTCCGGGCCCGATGCGCCACCACGGGAATGCCATGGTGCCAGCTGGGGAACAGGACGTCGATCAGGCCCCCGATCCATGCCCAATCGGCCGGGGTCCAGAAGAGATCGTCCTCTTTCGGAAAAAAATTGTGCGGAAACTCTACGCCCGGCAGATGTCCCAGGAGGACCCGGTGGGCATGGAGGGCCCCCTTGGGCGGGCCTGTGGTGCCGGACGTATAGATGATCAACGCGGGATCATCCGCCCGGGTCTTCACAGGCGTGAAATCTGAAGATCCCTTTTCGATCAATTCCCGGAAATCCAGGACGTTTCCCTTGTCTTGCCACCCCGTCACGATCACAAACTCGAGTTCAGGGAGCTTCTCACGTATCTCAAGGATCTTGTGTGCATTTGCAGCATCGGTGATGACACCCTTTGCCCCGCTGTTGGCCAAGCGGTATTCAAGGGCGTCGGTTCCGAAAAGGCTGAAAAGAGGAATGGCAATGGCACCTAGTTTGTACAGGCCGATATGGGAAATGGCCGTCTCCGGCGATTGGGGCAAGAGGATGCCCACGCGATCCCCCCGGCCGATGCCGTGGTGTTTAAAAGCGTTTGACAGCCTCTTCAGTTCCCAAAAGGTATACTGATCTACTTCCCCCTTTTCATTCTCGCAGATCAGGGCAAGGCGATATCGCTGATGGGCCCACTTGTCACAGATGTCAACCCCGATATTGTAATACTCCGGGATCTCCCATCGAAAAGCCCCATACACCTCGTCATACGTCTTGCCCGGCCGCAACATAACATCGCCCCCCAGTTCTTACCCTACTTCACACCATATTCGCCAGCCACAGGATGGTATTGGGCCATAGGATCACGATGACAAGGCCCACTTCCATGAGCATCCAGAAGTGGTGGACACCCCAATAGATATCGGATGTCGTGACCTCAGGCGGGGCGACACCCTTGAGGTAAAACAGGGCATACCCGAAAGGCGGCGTCAGGAAGGAATCCTGCAGCATGACGGCCATGACCACCACGAACCAGACCTTGTCAAAGCCCAAATGGGCGGCGATGGGGAGAAACAGGGGAAAGCAGATCATGACAATGCCGATCCAGTCGATGAACATCCCGAGGATAAAGAGGATGATCATCATGATGATGAACGTCCCCCATTTTCCCAGGCCGAAACCGAGGATAAATTCTTTGACCACATCGCCCCCGCCGGATCCCATGAAAACACCGGCAAAACAGGATGCACCAACCAGGATGATGATCACCATGGACGTGGTCTTGGCGGTGTTGATGACCGCCTGGGTAAGGCCTTTCCAGGTGAACTTGCCGTAGGCAACGGTCATGAGAAAGGCAATCGTTGCCCCGACGCCCGCCGCCTCGGTGGGGGTGGCGATCCCGGCGAAGATGGACCCGAGGACCCCCAGGATAAGGATCATGGGGGGGACCAGTGACTTCAACGTCATAAAGAATAGCTGTTTCCCGGACATTGCCCTCCGCTCCTTCAGGCTCAAGGCGGGCCCCGCCTCCGGGTGAATGGCACACTTGATAAAAATATACCCAATATAGAGACCGGACAGGATAAGACCCGGAATAATGGCCCCGGCAAAGAGCTTGCCCACGGACGCGCCGGACTGGTCCGCCATGACCACCAGCATGATGCTCGGCGGAATGAGGATCCCCAGGGTTCCTCCTGCGCAGACGGCGCCGGAAGCGAGTCTCTTGTTATACCCATATTTCAGCATCACCGGCATGGACAGCAGCCCCATGGTCACCACCGATGCCCCGATAATCCCGGTGCAGGCGCCGAAAAGGGTGGAAACCACCACAACGGCAATGCCGACCCCTCCATTCACCGGGCCGAACAAATACCGCATGGTATCGAACAGGTCTTCGGCCACGCCTGACTGATCCAGCAACTGCGCCATGAATATAAACAGGGGAATGGCAACCAGGATATAATTATCCATAACACCGTATGTCTTGTTCAGAAACATGTAGAAACAGGCCGGCCCCCAGCCGATATAGCCGAATATCGCCGCCAGCCCCCCCAGGACAAAGGCAAGGGGATGCCCCATGAACAACCCGATCAACAGCCCGCCGAACATGCCAACAGCTATAAATTCTGGACTCATATTGCCTCCCCCCTCACTGTCTGAATGATGCTCCGGATAAAATTCGCAACCCCTTGCACCAGGAGCAACGCCAATGTCACCGGGATGACCGTCTTGATTTCGGGAATGACCGGCAGGGCCGCAGATCCGCTCGTCTCATGGATGAGCCATGAGGTCTTGGCGAAAATGATACCCTGGTAGAAGACAATGCTGCAGAAGGGGAAAAAGAACACCACATGCGTAAAAATGTCCAGGATTCCCCGCACCCTGGGCGAAAAACGATTATAGATGATATCAATGGCCACATGCCCCTTGTAAAGCAGGGTATAGGCCGCCACCAGCATGAAGTAGGGGCCGTAGAGAAAATTCGTTACTTCAGTCGCCCATACGTGCGGCGCGTCAAAAATCCTCCGGGATATGACCTCGAATACCACCAGGGCGGTCAGGGGGATAATGAGCCAGATGAAGATCCTGCCGCTCCATTCGCTGATCTTGTCTATGCCTTTTAAAAACGTCTCAAGTCGCATTGCTAAACCTCCCCTTGGATGGATTAGCCTGTTCAAAAGAAAAAACGAGGCCCCCAGGGCTCTGCAACTCCCATCGGAGGCCTAAATTGAAGTCTATTTGACTCCCATCTTGTTCAGTTCCGCCAGGACCTTGTCCACATAGGGAGGAGTCTGTCCATGACCGAATGGCTTGGACATATCCCGCCAGTCCTTGTACGACTTGAAATACTCCATCTGGGATTTCAGGAGCCGGGCGTAAAACTTGGATTTCTGAGCCTGCATCAGGCAGTACTGGCCTGCCAGCTCATAGAGCTTGTCATAACTCCCTGGTTCCATCTTGACGATTTTGGTGCCCGCTTTGATGAACTTGTCTACGCATCTTCCTGACTCACCCTCATAGAAGGCGGTTGCCCTGGTTGCGGCTGCCTGGCACGCATACCTGAGGATGGCCTGGTATTCCTTGGAAAGGGAATTGTAGGCCTTGAGGTTCACCATCGTCCCCAACTGAGATGAAGGCTGAAACCAGGCGGGGGCGGTCCAGTATTTCGTAATCTCGGCAAAACCCATTTCCCAGTCAACCCCGGGGCTGCTGAATTCGGCACCGTCCAGGGTCCCCCTCTGCACGGCCAGGTAGATCTCCCCGCCCGCCATCTTGATGGGGGCAGCCCCGATCTGCTGGAGGATCCAGATGGTCGCGCGGGAAGGGGTCCTCAGCTTTTTTCCTTTGAAATCTGCCAGGGTGGTAATGGGGCCGGCCTTTGCGGTGGTGCGGAACCCGGACTCCGCAGGGGTCGCCCCCAGGGAAAAATAGGTCATCCCGTACTGTCCAAAGAGTTCCTGCATGATTTCCAGGCCGCCAAAGTCATACATCCAGGTAATATAGTCAAGGTTATCAAAACCAAAGGGGAAGGACCCGAGGAAGTCAAAGGCAGGATCCTTGCTCGCCCAATAGCTGGGCCAGTCACCGGCCATCTGCACCACGCCCTTGCTGCAGCCGTCAAAGTACTCAAAGGCCTTCATGAGGGATCCGGAAGGGAACCATTTGATCTCAAAATTCCCGCCGGTCATCTCCCCCACATACTTGATCATCTCCTTGTCGCCCTTGTAGAGATTAATGTTCGGGGTCCAGGTGCTCCCCATCTTCCAACTGATTTTTTTTGCCATGGCCGTGGACCCAAAAGCGAGAACCACCGCTATAACAGCCACAAAGATCAACGATTTGTACTTTCTCATTTTACCCTCCATGGTAGTTGGGTTTATAACTGCGATCTGAGATCCTTTTCAAAGATCTTGATCCTCTTACCGTCTCTACTGTCTCACCTCCTTTCTCTTGTCTTCTGCAACTATTGTCCGCCACGCGATCACCCTTAGGGTTCTCCCAAAGGTAAGAACCAGTCCGGCCCGAAAAGGACTTCTTTCACATCATCAACATCAACATTCCTGCGTTTTGTCATCAACCATCCCCACCACATACGGCCCCTCGGGCACCACGACCGCGCGCTGGCTTTCCTTGAGCAGCCTGTTAACGGTGTCCTGCAGATCATCTACCTTTGTGGCCCCGGTGCTTCTCACCTCGTCACCGGTCAGGCCCGATGAGTACACGTATACTTCCCCGGCATGGTCCAGAACCTGGTAGATATTCTGAACGCACCACTGGTCGATCACAAAGTCTCTTGGATCATAATATTTTTTCGTAAACTCTTCAAATGTGCAAACCGATTCGAGGATACCACAAAACTCCGGACTTCCCAAGCCTTCCCTACACTCACAGGCCACCACAATGGTGCCGCCTTTCTTCAGGATGTCCCTCGCGCAGATGAGGGCCTTGCTGATCTGATAAAAGGTGGCATCCAGCGGGTACCCGCCCCCCGACGTGATCACCAGGCCCACCCGTTCATCCAGTTTCACCACCGAATGGTCTCGAACCAACCGACAGCCCGCGAGATGGGCCTTGTCATAATGCCCCGCAAAGACCCCGGCAATCTTCCTTTCCTTGTTAATGACCACGTTGACGATAAAATCCACACCCGCCAGGTCGGCCACCCGGAGCCCGTATTCATGAAAGGGGTTGCCGTCCAGGACGCAGTTGGTGACATTGGGGTGGTCGATCATCTTGTAGGAATGCATGAATTTCATGGTCTTGAAGCTCGAAATGCCCGGCAGAATAGCCTTACGGCCGCCGGAATAGCCCGCATAGAAATGGGGCTCGATGAGCCCGGTCAGGATCTTCAGGTCCGCATCCAGGTAGTGGTTATTCAGTTCGATGGGTGCCCCGTCTATCTCGTCCACTTTGCGGTATTCTTCTGGTTTCCGGCAGTAATGGTTCACGATTCGATAATTATCCATGATATCCCGACCAACCAAGTATTCCAGCTCCTCTCCCAGGTTGGGCCGGTGCATCCCGGTGGCAATGAGGATGGTAATCTTGTCCCTTTGCATACCGCTTTGTTCCAGTGTCTTGAGGAGTGAGGGAAGGATGATCTTGTTTGGGACGGGGCGGGTAATATCGGAAATGACTACACAGGCGTTTTTCTTCCCTCGGGCCAGGTCACCGAGAGGGGGGCTCCCAATGGGATCGGCAAGGGCCCCGCGAACCGCTTCCACCGGATCCTGTACCGGGGCAAGCGGTTTCATTTCCAGAAAGTCCACAGATTCCGGGATATCCAGATCTGCAGTTTTTTCGCCGTACAGCAGACGCGCCTTCATATAAACGCCCCTCTTTCAGGATTCA
>CAYOIU010000179.1:0-8159 GCA_964404085.1 uncultured Desulfobacteraceae bacterium | reverse complement strand
CCAAGGAACTCATAGCATTAATTAAGTTCGTTGCTCATAGGATGCCGCAAAGTGGCATAAACCAGCTTCTAACGAAGTCACCTAATTCAGCGGAACTCAGGAGGAGAGCCTGAGGGTCTTTTTCGGACACTTTCTCATAGTGCACTTGGCACAGGGCTTCGACATGGACGGCTATTTGGGGTTTACGCCTCCAGAAGCCCTGGCGCTCTCTAACAACTCCCCTTAAACCCCAAATAGCCGTCCATCTCCTCCGGTGTGTTTAGAAAGGGTCTGAAAAAGAGTGTCAGGCCCTCCTCCTCTTCGTTGCTCATATACTGCCGCTCGCGGCATAAACCAGCTTCTTACGAAGTCATCAAACTTTTTCAGGGATTTTTTCTCCCATCAATCCCCACGGCCTGAAGATGAGGACCATGATGAGGATTGTGAAGGCGACGACATCCTTATAGGCCGCAGGGAAAAATGTGGTTGCCAGAGCCTCGGTCAAACCGAGGATAATGCCCCCAAGCATCGCGCCTGAAATATTTCCAATGCCCCCGAGAACTGCGGCGGTGAACCCCTTTAGGCCTGCCTGAAACCCCACATAGTAGTCCACCTGCGTGAAGAGCAGGCCTACAAGGGTGCCGGCAGCACCCCCGAGTGCGGAACCGATCAGGAATACATAGACGATAATCCGATCCGTATCGATGCCCATAAAGGTCGCGGCCTCGATGTCCTGTGCCGTCGCCCGCATGGCCTTCCCTGTTTTTGTCCTTTTTATCATATAGGTCAGGAGACCCATGAGGAGAAATGAAACGACTATAACAAGCACCCTCATGAAAGAAAAAACGACACTTCCCATTTCAATAATTCGGATATTTTCAGGGACGAGGGAGGTAACGTGAAAAAAACGGGGCCTTGCCCCTTGAAAGTTCAGTATCAAATTCTGCAGAAGTATGGAAACACCGAGGGCACTGAGAAGCAGATTGATGCGGGGTGCCTGTCTGAGGGGTCGGTAAGCGAATCTTTCCACCAGAATGCCAAGCAGACCGGAAACGGCCATCGCTATGACAATCATCAGTGAAATGATCAGAGCAGCGTTCATGACCGGCTGGTTGTCGACGCTGAGAAGATGAAGGACCCACCAGCCGGCAAAGCCTCCGATCATATAGATTTCACCATGGGCGAAATTGAGCATGAAGAGAATACCATAGACCATGGTGTAGCCTATGGCGATAAGGGCATAGACCCCGCCCAGTGTGAGACCGTTTACGAGCTGCTGTGGCAATTGCTGAAGGTAGTATTCCACGAAGAAAGCCCTGTTCCACTTTTTCCGAAGGTATGCAGGTAGGAAGAAAAGGCCTTAACCCTATTGGAAGGCTAAGGCCCTTTTTAATCCTCTATTTTCCGGTCATGACCGTAATTTGTTTGAAATCATTTCCGGCAACTTTAAAAAAGTAGGTGGCTCCGCCTTCCAGATCGCCCTTCTCATCAAATGTAATGGGAAAGCCCAGAATGCCATGATAGTTTTTGGTCTGGTGCAGGTATTTTATCACTTCTTCCCTGCTTATCTGCCCGTCCTGAGCTGCCTTATCAATGGCCGTCAGCAGGATGTTCATGGCTTCATAGGCCGGGGGGCCGAATCCGCTGATCGGTCCGTACTTGGCCTCATATTTTTTGATGTACCCTTGGGCCTCGGGGATGGCGAATATGTCCGGTGAAAAATGATAGACATACGCGCCTTCAGCCGCTCCCTCGGATGCGGCGATAAAATCCTTCTTGTCCCGCGCTCCCTCTGTGCCGAAGAAGGTGGCATGGATACCCAGCTCTTTCATCTGACGTACACCGATGGCCTGATCCGGGGCGGCCGTAGCGACAAAAAAGAGTACATCCGGTTTAAAGGCCTTCACCTTGGTCATGACCGCTGAAAAATCTTTTGCTCCCCCTACGATCGTATCCTGCATGATATCCGTGATACCCAGCTTTTTGAGCCCCTTTATGGTTTCGCTTGCCATGTTTTCACAATAGGCGACTTTTTCGTTGAGAATGGCAACCTTCTTGGCCTTGAGGTATTTCTTCATGAAGAGGGCGCAGTTCCATCCGTGCGCATCGTTTCTGGCATTGACCCTGAAGAAGTGTTTGTAGCCCTGTTCGGTTAAATTGGGTTTGGAAGCGGCCGTGGTAATGCAGGCAAGATTCGCATTGCCATAGATCTTCAACGTCGCCTGGGCTATATGACTCATGGGGGGACCCACCACGCCGTACATGAGCTTATCAGAGGTGAATTTCTGGGCCACATTGACGCCCTGGGCCGGGTCCATTGCATCATCTCCTCTGATATGTTTGATCTTTACGCCATGAATCCCACCCCTGGCATTCCATTCATCCACGGCAATCTGTGCAGAGTTGAAAATCTCCATGCAGGGTGCAGCAGCATCGCCGGTGAAGGCGCCGGCATCCCCTACATGGATGCCTTTGGACACATCCATGGAAAAGACGGTTCCAAAAGAAAACAGGACAGCCACGATTACGGAAAAAAGCAAGGCCAACGATTTTTTCATCTTTTCCCCTCCTCACCAATATGGTTAGTAAGAAAATGCCCTCGTCAATACCGCCGGCTCATCAAGCGGGCCTTCCCTCTTCGTCCCAGCCGCGCAGCCGGTAGTATTCTTTGACCATCTCTTTGATGGGCACGACCTGGCCCTTTGAAGGTCCTTCTTCGAGGGGCTCTTGCGTGAAACGATGTGGGAGTGTATCCATGGATGCATCGATTCCGAAGTCGATGTTCATTTTCCGATCCACATCGATGATGCCCTTTAGACTCTTTTCCACCCTTTCCGGGGTGAAATTCAGTCCGGTTCCCGCCTTCAACAGGCTGCTCGCCAGATCGAAATCCAGAATGTCCATGGAGAGTCCTATATTCTTGCACATGGTCATGCAATCGGTCAGAAGCGCCTGCCGTTCGGTATGCTCCACGAGGACCGCCTTCCCGCTGTTAGAGAGCCGATTTGCGATGTCGCGAATTCCCCACCGCTTTTCAGCCTCATCGTAGCGTTCAGTCAACTCGAAGAAAGGCTCGGCTCTCAAATGATCCGCCCCCCGGGAGGCTATGGCGTAGGTGAGGCCGAAGGCCTTCATGCCCCTTGGGTCTCCGCATATGACGTCCAGGCCTTTCACATGGAGTGCATATTTTTCGCTCCCCCGGCCGAATTTCGTTGCCAGGGATCGGGTCCCTTCGGCAAATGCAGCACCCACACCCTTTCGTTGCACGATCAGTCCAAGAATTTCCTTTATGGTATCTTTGTTGCCCCAGGTGAAATCCAGTCCGTCCACGTCGTCTTTGTTCAGAAGTCCACGCTGGAAGCATTCCATGGCCCAGCCGATGGTTTCACCACTGCTGAGAGCATCTATACCCATACGATTGAGGTAGGCGGCCACCTTGAGAGTAAATTGGAGATCATCGACACCGATGCGTGAGGAGTAACTGCAGAGGGTCTCAAATTCGGGGCCTTCTGATTCGACATCTTTGGTAATGTAATACCGGGAGCAGTGGATATTGCAATTGAAGCAGCTCTTGTTTTTGACCTTGAATTGTTTTGCCAGTGTCTGTCCGCTGATCTTGTCGACGTATTCGCAAACACCCTTCTGAAAATGATTGGTGGGCAGTATGCCGATGTTGTTGAGTGCCTTCATGAGAAGGGTCGATCCAAGTGCATGACGATCATTCCATTCCGGGTGGGCCAGTATCCGGCGATCCACCTCTCTGCATAAGTCCAGGTATGTGAGCGTGTCGGCCACGGAGACCGGAGTGGTACCCCTAACAGCGATCGCCTTGAGGTTTTTCGATCCGAACAGACACCCCATCCCTGTTCGTCCGAACATCCTGGAATTGTTGCAGGCAACCGTGGCGAATTTGACCAGATTTTCACCGGCCGGCCCAATGGCAGCGATCTGGAACGCGTTGTCGGTCAACTCCTGACGGATGGCGGATGTTGTCTGCCAGATATCCGAACCCCACAGATGTGAAGCGTCTTTGATCTCCACGTGATCGTCGGCTATGAGAAGGTAGCTCGGCTTGTCTGCCTTTCCGGTAATGATAATCTGATCGTAACGTGCCTGTTTCAATTCAGGGCCGAAAAATCCTCCGGCCGCGGAATCACCCAAGATGCCGGTCATGGGGGATTTCCCTGAGATGGTCATGTAGGCCGATGAACTGAGGAGCGAGCCGGTCAAAGGCCCAACGCCTATGAGGAGGAGGTTTTCCGGTGACAACGGGTCGATATCGCGACGCAATTCATCATGAAGCCTCAAGGAATTCAATCCCCGACCGCCGATGGCCTTGATCATGTACTGGGGGTCGCTTTTTTCTCGAATGATCTTTCCGCTGGCAAGGTCAACGCGAAGGATGTGTCCACCGTATCCGTAAAGCATCTTATCCCCCCACACTGGATTTCCATTGTTCCCGTAAGTCTCTTGTCATTTCGATAGCATACCTAATGCGCTTTGTCTCGGGGTTCTGCCCCCTGGCGCCTTCCTTGAATGCTTTGAGGCTGATGGTTCCGCTGGAATCGGGCTCATACACAATCGCCCCCATATTGCACTGCTTGACACATCTGGGTTCACCGCCGCAAAGATCGCACACATAGGGTATTTCATCCTGGAGTTCAATGGCACCGATTGGGCAAAGCGTTTCGCAGGTGCCGCAGGAGACGCACAGGGTAGGCGAGACAATGACTTGGCCGTAAGGACCTATCTCAATGGCCGATTCGGGGCACCGGGTGCAGAAGCGTTCCTTGCACAGTCTGCACAGAACCGGATAGTCAATGCCCGTTTCCTCTATCTTGACTACCTTTACCCGAGACCTGCTTCGTCCAACGCTTCCCGTGTGAAAGAAGGAGCAGTTGACCTCGCAGCGAAGGCATCCCGAGCACTTTTGCGGATTCACCATGATCATGGGGACTCGATCCTTTCTATACGATAATGGACCAGGCCCTTAGGATCGGGACAACAGAATTGGTTGACCTTTGTGGCCCAGTCACCTTCTTTAATTTCGGCCCGTTGCAACACGGGAAAAATAGGCATCATGCTCTGCAAGGCCCACAGACACATGTGCTTGCCTTCGGGAATAATCAATTTGCCACCATCGATGATGACATAGTCTCCAACCAGCATGGGCTGGTTACAATAGCCGTCAATTTTTTCCACAGTAACTTTCAGGGATGCCATTTGAGCCTCTTGTGGGAATAATGACTAATCGGGGAGGGGAAAACTTTGTTGCATCCTAACAAGATGAGAGATGGATATCAAATACAATTTTGGTATTACCGGTCTGAGACCCTTCACAGATGGACCAACCCCGGATAATGGGAAGATGTCACCTTCATTGTCAATCCCCCTTCAAACTGGCGGCCCTTTATCCCCCTATCCCTTTTGGCAGCCCTTCCTGTCTGAAAAAATAAGCCGGCAAAGGACCCACAGGGAGACGCCGCATGTTAATAGGGCGAATAGATCTCCGAAACGCGTGTAGAAGGTCAGGTGATCGGAGACGGGTGCGATCTTTTTGACCAGCGTCTCCTCACGAAAAAGTTCAGACCTTGATAAGATCTCCCCACGGGGGCTGATAAAGGCGCTGAATCCCGTGTTTGCAGCCCTAATTATAGGTCTGTGGTTTTCCACTGCCCGGAAGACGGCCATGGCCAGGTGCTGGTAGGGGGCGCTCGTGGACCCGAACCAGGCGTCGTTTGTCAGGTTAACAAGGACCTGCGCCCCTTTCCTGGCCTGGATGCGTGCGAGTTCCGGGAAAATGGCTTCGAAACAGATCAGCGGGCCGAACAGGTAATCTTCGGTTTTCAAGGGCGTTATGCTGCTCCCGGCCTCAAAATCGCCGGCTCCTTCAACAAGGCGTTTTGCAAAAAAAAGAAACCTCTTCAGGGGTACATATTCTCCGAAGGGCACAAGATGGACTTTGTCGTAAGAACGGGTTCGGCCTTTCGCGTCTATGAGATAGGCGCGGTTGTAGTAGACGAATTTCTTTTCCGTGCGTCTGTACGCAGGACTCCCGAACAACAGGTCGGCTTTCGATTCCCGCCAAAGATCCGAGACCCTTTCAGAAAGGTCGGAAGGGTTCTGGTAATAGAAGGGGAGGGCCGTTTCAGGCCAAATGATCATCTTGGGCTTTGAAGGAAATGTGGACCGGGTCAACCTCTCAAGGGTGTCCATGGTTTTGTCCTGATGCAGAGGATCCCACTTGATGGACTGGTCTATGTCGGGTTGAATGACGGCGTATGTAAGAGAAGGCCTTTTGACTTTTTTGCTCCTATCCCCCGCACCATGGAATCCATAGAAAATGGAGGCGGAAAACAGGACTGCACCCAGGGCGATCTCCATCCCAAACATGAATTTTCCCTTGACCTGTGGCCTGAACAAAAGGGCGTAGAGGATTCCGTTCAAAAGAACAATCAAAAAAGAAATTCCATATACGCCTGTAATATCAGAGAGTTGAATGAGGTTGATGTGTTTGTACTGACTGTAACCCAAAAGACACCAGGGGAAACCTGTCAGGAGATGGGCTCTCAAATATTCAATAGCGACCCAGAAACTGGCCGTGTGAAACCAAGGAAAATGCATCCCATAGAGGATTTTTGCGTATGCCCAGGAGAAAAAGGCGATAAAGAGCGACAGGTAGAAGCAGAGAAGGAGAAAAGGACCGATACTCAAGAACAGGTTGAGATTCCCGTAATGGTTGAGCACCGGAACAATCCAGTAAATGAGCGTCAGGTAGTGGGCCAGGCCGGCAAGAAATCCAAGCTTCAGGGCCTCTTTGGGCCTTGCCCCGTCCAGGGCCATGAAGAGCGGAATGAAAGCCACCCATGGCATCCAGAAGAGGCTGCCCGGAGGAAATGAAGCGGTGAGCATAAATCCTGAGAGGGCGGCGAGGAGGTTTCTTTCCAGTCCCCTTTTTTCTTGTTTCTCAGGCATGGAAGGACGTCACGATGGTGGCTCGGAGGAAGGTGTCTTGGATACGATGATAACTTTGTCTATCTTTCTTTGATCGGCCTTCTGTATGGTGATTTCAAATTTTTCAAAAGCGAATGTTTCACCCCCCTCCGGGATTCTTCCCAACAGGTGAATGATTAATCCTCCTACAGATTCAAAATCGCCTTCCGGAAATTTCACGCCGAGGTGTTCCTCGAGTTTTTCCGCTTCCAGCTTGGCGTCCACGAGGATTGAGCCGTTGTCCAGTTCATTCAGGAGAGCGACATCGGCGTCGTGTTCGTCCATGATGTCACCAACGATCTCTTCGAGAATGTCCTCGATGGTCACAATGCCCGCCGTGCCGCCATATTCGTCCGTTACCACGGCCATATGGGTTTTCTTTTCCTTCATATTTCGCAGGAGATCGCTGAGCTTCAGGTTTTCGGGAACAAAAAAGGGAGCACGGAGGATATCCGACGGAATGACAAGATCCGTCTCTTTCCCCCATAGTTTGAGGAGATCCTTGGCATGCAGGATGCCCACGACTTCGTCGATATTCTCATTGTGAATGGGGATTCTCGTGTGACCGCAATCTGCTACCAGTTCGATTATTTCTCCCAAGGTGGCATCCGCAGGAGCCGAGGAGATTTCCGTGCGGGGGATCATAACGGAGTGAGCCTGGGTTTCCTTGAGATCCAGGACCCCGAAGACCATATCGGTTTCTTCATCGCTCACAAGGCCCATGGCATGACCCTCGTCCATCAGGTCATGAATCTCTTCCGCGAGATCATTACTGTCGCCAAGGTGGCCTTTTTTTCTTACGAAGGATTTAAGCCAGCCCAGTAGGCCTTGACCGGAATCGTCTTCCAATGATCTTGACTATCTCCTGGTTGGAGTTGTATATGGAAACCGAAAATCCTGATTTTCGGTTTCCGTGGGTAGAAAGTCCAGGGAAGGACTTCTTAAGATTACGTCAATCATGGAAATTTTATAATCGGGCAATGCTTTTGTCAAGTTTTGCAAAAAGAATTTCGAATAAGAAACGTCTGGTCGAATTCAATGAAAAATTTAGCGCTTGACTGAAATATCCATCGACATTATAATAATTTTTTAATACTCTCCCGTAGGTTATTTTCGGGCGGGTCAGAGTGCTGGGCGGGCATAGCTCAGCTGGTAGAGTACAAGCTTCCCAAGCTTGGTGTCGCGGG
>CAYOIU010000178.1:0-8185 GCA_964404085.1 uncultured Desulfobacteraceae bacterium | reverse complement strand
CCTTTTCATCCGTGCAAGGGAATCTTTATCTAGGCCAGAAGGCTCTCCACCCTTCGGATGGCTGTGCCATGTGCCAACATAACATAAATAACCACCGGATTTATCGTGTACTTCTAAGACTCTCTTTCTTAGGCCTTTTGTGCCCAGCATAAATGAACTCGGAGATCTCTTTGAGTCTGGCGGTGCTTCAATCACTCTGGAGATCGTGACACAACGCCGGGTTAAAGATATCCGGCCTATTAGAACACCGCCCGTCTCGATCTCACCATATTTTTCCACTTCTTTTGTGATCTGGCCCAATGCACGTTCAAGGATTCTTATTTCCCAAATATTCTTGGCCTTAACATTCAACATCTTTGTTTGGCCCAATTCGAAGATTCTCCAGGAGACCTGTATTTCGTTCGGTTCAAGCGTACCAATCCAGAGTTCACCATTTTGGTTCACACTGCCTTCAACAAACTGTCTCGCACGTTCAGCCATTCCAGCGGCATACAAGGAAAGCCGGGTATCCGGCATTACCATAGTATGCGATCCACAGCCTAAGCCGACCTCTTGTCGGCTTATGGAGTCAGTAGGCACCTGGAATATTGATCTTATGCCATGGTCTTCAACACCCAGGTCCCTATATCGAACAACTAAATCTGACACATTCGGGTTTCGACCATGCCCTTCGAGCGCCATCATCCCTATCTTTCCAAATTCGTACAGGGCCGCATGTAACAACCTTCCCGGAAGCTTTCTGGGAGGTAGATTGGCCAACAGTTCCCTAACCGCCATGGAACCCGTGGATTCGATAACCAAGCAGGTGTCAACTGGGAAAACCGCCGCTCTAGTATCAGAGCGTTGACATAATGAAGTTATGTTCTCAATGTAAGGCTCTGCATCTGCCCGGAGCAATTTTAGTTCCTCTGCCAAAAGGAGCGCTTTGGGCAGACTTGAAATCTCTGGAACAGGTACTAGAGCATGTCGGGCCACATTATGGGGAGAAAAGGCCGCCCTATCTATCAACTTGAAAGGACCATGCCCGGATCGTGCAAGGTGTACGGCTATTTTTGATCCGAGACTACCACACCCAATATTGACGATGGGACCGTTTTTCACTGTATCTGTTCCTCCCGACATACGCCTAAGCAGTGTACTGTTTACAGCATGACGATGGCCCAGGGGAAACACCGGAGAATCTTCCGTGATTCTTACGGCTGATTCTGAGAATGGCAATTTGGCATGCTCAACATGACACTCAACCACATAGGGAATAAGTTCGAGTGAAGTGTCGTCACCAATCAAATCGAAGGGCCTACGGGCGCACAAAATGACAAAAATGGGGAAAATGGATATATCTAATGCGACCCCTTTTATCGCCCAACCCAAACTGACAAACGCATCACTTAAGGGTTGATGACAACCATACTCTTTGGCCCTTTCAAAAAGCTTGTGAAGATTAGAAATGCTTTCAGGCAGGTAATGATCGGCTATTTCCTCCAAATTAGACCATGCAAATATCATCAAAGAACCATATGAAAGCCCCAAAGGGCCTCTTTTAACGAGGAACGACTTCTCAATCAGCCAAGGAGAAAGATCCCGGGGCTTATGGTAGTCTCTTGCTACCACAAAATAAGAACGCCCTTCCCGCATTTCTGGCTCCCAGGCACTGCATCGAAAAGCCAAAGCCCCTTCTTTGTCTTGAACAAGATCCCGAAATCCTGAAAGATCATATACAGCCCAACCAAATGTATCATCTCGTCGAATTGGCTCCCAACCCTGTCTTGGATCGATAAGATCATCTATTGCTGCTTTTCCGAGCCATTCTGATAGCTGATTCAGAATCTCACTCAAACCATCACCCTCTTGATGGAGGAGATCATCAAGTGGGCCATCATATACGCAGGGTGAAACAAGACTCTTTTCATCTACCCAGAGAGTTGGGTTAATGTGAGGAAGTAGCTTATTAAAATCCGCTCTCAACAGGATTGTTGGCGCTTGAAAAGGGTAGGTTGAGGGAAAATGAAGGATGACCGGTTCCTGCGACTTTACTCCCGTCCCGCTTATTCCCTTCCTGGTTGATCGGGTAGGCAAAGACACATTCATACTAAACTTTATCTCAAATCCCCCATTGCCTAAACATCGAGGTGATCCTATCGCCCCATCGACCGTTGGATGAGATTGGATCGTTTTGAGCGCGCACTCTGCCTCCCGATGCAGAACGGCTTTGGTAGAAGAAATCCTCCCGTTGTCTTTTTGCCTGCCTTTTCTTTTCCCCTTACCCATGATGCCTGGGTTCTCTCGTACTCCCTGCTGTTACAGCGGCCCCTATTATGGATGCACTCTTTTTGGAGGGTGGCTGGGGACCTTCCTTTGAAATTTTGAAAGTGAGGGGCTCCGGTGCCTCCTCATTGGGGTGTTCACCGGTACAATAGAACTTGCCATCCACCGACTCCAAAATAGATAGGTATTCCATTTTAGCCCCCCAGCAAGGCGGATCATTCTTATCGTCCCTGATGGGCTTGCTGCTGGAAACGATGAAAGCGCCATCCCGGGCCTGGGAAAGGACTGATTTGGCGTCTTGACTTACTTGAGGATCTTCATTCTGGCTCCAACTGTCATGGGATAGGGAATGCCATGAACAGTGATGCGGGGAAAGCAGAAGATCATATTGAATATCGTGAGTTCTTGTCTTTTTCTTATCCCACAATCTCTCCCAGATGTAGACATCTGCATCGCCACCTGACAGAAACAGGCAGGCGTCATTCTGTCCGCCGGACACGAAAGCGTATTGGAGGATGACACTTGAGTGGTTTTTCCCTAGTTTTTCCTCTTCCTCTAAGTCCTCCTGTATCGGGAAAGGACCGAGCATGCGCATGGAAATGTTATCGTTCCTTTTTCCGTTAATCGTACTGAATATTTCATCGAATTTCACAAGAATAGGCTCAAGACCCTCGGTCTTTCCCTCCTCATCTTCACCGATGATAAGGATTCGATTGCCATCCGTGCTATATCCGTTATCTCTAAAGAGCTTGACCCTCCTTCTGGCCTCGGTATTGAAGGCTTTAGCGTCTTCGCATAAAGGGTTATTGTTGCTGGCCCGTCTGAAAATCATCGGCGATGACCATATTTCTCGCATGACGATTTTCAGTTCCTCTCCTTTGGGAGGATCAAAATTGTAGTCCGACAGGGGGCCGAGATGGAAATGTTTTCTTAATCCTTGACAGTGATCTTGATCCGGATGGCTTAGAAGGAAGGCATCCACATAGGGCCGTCCATCATCATCGTTTTCTAATCTATCCCTCAGCCCCTTCACTGCATCGAAAGCAGGATTTTCCTCCTCCTCAGCCGATTCACGCAGGTTAATATCAACCAGGATGGTGGTATTATCGCTGAGTTTGATGAGTGTCGTATCTCCGTTGTCAACTGGGAAAAAGGTGATTGTTGATTTCATACATTCCCCCTTAATAATGATATGTAATTTTTGCAAGATATTATATACTGCTATACTAAACTTGTCAAGTCTTTTCTATTGCAGTATATGATATACCGTGATAATAAGTGTTTCTATGAAGCTCAGTAAAATAGCCACGATACAAAGCGGATACCACAGCCGTGGACAAATCGAACCTTTTGAGGATGGTTCTCATTTTCTTTTTCAGGCCAGGGATGTAGATGGGGAAAACCTTACCTATCGGACAGATGCGTTGATCCGTTTCAATCCTGATCTTTCACGCACGGATGAGGCTTTGAAAAAAAACGATATTCTGTTTATGGCCAGAGGGGCCCGGAACTATTCAGTTCTATTGGAAGAAATACATGACTTCACTTTAGCTGCGGCCTGTTTTTTCATTGTGCGTGTTTCGGATGCAAAGCTCTTGCCTGCTTATTTGTTCTGGTATCTCAATCAACCGCCTGTTGAACGCTACCTGGTTCGTCACAGCGGCCGAGGGGTCCACATGCCGGTGGTCCGCAGGTCGGTTTTGGAAAAGCTCGATATTCCGTTGCCGAACCTGGAAATTCAGAAGAAAATTGTTGAGTTGGAAGCGTTAAGGAAGCAAGAAGAGGAGTTAACCAGTCGTTTAACCGAAAAACGGAAACAACTGATGACGGCTTCATGCCTGAAGCTGATCAGGGAAAGTTGAGCCATGGAGATGGGATATGAATGACAGTCAAAAACGTAATGGAGTCTTTAATAAGGTTTGGCAGGCGTGCGACACATTTCGGGGGGTCATCGACCCCGCTCAATACAAGGATTATATCCTGACGATGCTCTTTGTAAAATACCTTAGTGACCTCCACAAATCCAAAACTACTGAATACGAAGAGAAATATAAAGGCGACAAAATACAAATACAGCGCGCACTGAACCGCGAGCGCTTTGTCATCCCGGAAATCGAAATTCAGGACGCCGATGGAACTGTGGAGGATCAGTTTCCGGCCACCTTCGGCAGCCTGTTTGAAAGACGGAGCAGAACCAATATCGGTGAATTGATTAATATTCTCCTGGAGCACCTCGAGGATGCCAATAAGGGCAAACTCCATAATGTGTTTCGGAATATTGATTTCAACAGTGAGGCCAATCTGGGACAGACACGCCAGCGTAACACGCGATTAAAAAACCTGCTTGAAGACCTTGTTGACTTGGATCTCAGGCCCGAAGCCGTCGACCACATGGATATCATCGGAGATGTGTATGAATACCTGATCGCGCGTTTTGCAGCCACGGCAGGAAAAAAGGCTGGGGAATTCTACACCCCGGCAGAAGTCTCTGAAACCCTGGCCAGGCTCGTCACGCCGAAACCTGGCGACCGCATATGCGACCCGGCCTGCGGTTCCGGCTCCCTCCTGATACGGACGGCAAAACAGGTGGGATCCGATGACTTTTCCCTTTACGGGCAGGAAATGAACGGGAGTACCTGGGCTCTTTGTAAGATGAACATGTTCCTTCATAGCATGGACGCTTCTCGCATCGAGTGGGAGGACACAATTCGGCACCCTCAATTTGTCGAGAACCATATTCTGATGAAGTTCGATGTGGTCGTGGCCAATCCACCATTCAGTCTGGACAAGTGGGGTCAGGAAATTGCCGCCACAGATCGTTACGGCCGATTCTTTCGTGGAATACCCCCAAAGAGCAAGGGGGACTGGGCCTTTATCCTTCACATGCTGGCAACAGCCGTTGAGGGAAAAGGGCGCGTCGGTGTCGTTGTGCCCCACGGCGTGCTCTTCCGGGGGGGGCAAGAGGGCAGGATTCGGGAAGCCGTGGTCAGAGAAAACCTCCTTGACGCCGTCATCGGCCTTCCTGCAAACCTGTTTTACGGCACAGGCATCCCTGCGGCACTCTTGATATTCGATAAATCCAGAAAACCCAACGGCAAAGAGGAAGTCCTGTTTATCGACGCAAGCCGTGATTTCGAGCAGGGCACAAATCAAAACAGACTCGGGGAGAAGGATATCGAAAAGATCGTCGATACCTTTCAAAACAAGAAGAGGGTCGAAAAATATTCGTATTCGGCGAGCTATGCGGAAATTGAGGAGAATGAGTTCAACCTCAATATCCCTCGCTATGTGGATACTTTTGAGCCAGAACCGGAGATCGATATTGCCACAGTTCAAAAGGAGATAGAAGAGATCGAGGTAAAACTCGCAGCCACTCGCGGAAAAATGGACAGCTATCTCAAAGAGCTTGGATTCTGATGAAAGATCGGAACGAAAACAGGCCGGCATATAGAAATACGAAAGTGGGATGGATTCCGCAGGAGTGGGAAACAATATCTCTATATGATATTTGTGAACACCCAGTTTCAGGTTACAGCGCAAATGGAGCCGATCGTCCCGCCGGAAAAGATGAGTATGGGGTCCTCAAATTGAATTGTATACAGAACGGGCGTTTTGTATCCGGCGAGAATAAATTAGTACTTGAGGATCAAGTAAGCAAACTGAAGACACCGCTAAGTAAAGGAACACTATTAGTAAGTCGTTCTAATACCGATGAGCTTGTTGGCGCAATTTGCTATGTTGATCATGTTGTTCCGAAGCTCTTTCTATCTGATCTTCTTTGGGAAATCTCTGCGCTTGACGGGGCTAGCGTGAGTCTGAGATGGCTTTCATATTTGCTTTGTTCGGAACACTATAGAGCTCAGATTGTAGCAAGAGCAAATGGAACAAGCGGAAGCATGAAAAAACTTACGAAACCCAGTTTTTTGGGGATTCGTGTCCCTTTTCCCCCACTCCCCGAACAGAAGAAAATCGCCGAAATTCTTTCCTCCTGGGATGAGGCCATAGAACAGACGCGAAGGCTTATTGAAGTGAAAAAACGCCGTAAGAAAGCTCTGATGCAACAACTTCTTACGGCTAAGAAGCGGTTGCCTGGGTTCAACGAGCCATGGGAAGAGTTTCTTCTCGGTGATCTTTTTGATGAACGCGTCGAAGTCAATAACGATCATCTCCCTCTATTGGCGATCACAGGAAGTCGAGGTGTTATCCCTGCCTCAGAGATAGTACGTAAAGACTCTTCCAATACAGACAAGTCGAGATACAAACGAATAGCACCAGGTGATATCGGCTACAACACCATGCGTATGTGGCAGGGAGTATCAGCCGTTTCCAGACTGGAAGGAATTGTCAGCCCTGCCTACACTGTCTGTATTCCGAAAAAAGGCCTTGACGCCTGCTTTATGGGGTACCTCTTCAAGTTTTCCCCTGTTATCAACCTACTCAGAAGATATTCCCAAGGGCTTGTCAACGACACACTAAATCTCAAATTCCCCAATTTCGCCAAAATAAAAGTAAGAATTCCGGCCCTTGATGAGCAGCGTCGGATTGCTGAACTGCTTTCTACAGCTGACAGTGAAATTGAAAGCCTTAAAACGAAGCTCTCAGCCCTTGAAAAGCAAAAGCGCGGGCTCATGCAGAAATTGTTGACCGGCGAGGTGCGCGTGAAATCATGAAACTCCCTATCAATATCAACGACTTGTTGACCGCCCGTACGGTCGAGTGGGAGCGGTTGGAGTTTAAGGCCGGTTGGAACCCGAAAGCCGCGATGCACACCATGTGCGCATTTGCAAATGATTTTCATAATCTTGGTGGCGGCTACATCATCATCGGCGTAAATGAGGACAACGGCCGGCCGATTCTGCCTCCTGCAGGCTTGCCCGCCAGGCAGCTTGATGCCATTCAAAAAGAAATCGTAGAGCTTGGTTACCGGATGGTTCCCTACTATCATCCCATCATTGCTCCTTACGAAGTGGGCGGAAAACATATCCTTGTGCTTTGGGCCACGGGCGGGCAGGCCAGGCCATACAAGGCCCCGGTATCTCTGGCCAAAGGTGAACGGGAATTTGCCTATTATATCCGGAAAGGCTCTGTCACAGTTCAGGCAAGGCACAGGGACGAAACTGAGCTGATGTCTCTGGCGGCCAGTGTTCCATTTGACGACCGCATGAATCAGAGAACATCTCTGAAAGACCTGGACCTGGGTTTGATACGCACCTACCTGAAGCAGGTCAAGAGCGACCTTTTCCGGGATTCCGCGGAAATGGATTTCAGTCAACTTTGCAGGCAAATGAATATTGTCGATGGCTCGGATGAATCATTGCGGCCGAAAAATGTGGGTTTGATGTTCTTCAATGACTCGCCTTCACAGTTCTTTCCACAGACCCAGATCGATGTCGTTCATTTTCTAGAAGGACTCGGTGCTGATTCATTCACAGAAAAGACCTTCAAGGGGCCGCTTCATATCATTCTACAGGATGCGCTCTCCCATATCCAATCCATGGTCATTGAAGAAAAGGTGATAAAATACCCTGACCGGCCCGAAGCGGATCGGTATTTCAACTATCCTTTTCCGGCCATCGAAGAAGCTCTGTGCAATGCCGTGTATCACCGGTCCTATGAAATACGAGAACCGGTTGAGGTCCGGGTTCTCCCGGATTCCATTACGATCGGCAGTTTCCCGGGGCCTGACCGTTCCATTCGAGATCAGGATATGCGCGAATTCCGTTTTCTCTCCCGCCGTTATCGCAACCGGCGGGTCGGCGAATTCTTGAAAGAACTCGAAATGACCGAAGGGCGTGGAACCGGCATCCCGAAAATACTGCGTGAAATCATTAAAAACGGCTCTCCTGAACCCATATTTCACACAGATGACGATCGGACTTTTTTTCTCGTCGAATTTCCAGTTCATCCGGTTTTTGCGGAA
>CAYOIU010000177.1:0-8199 GCA_964404085.1 uncultured Desulfobacteraceae bacterium | reverse complement strand
GGAAGGTCGTCGCTGCGGGATTGATAGAGTCTATGAAAAAGGCGGCGGAAATGGATGGTATCCAACTGCCCGAACACCTCAAGGCAATGAGTTCTCGAAGGAGGTAACGATAATGAAAAAGAAAGGGAAGGGTATTTCCAGTATTGGCTACGCCACTGGATTTTTCGGGGGTGGCGATCCCAACCAGGCTGAAATCAGCATAAAGATGGATGGGACGTTCGACCTCGTGATGGGTACCTCCGACATAGGGCAGGGGTGCAAGACCGCCTACCGGCAAATCGCGGCCGAGACCCTGGATGTACCGGTTGAGTCTATTACATTGACCAACAGCGATACGGACTTTATCCCCATGTGCATGGGCGCTTTCGCGAGCCGCGCAACATTTGTGGGTGGGAATGCGATTATCGTCGCCTGTGAAGATTTGAAAAGGAAAATGCGGGAATTCGCGGCTCCCATGCTCGAGGCAAAACCGGAAGACCTGGAAATAGCGGACAACAAGGTGTTTGTGAAAGATAATCCGGAAAAAGGCCTGGGAATGGCGGATATTGGGGGCGCTTCGAACTTCGGCGGCGCATATCTCATAGGCACGGGCGCGTACATTCCTCCGGGTCCAATGGTACCCGATCCCAAAACAGGCGCCATGCCGCTTCTCTCGGCCGCGGCGTTTGCCGCCTGCATTGTCGAGGTGGAAGTGGACACTGAGACCGGAGTTGTCACGGTACTGAAGACAACGCATGCGTACGAAATCGGAAGGGCCATTAGTCCCCTGGTGTGCAAGGGGCAGATTAACGGGGGGACCGCCATGGGAATCGGCATGGCGTTGACTGAAAGTGCCCATCCCTATTGGCCGTCCGTGGATTTCGCCGCAGACTCTCTGGGGGATTACGTCATCTCCACGGCTGCTGATATGCCGATGGAAGATTCTTATGCGTTAATCGAGGTTCCGCACCCGGATGGGCCGTACGGGGCAAAGGGATTCTGCGAGATGTCTTCGAATGCACAGATCCCGGCCATAACGGCGGCAATCCGTGACGCTATCGGTGTCTGGATTACCGAATTTCCGACTACGCCGGAGATGATCCTGAGGGCCCTGGAAGAAAAGGAGGACTCTGGCCGAGTATAACGGTGTTGAAGAGGTTTTCGCACCCGTTTGAGTTGCAGGAAATAGCGTTCATGGAGGCGACATGGGATTACTGAACGAAGACCAGAAAATGTTTGTGGAGCAGCTGAGGAAGATGGTGTCGGAGAAGGTTGAGCCTCGTGCCGCCGACATAGACCGGGAAGGTGAGTTTCCCTGGGACCTGAAGGAAATATTTCAGGAAATGGGGCTTCTGGGGCTGAGCGTCCCGCAGGAGTATGGCGGGTGTTACCAGGGGCACCTGTACCTCTGCCTGGCGGTGGAGGAGATCGCGAAAGCCTGTGTTTCTTCATCCCTCATCGTTC
Source organism: uncultured Desulfobacteraceae bacterium (assembly GCA_964404085.1). GTDB lineage: Bacteria > Desulfobacterota > DSM-4660 > Desulfatiglandales > Desulfatiglandaceae > CAYUCJ01. The sequence continues at coordinate 6,756 of CAYOIU010000177.1, read as the reverse complement.
AGGTGCAATCCCTGGGATGGCACCCGATCCACATTGGAGGATCTCCTGAGCAGAAAAAGAAATACGGCCCCTTGACAGCATCCGGAGAGAAATTGATATCCTATGGGTTGACGGAATCCGGGGCAGGGTCGGACTCGGCCGCCATGCATACCAAAGCGGTGAAGGAAGGAGATAAATACATCATCAATGGATCCAAGTGTTTTATCAGTAACGGACCTATTGCGGACATCATAAGTCTCTTCGGCATGACGGACAGCTCCAAGGGAGTACATGGGATCAGCGGGTTTATAGTGGAGACGGATACTCCTGGGTTTTCCGTGGCCAAGCATGAATCCAAGATGGGGATCAAAGGCTCCCCCACCGGGGAACTGGTATTTGAAAACATGGAGGTACCGGCTGAGAACCTGATTGGAGAGGAAGGCAAGGGATTTATCTATGCCATGAAGACGCTGGATACGTCGAGGCCGGTGATAGCGTCCCAGGCAGTGGGCCTGGCGCAGGGAGCACTGGACAAAGCCATATCATACGCAAAGGAACGGGTCCAGTTCGGAAGGCCCATCAGCAAATTCCAGGGGCTGAGCTGGATGATGGCGGAGATGGCCGCAAAGATAGAAGCGGCGCGCGCGTTGACGTACCAGGCGGCGGATATGGTGGATGTTGGGCAAGGCCGGGAAAAGAGCTACATGTCCGCCTGTGCGAAACTGATTGCCTCGGATGTTGCCATGGAGGTGACGACCAAGGCGCTTCAGATAGCGGGAGGATACGGGTACATGACGGAATTTCCCTTTGAACGGATGATGCGCGATGCCAAGATTACACAGATTTATGAAGGAACGAACGAGATACAAAAACTGGTGATATCAAGGGAACTGCTGAGGGAATAGGCGGGGATCATTTACCCGAAGCAGGAACGGGAATTTCCGGGTTCGGTAAGGATAGGAGACACCATCACCGCTGAAGTGGAGGTGATGGAGATCCCCAATCCCCTCGCGTCAAATCAGAAATTCACCTGATCAAGTCCCTTGAGCCCGAGTATCTTCCTTCCTTCTTCGGGGGTGGCCGGTTCCAGGTCCAATTCACGCGCGATGCTGATAATCTTCTTTACCTGCTCGGCATTGCTCTTGGCCAGCACTCCTTTTGACAGGTACAGGTTATCTTCCAGTCCCACGCGCGCGTTGCCGCCCAGGAGAAAAGACTGGGTCCCCATGGAAACCTGGTGTCTGCCGGCCGCGCAGACCGAGAACTCAAAGTCTCCAATGGCCCTCCTGGCCGTATCAACCAGGAATACCAGATTCTGAGGCGTGGCCGGCATGCCTCCCAGGATACCCAGGACGAATTGGAGGTATACCGGTTTTTTGACCCACCCGGCCTGGATGGCAAAGGCCACGTTATTGATCATGCCCACGTCATAGATCTCGAGTTCCGGCTTGGTATTCGACTTGTTGAAGATCTCCAGGAATTGGCGCATGGTCTTGAAGGTGTTCGGGAAGATAAAGTCTTCCGTCAATTCGAGATAGGGCTTTTCCCAGTCGTATTTCCAGTCCTTGAACTTGTCCTTCACATGAAAAAGGGCGAAGTTGAGGGACCCGGCGTTGAGTGAAGCCAGTTCCGGCCGCAGGGTCGAGACGACCTGCACCCGCTTTTCAACCGATTCTCCAAGCCTGCCCCCGGTCGTGGTGCAGAGAATGATATCGCAGTGTTTTTTGACCTCGGTTGCTATCTCCGTAAAGATCTCCTGGTCCGCGTTGGGGATGCCGGTCTCCGGATCTCTCACGTGGAGATGGGCGACCGTTCCTCCTGCATCATGAACCGCGAGAATTTCGTCGATAAGCTGCTTTGGGGTGATGGGCAGGTAGGGGGACATGGTGGGTGTGTGAATGGCACCTGTGACTGCCGCGGTAATTACAACTTTGCTCTTCAATTCTTTTCGCATTTCCTTCTTAGCTCCTTTTCTATCAAAGTTTTTCAGTTTTTCCTTTTTTCCTGAAGAATTCCATAATGCCGTTCGGCATAAAGGTAATAACTACTATGAAGAGACATCCGTAGATGATTCGTGCTAGCTCCGCTCTCACGAATGTGGAAAGGCCTTCGTTGACTAAGGTCAGAATTACGGCGCCTACGATTGGACCCAGCCACGTCCCCCCGCCGCCGAAAAGGGCCATGAGCACGATGAGTATGGAAATATTGACGTCAAAGACGATGTCGGGGTGAATGTAGGTAAGATAATAGGCGTAAATTCCGCCGGCCATGCCGGGGAAAAAGGCGGAAACCGCAAAGGCCTTGATCTTGAGTTTCGGGGCGTTTATGCAGATGGTTCCCGCCACCTCCTCATCTTCCTTTATGGCCCTCAGTCCGGCTCCAAACCTGGCGCGGGACGTCCAGACGGCAAACGCGACAGAGAAGATCATGATGGCCATCATTGCTTCAAACAGGATGGAGCGGGTGATGCCGATGGGGAGGTCCATGGATTTGAGCCAGAGTCCTTCCGGGCCGCCCACCACGTCCAGGTTCTTGATTCCCAGGTCCACAACAAAGGCAAAACAAAAGGTGATCACGGCAAAATAAGGACCCCTCAGCCGCAGGCACGGGTAGCCGATGATGACCGCAATAAGGCCTGCTGTGATTCCGGCCGGGATACAGGAGAGGATCGTGCCGAGGGGGGAGAGGTGAAACCCCTTCATCATCAGTCCAGTGGCGTAGGCGCCGATGCCGAAAAAGGCCACATGACCGAAAGAAAGATACCCGGCAAAGCCGCCGATAATGTTCCACGAGGTGGCCAGGACAACGTACATAAAAACCACGAAAAGCAGTGAGACAAAATATATTGGCGGGTCGAGCCACGGGAACAGGGCGAGGGCTGCCAGCACGACCGGGAGAACCAGAACCGAAATCCGTGATTGCGGCATGACTAGACTTCCCCCTTGAATAGCCCCTGTGGCTTGATGATAAGGATGATCATCAGGAGCCCGAAGGTCAGGAGATTGACCCATTGGTAAGGGAGAAACGCGAGCGACAGGCCGGTAATAACGCCAACGATGAGCCCGCCGGCCGCCGTGCCGAGAACATTGCCTACACCCCCCACAATGACGACCAGAAAGAGATAAATCAGCCAGAGGTTGTGGGTGTGAGGCTCAAAGGAATAGAGGAAGGCCATGGCGATCCCACCTGCTCCCGCGGATGATACGGCCAGCCCGAAGGTGATCATGCTGATGCGACCGAGATTCACGCCGTAGAGTTGGGCCGCATCGGGCTGCTGCCAGGCGGCCCGCACCGCCTTGCCGGTGTAGGTCTTTTTCAGAAAGAGATAGATCACCAGGATTCCCGTCGCCGACATGAGAAAGCCGGCCAGTTTGGGATATTGGAAGTAAAGCGATCCGATGATGAGGACTTTGCTGGTATAGGAAGTAGTCATGAGCCTGGGATCCGGGCTCCAGATAAGGAGCATGAGGTTCTCAAGAATGATCGCCATACCGAATGTCAGGATCATGGAAGAAACGACAACGTCCTTTGACCGCATGATCGGAGAGATCAGGACACGATATATGAAGCACGCGCAGACAAAGAGCGCCGGCACAGTGATGGCCAGGGAAAGGATCGGGTCCAGGCCCCAGTATTGCAGCAGGGTGTAGGCGAGAAACGCCCCCAGGAGACCGAAGGTGGCATGCGATATATTGATCACCTTCATGACTCCCCAGGTGAGGGAAAATCCCACCCCGAGAAGGGCGTAGACCGATCCCATCATGATGCCACTGATCAAGGACTGCAGGACAAGAGTAGTATTCACGATTCAAATGAGAGACTGATGTTTTCAGGGTGAGGGATTACCCTCACCCCGTTGTGCGTTATTTCCAAGGCGGTTTGGGATACACCGGCTCGGCGGTTCGCACTTCCTTGGGCCAGATGAGTTCCACTTTTCCGTCGATGACCTGGGTACAGAAGTTAATGGGACTGGGAAGTCCTCGTTTATCAAAGCTCATGGGTCCGCAGATGGTGTGGACCGTGTGAGATTTGAGCCAGTCGCGGATCTTTGTCTGGTCCAGGCTCTTGGCGCCCTCTACCCCCTGAGACAGGGTCTGCATCCATGCATATCCGAAACCGAAATACACCGGATATCCGGGCAGGTTGTATTTCTCTTTTACGTAGGCATTGAGCTTGTCGTTGCCGGGATAGCTCAGCTTGTTATGAAGGGAGGTTCCCGAAAACACGTAATTGCCGTCTTCCCCCAGTTCCTTGATCCATGCGGGGATAACGGATCCAACTCCCTGGACAATGGCCTTGGGATTGTAATTGAGGGCTTTGGCAGCCCTCATCGTCATCACGCCGTCCGCAAAAAAGCCGTTTGAAAAAAGGAGATCACATTTCATCTGCTTTGCTTTCACGATAAGCGGGGTGGCATCGGGCAGGGGAAGATTGTATTTCTCGTTTATCACAAGTTTGATGCCGAGGTCTTTGCTCATCCTGTAGATGGAATCCATAAGAGACGTGCCGATAGGGTTGTTCATGGTGTAGACCGCCGCCCTTTTGGGACGCTGGTCACGAGGCACGGTCTTGAGCCACTGGTAGAAACCCTCATACCACCATTCTCCCATGAGGGGCGGCCCGCCGAAGGAATAGGTGTAGCCCTGCTGAAAGCTCTTCATGTGGCCGCCCATGGAGACATAGACGTACCTATATTTTTCCGCCAAGGGCATCACCGCACGCGCCGCCGTCCCCGGGTAGCCTCCGAACAGGAGGTCCACTTTGTCTACCGTAATTGCCTTTTCAGCGAAGGTGACGGCTTTGCCCGCACTTGATTCATCGTCGTAGATCTTGAAGACCACCTTTCTCCCGAGCAGTCCCCCTTTGGCGTTCATTTCATCGGCCCAGAACTCCATTCCTCGTTTTATCCACTTCGCAGTGTCGGCGAATTTTCCCGTAAGGGGCAGGGAACCGCCTATGACAATGGGTTTATCGGCGGCTCGTACGATATTCGGGTGCCTTGTGAGAAAAGCAATGGACAGGATAATGGTGAATAGCAAGGTTATTCTCAGTACGTTTTTCATGGCTAGCCTCCTTTTGCTATCTGTTGACGATTCTTGACCTTGTTGGAGAACCTATAATCCAAGGTATGACGCCTTTATTTGCGGATTGTCCAAAAGATCGCTTCCCTCTCCCTCAAGGGCGATGCATCCCGTTTCAAGGACATATGCGTAATTGGCAATGGTAAGGGTATGCAGGACCTCCTGGGAGACGAGCAGGATCGTCATTCCGTCCGCGTTCAGGTTTTCAGCAGTGCGGAAGATTTCCGCGGCGACAATGGGCGCAAGACCCAGGGAAGGCTCGTCAAGCATGAGCATCCTAGGCTGGGCCATCAGGGCCCTGGCCACGGCGACCATCTGTTGCTCCCCGCCCGAAAGGCTCCCTGCCAGTTGCCGCCTTCGCTCCGCAAGTCGACCGAACATGCCGAAGACCTTTTCTTTGTTCTTTTTCCCATGCACCCGGGAGCCCGGCAGGTAGGCGCCCATGTCAAGATTCTCTTCCACGGTCATGCGAGCGAAGAGTTTTCGTCCCTCCGGTACCTGAATGATTCCCAATTGGCATATCCTGTCGGGAGTAAGTCCAAGAATCAGATCCCCGTTCCAGGAAATTTTTCCTCTTGAAGCGTGTTTTAGCCCGGATACTGTGTTCAAAAAGGTCGTCTTGCCGGCGCCGTTGGAGCCGATGAGTGCCACAAGTGCTCCCTCGGAGATATCCATGGAGATACCCTGAAGTGCTCGCAGTTCCTGGTAGGTGACAATGAGATTCTTAACGCTCAGCATAGCCCACCCCCAGATAGGCACTGATGACCTCTGCTTTGTTTGCCACGGATTCCGGATCGCCGTCGGCAATTTTTTCCCCATTGTGGAGTGCAATGACCCGGGAGCAGGTTCGCATGATTGCCTTCATCACATGTTCAATTAAAAAGATCGTTATTCCCCATTCATCCCTGATCCGAAACGTCAGTTCAATGGCTCCTTCGATCTCTTTTTGATTGAGGCCGGCATATACTTCATCGAGCAGGATGATTTCGGGTTTTATGGCAAGGGCACGGGCAATTTCAAGCCTTTTCCTGTCTTCCAGGGCCAGTTGTCCCGGCAGGACGTGCGTCTTTTCAGAGAGGCCGGTAAAATCTAGAATCCCGAGAGCCCTTTCCCTGGCTTCTGCAGGTTTTTCTATGGGTTCCCGGCCAAAGAGGACAGCCGTTGCAACATTATGCACGAGGGTGAGGTCCATGAGGGGTCGGACGATCTGGAAGGTGCGGCCTATCCCGAGATTCGCGATTCTATGAGGCGTCAGCCTCTGAATGGGCGTGTTCTTAAAGAGGACCTGGCCCGAATCAGATCTGACAAGGCCCGAGATAATGTTGAAGAGGGTGGTCTTCCCCGAGCCGTTGGGGCCGATGAGCCCCACGATTTCTCCTTCACGGACTTCGAAGTCAACGCCGTTTAAGGCCTTGAGACCACCGAAGCTTTTTGTTATCCGGGTACCTTTGAGCATCTGGTGTCTCTTGTCATCCCTCTTCCACGATGGCCACGGGCCTGACCCACCCCGCGCTCGCCCCCTTTATTTTGGTAGGGAAACAACACACGGTAAAGCCGTGCGGTCTTCCAATTGCAGCGAGGTTGGCCATCTTTTCCATGTGGCAGTAGCCGATTTCGATCCCGGCGAAGTGGGCTTCCCAAATCACTTTGGGATCCCCGGTCTCTTTGAATTCTTTTGCGAGAAACGGGAGAGGGC
>CAYOIU010000176.1:0-8231 GCA_964404085.1 uncultured Desulfobacteraceae bacterium | reverse complement strand
AAAAGATTCCCAGATTCGCTTCTTCATACGCGTTTAATTAAGCGACTTCGTTGAAAGTCATTATGATTGACGTTATTTTACTTTTGTCTTTGGCAGTGGAGCCGCCTTCCCACCGGGGGGTTCTTCCTGCGGTTCCAGGTTGATCTTGAGATTCCAGCCCATCGCCCCCTTTTTACGATTCAGGCCGTCGACAAGCAGGTCGGTCAGGGGATCAACCAATTCCAGGAGGTTTTCCGGCTTGCCCAGAAGAACCGATCGGATCACCATGTGTTCGATGGTCCCGAGAATCATGGAGCGGGCGAGATAAGGATCGATATGGGGTTTGAACTCCCCCGAGGCCACTCCTTCCTTGATCACCTGAATGATCAGCCGGGACATCTCCCTAACATCCTGATAGGCCTTGGTCTCCAGAAACTTCCTGTTCTGCTTGAGAATCAACATGGCCACGGAGGCGTAATCGGGTTCTTTCTGATAGAAGTCCAGATAATGGTATACGACGGCACGAATCTTATTCGCGGCGCCGCGGATATATCTGAGGTGAAGCTCGATGACTTCCTTTCCCCTGCGCGCCGTCTCTCCGGGGATGGAAAACAGGAGTTCCTCCTTGGAAACAAAATACTCGTAAATCGTGGCATCCGAGACGCCGGCCTCCTGGGCCACATCGGAGATGGTTGTCTCGTGGAACCCCTTTTGAGCGAATATTCGTTCAGCCGCCTTCAGAATCTTTTCTTTCCGGATTGTTGACTTCCTCTGGACCGCCATCTTCTTCTCCTTGAACGCCGCCCGGCAATAGACGTTTCTTGCCGGGCAGGGGGTGAGACCGATGAGGCGCCCAAAAAAAGGCGTTCATCTCCACGGCTGATGCCTCGTTCTTTACTATCAATTTCTAGAGGGACTTTGATTTATTTAGTTTTTTACTACACCGAATAAAAACTGGTCAAGAAAATTATATACTGTCATTAAATTCTCAAACATAATTCTTGACTTTTTCATTTGACGCCCCTTATAAATAAAGGCATGATCCATAAGTGATAAGGAGTTGACCTTTCCTTCTTCGAATCCGTGGGGCCAGAGCAATGGGCACTGAAACGATACCCACAACAACAGCATACTTCGAAAGAAGTGCCGTTCGGCGATCCCGGGACCCGGCGCCCATGCCTCATGTGGCTCGCCGCCTCCATGGCCATACTTGCTCGAACGTGCATGAGGCTTCGAATATCTCCAATATCCGGCCATTCGTCGGCCCCGGCGCCTTCCAGACGATGCCGGTAATACAAATCATCCCGTACCATGGTTACTGTTTTCCATTGAAAGCTCCCGAGACAACGGCCGCGGCCTGAAACTGAAAGGGTGCGTTACCATGTCCCGGGCGGGTCTCAAAAACCTCATTCCATAACGGTTTGAAAGGAGGCAAGGGCTATGAAAAAAATCACCTTTGGAGAAGTTGTTTTGGTGGTGGTGTGCCTGGTCATGGGGATGACGTTTCCCTCATGGGGGGCGAATGTCATTAAGATCGGCGTCATAGGACCGATGAATTTCATGCAAGGCAAGGGGCACTGGAACGGGGCCCTCATGGCAGCCGATAAGATCAACGGCAAAGGGGGCATCCAGGTCGGAAATAAGAAGATGAAGATCAAGCTGATAAAGGCCGATTCCAACGAGTTCTTGAACATCACCGACGCGACCAATGCCATGCAGCGGATCATCACCAGGGACAAGGTGGATTTCATTGTGGGGGGATTCCGATCGGAGGCCGTCCTGGCGATGCAGGACATTGCCATGGATTACAAGAAAATCTTTATCGATTGCGGTGCGGCGGCCGTGGAACTCTGCCAGAAGGTGGCCGACGATTATGGCCGCTACAAATACTTCTTCCGTGGAACGCCCTTCAATAACCACTATCTCGGAACGACCTGCTTTATTCAGATGGCCACGGTGGGCGCCATACTGAAGAAGGCCCTGGGCATACCCAAAGTCAAAGTCGCCGTCGTGGGTGAAAAGGCCATGTGGGTGGACCCCATGATCAAAGCGGCACAGGGCGTTATCCCGAAGATGGGAATGGAGGTGGCGGGAGTATGGCGGCCCTCCCAGACGGCGACGGACGTGACCGCCATACTTTCAGCCGTCCAGAGTTCCCATGCCGAGATGATCTTCACCATCTTTTCGGCCTCCGTGGGGATTACCTTTGCCCGGCAGGCCGGCGAGCTGAAAATCCCGGCCGTGCAGGTGGGGATTAACGTGGAAGCGCAGAAAGACGGCTTCTGGCAAGCCACCCAGAAAAAGGGCGATTATGTAATGACCATGAACACCTATTGCCAAGGTGTGGAATATAACGCGCTCACCAAGCCTTTTGTGGATGGGTACGTGAAGCGGTTCGGCGTCACGCCGACCTATACCGCCGACACCTATTCAGCCATCCTATACAGCCTTGCCCCGACCATCGAGCAGGCAGGGACCCTCAACGCAGACAAGCTGGTGTCCATACTGGAAAAAAGGGTATACAAAACGTGCGGGGGCACGGTCAAGTACATGGTGGACGACAAGGGTCGGCAAACCCATGACCTCACCTGGGGTCCAGGCTATCTGACGTCCCTGGGTGTCCAGTGGCAGAACGGAAAAAATATGGGTGTCTGGCCCTACCACTGGGTTGCCGCCAAGGGCGCCCCCGAGGTCACCTACACGGGCATCGTGCCTTACAAGATCCCGCCGTGGGTCATTCAAGCGTACAAAAAGTAACTCCCTTCAACGAGGGTGCCTTCCCGCCTCATGGTTTCATCCGGCGGGAAGGCGACCCAAGCATCTGCCTGTGAAAAGCTCATCGAGGTGATATGGCGGTCAATATCCTCATCAGCGGTCTGATCAGCGGCAGCATGTACGCCCTTCTCGCTATCGGCTTTTCCCTTATTTTCGGGGTGGCCCGGATCGTCAACATCGCCCACACCGGCTTCTACATGATGGCGGCGTACTGCATCTTCTTCATCACCGGGAAGATGGGCTTGAACCCCGTCACCGCAATGGTCGCGGCCGTCCTTCTGGTGACGCTGCTGGGCCTGATCGTGTATATGCTCTTCATCAAGCCCATCAGGGAACATCAGGCAGCGGTCCTGATCGGCACCATCGCTCTGGCCATCGCCATGCAGGAAGTCATGCTGCTCCTCTTCAGCGGCTCCTTCCTGAGCGTGCCTTCTCTGATCGGCGGGTATTTTGTGCTGCTGGGGGTCAAGGTGTTTTACCAGCAGCTGCTGACGTTCATCGTTGTTCTCCTGACCCTGGCAGCACTCTGGATCCTGCTCATGAAGACGAGATTGGGGCTGGCCATCCGGTCGACGGCCGAAGACCGGGAAGTGGCCAATCTGATGGGGATGAACGAGAGCCGGGTGACCATGATTGTCATGGGGATATCCGTCGGACTGGCCGCCCTGACGGGTGCGGTGGTCGTTCCCCTCACCATTTTGAGCCCGTTCATGTGGACGGATCCCCTGGTTATGATGATGGCGGTCGTGGTCCTCGGAGGGCTTGGCAGCATCAAGGGAAGTTTCGTGGGGGCCTATATGATGGGTTTCGCGGAGGCACTGGTTGTCTTCCTGATACCAAAGGGCGCCTTTCTGAAAGGCCCCGTCGCTTTATCCATCATGATTCTGGTGCTGCTCATCAGACCTGAAGGCCTGTTCGGCGTCGCCTTCGAGGAAGAGAGATAGACATGGGGCCACTTGGCTTTTACCTGAGAAAACTTTACTCGATCTTCAGGGGTGAAATTCTGGTCCTTCCGAGCCGGGTCGCGGTGCTGCTTTTCTTCTTGTTCGTCCTCTTGTTTCCGGCGATTTCCACTGATCCCTATCTGCTCCGCATTATGATCCTGACGAATATCTTCGCGATCCTTGCAGCCAGCTGGGATCTTCTTTCCGGATTTACCGGCCAGTTGAATTTCGGGCATGCCCTCTTCTTCGGCGTCGGCGCCTATACGGCCGCACTCTTGAACCTCCACTTCCACATCCCCCCTTGGGGGAGCATCCCCCTGGGTGCCCTGGGCGCCGTGGTTACAGGCCTGATCATCGGGATACCCTGCCTGAGATTGAGGGGTGTCTATCTCGCTCTGACGACACTGGCCTTCCCCATCATCCTCCTGGGGATCGTCTACGCGCTGCCCGACCTGACGGGAGGAGAGCTGGGCATATCGGGATTCGCCCGTCTCAGCCATTCTCATATCGCCAACTACTATATTACGGGCCTGCTGATGCTCGGCCTGTGCGCCCTGATGTGGAAGATCACCGACTCGAACACCGGCATTATTTTCCATGCGATCCGGGAGGATGAGCTGGCCGTCCGGACCGCGGGCATCAATACGACCCGCTACAAGCTCCTGGCATTCTGCCTGAGCGGTTTTTTCGCCGGCATTTCGGGCGGCCTTTACGCCCACTTCATGCGCATCGCCGGCCCCTCCACCCTGGAAGTGTCCATGTCGTTCACCGTGGTCATCTGGGGCGTGTTCGGTGGCATGGCCACCATCTACGGCCCGGCGGCCGCAGTCTTTATTCTTTTTCCCCTGTTGGAGTTTCTCCAATTCTGGTCCCAGTATCGAACCTTAATGTTCGCTGCGATTATCCTCCTCATCCTGCTCTACATGCCCGAGGGCCTGATCCCCTGGATCCGGGACAAGATAGAGAAGGAGTGCCCCAGGTGCAAGCTCAGAAACGCGGCCATCCGGAAGACCTGCCGCGCATGCACGGCTTCCCTGGACTAGCTCTGTTCTTCGAGCTGAGGATGGTTTGGGAGAAGCATCACTGAATCAATGTAGGATGGAGAAGTATGGATACGAAACAGGCTTATATGTCCAAACCCTGGCTGGAATACTACCCCGAAAGTGTACCGGAAGCGCTGGATATTCCGGAAATATCCGTACCGGAGCTCTTCGATCAGGTGGCGGATAAATACAACGACCATGCGGCATTGATCTTTTATGGGAAAAAGATCAGCTATGGGCAGCTCAAGGAACTCGTCGATCGCTTTGCCGCCGGTCTTTCCGGCCACGGGGTCAAGAAGGGTGATACGGTGGCGCTCTATTTGTTGAATTGTCCCCAATTCGTGATTGCCTATTTCGCCGCCCTCAAACTGGGGGCCAAGGTAACACCCATCAGCCCGGTGTACACCAGCAAGGAAGTCAAACATCAGCTGGAAGACAGCGATGCCCGGACAGCGGTCTGCCAGGACCTCCTCTATGACAACCTGGAGAAAGCCGGAGTCAAACTGGACAACGTGATCATCACGAGCGTCGGAGAGTATCTCCCCTCACTGAAGAAATGGTTCGGAAAGAGCGCCATGGCCAAGGCGTACGGCGGCATGCATGTACCCACCGCCGAGGAAATCAAGGAAGCCGGGCTGATCCCCTTCCAGGAACTGATCAGCAACTACCCGCCCGAGCCCCCGCAGGTCGTCATCCATCCTGCAGAAGACATTGCCGCCCTGCCCTATACCGGAGGCACCACCGGCCTGCCCAAAGCGGCCGTTCTCACCCACCGTAACATGATGGCGGCGCAGGCCCAGGTCATAAGCTTCTGGCCCTATTTTGAGGAGGGGAACGACGTGTCCATGGCCTTCCTGCCTTTTTTCCACATCTATGGCCAGGTGGTGGTCATGCTGAGTGGCTTGGCCCAGGGTCTGACGCTGGTTCTTTTCACCACGCCGGATATCGACGAAATCCTCTCGGCCATATCCCGGTATCAGGCCTCCGCCTTCTACGGGGTTCCCACCATGTTCGAGTACCTGAAAGACTACGAGAAGACGGATCGGGTCAACTGGAAGCGACTGAAGCTCATTCTCTGCGGGGCCGACACTCTTCACGATTCCACCATCGACGCGTGGGAGAAGAGAACAGGTTCTAGGATCGTTGAAGGCTACGGCATGACCGAGACCACTTCCGTCAGCCATTCAAGCCCCGTTGACAGGCCCAAAAAGGGCTCTTTCGGCGTTCCCATTCCGGGGATGAAGGCGGCTATCATCGACCATGCGGGCACGGATTTCATGCCGGTCGGCGAAGTGGGGGAATTGATCCTGAACGGTCCCAACATTATGCAGGGTTACTGGAAGCGGCCGGAAGGGACGGCCGAGACCTTCGTGGAGATCGATGGCGAAAAATGGCTACGGACCGGAGATCTCGTCAGCATGGACGAAGAGGGGTATTTTCACTTCTTTGACCGCAAACGAGACCTCATCAAACATAAAGGGTATTCCGTCTTCGCCAGGCATGTGGAGGAAGTGCTCTATCAGCACCCCAAGATCAAGGCCGCCGGGGTTGTGGGTGTGCCCGATCCCAAGGTGGGCAACGTGATCAAGGCCTATGTGGTCCTCGAGAGCGACGCCAGGGGCAAGATATCCGAAGAGGAAATTATCGAATTCTGCAAGAAAAACCTGGCGCACTACAAGGTACCAAAGATTGTCGAGCTCAGGGGGGAATTGCCCAAGACCGATGTGGGAAAGATCTCTCGCCGCGAACTCAGGGAAGAAGCGGGGGAAGCGTGAAATGGCTGCACCCTTCCTTGAAGTGAACGCGCTGAGCAAGGACTTCGGCGGCCTTCGCGCCGTCAACAACGTCCACTTTCATATGGAAAGGAAGGAAATCATCGGGCTGATCGGCCCGAACGGGGCGGGCAAAACCACCCTGCTGCGTCTCATTAACGGTATCCTCAAGCCCAGCGAAGGGGACGTGCGATTCAAGGGAAAGGATATCGTGGGACTGAAAACCTGGAAAATAGTGAACATGGGGATTGCTTCCACTTTCCAGAACATGAGGCCGTTCCGCCGCCTGCCCATCATTGCCAATGTCATGGTTTCGTGTCTTTCCCCGCGGGCCATGAAGAGCGGTGAATGGGTAAAAAGAGTCGAAGCCAAGGCCATGGACGCCCTGGAATTCGCGGGGATCTCGGATATGTCCCTGGAAAGGGCCTCCACCCTGTCCCAAGGGGATCTCAAACGGTTGGAAGTGGCCCGTGCCATCGCCACGGAACCCGAATTGCTGCTGCTCGACGAACCCTTCGGAGGGTTGAGCCCGAGTGAGACGGAACTCATGGCCAAATCCATCAAGCGGCTTCATAAGGGCGGGCGCTTCGGCCGCCTGCATAGCGAGGGCCCGGCCTTGATCATCGTCGAACACAAGCTCCAACAACTGATGAAAATTGTGGACCGGATTATCGTCCTCAATTTCGGCACTCTCCTTGCAGATGGGGTCCCCCTGGAAGTAGTGAACAATCCGCAAGTGATCGAGGCGTACCTTGGGGAAGGAGGCATATAGGCTTGCTGCTGGAAGTTGCCAATCTGACCGTTTGCTATGACAGGGCCATGCTCATCAACGACCTGAGTATGGGCGTGGATGAAGGGGAGATAGTCGGGCTTGTGGGTCCGAACGGCGCCGGAAAATCAAGCCTTCTCAGGGCCATTACGGGACTGGTAGCGTGGGAGCGGGAGATCACCCGGAGATCTACCCAGGGGGACATCACCCTGCAGGGCACGATCACTTTTGCCGGGGAGAGAATCGATCAGGTCCCGGCCTATGAGATCACCAAGAGGGGACTGATTCATTGTCCGGAGAGAAGAAGGCCTTTCCGTGAAATGACGGTCCTGGAAAATCTTCGTGCCGGCGCTTATCTGCTCAAAGACAAGCAGAAGGTCCAGGAAAACCTCGAAAAGGTCTACGCTCTGTTTCCCGTGCTTCACCACCGGTCGAATCAGATCTCGGGAAAGCTTTCAGGCGGGGAGCAGCAGATGCTCGCCATCGGAAGGTCGTTGATGTCCGAGCCCAGGCTCCTCTGTATTGACGAACCCTCAACGGGTCTCTCCCCCAAACTGAGGAAAGATGTTTTCAAGAAAATCGCGGAAATCGGTCAGCTCGGGATCACCATGCTCCTGGTGGAACAGGAGATCGGTGCGGTCTTCGAAATGGCGACCCGGAATTACGTCCTCTCCTCAGGAAAGATCATCGCCGAGGGTATGGGCGTCCGGTTGCTCGAAAATGAAGTCATCCGCAAGACCTACCTCGGCCTCTGATCACACGTGATATATTCCCGACCACAGACGGGGTTAGATCCGAGGCGGTGACGCCGGTTACTCGGAGGCTTTCCTGCGGGACTGCATGCGCTCCCAGGTCTTTTGCACCCTGGCCCGGGTGTTCAACAGATAGGCCGGCTCCACCTGCTTGGGAAAGGGCTTGGGGTCCCATTCCACCGCCTTGACCCGGGCTA